>NZ_CAKLPX010000004.1:0-300000 GCF_923077115.1 Sinobacterium norvegicum
CAAGCTAAAAAGCCGTCGCAGATAGGGGATTACCCGTAGCCCACACCCTACAAGCCTCGATACAGACCCAAACCAAACACCGGCCGCCAAATCTCAGACATAAAAAAACCGGCTGACGCCGGTTTTTTTATGTCTTAAAACAGAGGTATTAAGCAACTTCCATCAGATGGTATTTCTTTTTACCCAGCTTAACGATGTAGAACCGACCAAAGAGAGCTGCAGACTCGGCAAAACATTCATCCGCCTTCATATTATCTTCAGCACCCTTGGCGACTCCGTTAACCAAGACGGCATTGCGACCGAGAGCATCCTTCACCTCTCGCCCCGCCTTAGCCATGCCACAATCAGTCAGCAGTGTTGTCAGTGGCTTATCCGCTAATCCGCTACGCACTAAATCACTGGATGGCAGACCGTCGAGTTTCAATTGCTCAAGATCCTCTTCTGACAACGTTGCTATATCGCCACTGAACATGGCCTCGGTAATACGCTGGGCCGCAACCAAACCCTCCTCACCGTGCACCAGCTTTGTCACCTCTGAGGCTAAAATTGACTGCCCCTGAGGCCGGCCATCTGCCGCCATATCTGCCGCCTCAATTTCTGTCACGCGCTCTGGTGTTAAGAAGGTGAAATACGACAGGAACTTGTATACATCTGCGTCGGCAGTATTTAACCAGAACTGATAGAAGGCATATTGCGATGTTTTTTTCGCATCTAACCAAATGGTGCCGCTTTCGGTTTTGCCAAATTTAGTGCCATCTGATTTCGTCACCAACGGCAATGTCACACCGTAGGCCTGGTTACCATTCATCCGACGGGTCAACTCCGTACCGCCGGTGATGTTACCCCACTGGTCGCTGCCGCCAATTTGGATGGTGCAACCATGTCGCTTATTAAGCTCGGCGAAGTCATATGACTGCAACAGCATATAGCTGAATTCCGTATAGGAAATACCGGCATCGTCTCGATCGATACGCTGTTTGACCGACTCCTTTTTAATCATCTGATTGACCGAGAAATACTTACCCACATCCCGGAGGAACTCCAGCACGTTCATGTCGCCAACCCAATCGAGGTTGTTTACCACTACCGCACTGTTGTCTCCGCAGTCAAAGTCTACGAATCGCGACACTTGGGCACGCAGCTTGTTGACCCAGTCAGCTACTACATCACCAGTATTGAGCTTGCGCTCCTGCGCCTTAAACGATGGATCACCAATCAAACCGGTTGCACCACCTACTAATAGCAACGGTTTATGTCCAGCCATCTGAAAACGCTTCATTGCAAGCAATGGTACCAATGACCCGATATGAAGACTGTCAGCAGTGGGATCAAAGCCGCAATAAACGGTCTGAGACTGCTCGTTTAAATGCTGATGCAACTCTTCTTGAGCCGTTGTCTGAGCAATTAAGCCTCGCGCTTCGAGGTCAACGAGTAAAGGGGACTGAGCTTCTGACATAAAGGTAATTTCTCTCGCATTATTTCTACGAACTCTTGACCTCTATCCCTTGCCCTGAGTAATTGATCAAGGCAGAATTAAAGGTTATGTATCTTTCGCACAAAGATTGATCATGATTATTAACCGGCACAATACAATATACGTTGCCAATTACAAGTGTTATTCACCGCCACTTCATTTCATCTTGGCGACTGGATTCTACTCGATATAGCTGTATGAGATTGACCACATTATGACGAACATACAACGGGGCGCGACCCGCACCCCCAACCCGCCTATTCACACACCTAGAAGCAAAAAGCCCTACCTTCTTTTCGGCTGCCTGCTTGCGCTAGGTATCGGCGTTACAACAATTTTAACCAATTTTGAACAGAGCCAACCTGGGCGTTCACAGATTACGTTGGACCTCAACAAAACCCCAGACAGTAATATCGCCGAACCTGCAGCAGCACGCCAAGACAGCGACAGCCATGCCTTACCGAAGCCCGCCGCTATTGCTGCCGAGCAATGGACTGACGTCACTGTCGCCAGCGGGGATAATTTATCACTGATATTTTCCCGCGCCGGTCTCAGCGCGACAGAAGTTCATCGCTTTGTCACCGGTAATGACGACGCTAAACTATTGCGCAATATTTACCCTGGCGAGATTCTATCCTTTCAAATTGATAATGAAAAAAAGCTCCAGAAACTCAAGTACCAAAAAAACAAGCTTGAGACTGTACAATTCTTTAATGTCGACAACAGCTTTACCAGCGATACGATTACTCGAACACCTGACGTCATTGTGAAGCAAGCCCACGCGACCATCAATAACAGCCTGTTTCTAGCAGGGATTGACGCGGGTCTATCGCAAAATACTATTATGGAATTGGCCAATGTGTTTGGCGGCGTAATGGACTTTGCCCTAGATCCCCGCAAAGGCGATAGCTTCACCGTGCTATATGAGCAACTGTATCTCGATGGCGAACCATTTTCCACCGGAAAAATCCTTGCCGCTCAATACACTAATGTCGGTGAAGTGTTCCAGGCTTATTATTTCAAGGACAGCAAGGGAGACACGGGCTACTTTAACGAGAAAGGCGTTAGTATGCGCAAAGCCTTTCTGCGATCCCCAGTTGACTTCACACGAATTAGTTCCAATTTCAACCCCAACAGACTACACCCGGTGTTCAAGACTAAACGCCCCCACCGCGGCATCGATTATGCCGCCGCCACTGGCACCCCCGTCTACGCGTCAGGAGCCGGGCGCGTAACAGCCTCAGGGTACACTAAAGCCAATGGTAATTATGTGGTCATCCAACACGGCGAAGCTTATGTCACCAAATACCTTCACCTCAATAAGCGTAACGTCAAAAAGGGTCAACGGGTTAAACAGAAGCAGATTATTGGCACTGTCGGCTCGACAGGCTATGCCACCGGCCCTCACCTGCATTATGAATTTCTTGTCAACGGCGTGCACCGCAACCCTCGCACAATTGTGAACAAACTGCCAAAGGCTAAATCTATCGCCAAAGGCGAGATGGAGAACTTCACCTTACAAACCGCTCAGATTGTTCGTCAACTCGACATGATTGCAGCCCAATATCATGGCGACACCTTTGCGGATCGCAGTCTCGATGAGAACAACACCGGTGGCTGACCTCTATATTGGCCTGATGTCTGGCACCAGCCTCGATTGCATCGATGCTGTTATCATCCAAATTGATCAGGGCTGCATCAAATTGCTTAACAGCATTAGCCACCCTCTGGACGCCCCATTACGCAGGAATATTGAGCAGTTGATGCAACCCGGCGACAATGAGATTGAGTTGATGGGCAGGGTCGATAGAAGCTTTTCCTATTGCCAGGCTGCCGCCATTAAAAAGCTACTGATCGAAAGCGAGATTGATTCCAGCGATATCTGCGCCATAGGCAGTCATGGGCAAACTATTCGGCATCGCCCCAACAGCCAAACAACACTCCGCCAGCATGCATTCACCTTGCAAATCGGCTGCCCCAGCACCTTGGCCTTCGAAACCGGCATTACCACTGTGGCAGACTTTCGTCGCAAAGATATTGCTGCCGGTGGCCAGGGCGCACCACTGGCACCGATGTTTCACCGCAGAATGCTCGGAACAAACGGTGACGGCGCCGCCATCTGCAACATTGGCGGCATCAGCAACCCTACCATCATTACAGATAAGACGATTCTTGGCTTCGATAGCGGACCCGGGAATACGCTGATGGACGCGTGGATTGAACAGTGCCTTGGACACCGTTATGACCAAAACGGCGATTGGGCCAATACCGGCATAGTCATTGATCAACTACTGAAGCAAATGCTGGCTGAGGATTACTTCCAGCAGTCCGCCCCCAAGAGCACCGGCCGCGAATTGTTCAACCGGCCCTGGCTGCAATCGCAGCTTGATCTGTGCGCCAAAAACTACCGACCAGAAGACGTTCAGCGAACCCTGCTCGAGCTGACCGCCCAGTCGATAAGCGACTCATTAAAACCGTATAAAAAGAAAATCAAAAGCCTCTATCTTTGCGGCGGCGGCGCGCATAACACACTGTTAAAACAGAGGCTTACAGAAATAAACCCGATTTTTCATGTCGCCACAACGGCAGAGCTGGGTATTGACCCCGATTGGGTTGAGGCCTGCGCCTTCGGCTGGTTGGCCCATCAGACTATCAACCACAGAACAGCTAATGCTTGTAGCATAACTGGGGCCAGCAGAGAAACAATACTCGGCGGAATTTACTACAGTTGATCAGAAGAAACGGTAGGGCTGCTGTTTAAACTCAGAGACTGCTCTCGGGCCATTTTCAACCGTGCCGACAAATGGTACCAGTTGCTCAGGCATCAAGCCCTGGCTGCCCAACCATGTTTTACACACTCTAATCTGCACGATATTGAGCGCGGTTAGCTTCGCTGCCAAGTCAACCAACATATGATGTTGCTGGTAATTATTCTGCAGAAAGGCTCGCCCTTCTTCGCCATGAAGAATAAAGGTTATGGGTGCTGCGGCGTCATCGGCTAACTGACCTTGGCTGTATAATACATCAGCTCGCTGCAGTAACTGAGACAATTCAACCGCAGTATGAAGGCGTATATCAGCAAGATAAGGCGGTGGCGTTTGCGCTTGCACGACGACAGCGTTAAAGCTCAGCAATAGAGCCAATACCAATGGATTATGCCGGCAAAGCCATCGAGACATCCTGTCGGCAAACACAATTTACACCGAGAAAGAAGAGCCGCAACCACAGGTTGCCGAGGCATTGGGATTGGTAACAATAAACTTAGAACCTTCCAGGCCCTCGGTATAATCCACTTGCGAGCCTGCAAGGTATTGAAAACTCAGCGCATCGATAAGCATCGATATACCGTCTTTACTGACACAGGTATCGTCTTCGGCCTGGAGCTCATCAAAGGTAAAGCCATACTGGAAGCCAGAGCAGCCGCCACCGGTGACAAAAACACGGAGTTTTAGATCAGTATTGCCCTCGTCTTCAACCAGTGCTTTCACCTTACCGGCTGCAGCATCACTGATTAGCATCGCGTCGGACATTTCAAATTGCTCTACGGTGGACATCGAAAAACCTCATTAAATCGCAAACATATCCGGCAATAACTGCCAGACAGGTTAATTATCCACTAACCCGAGTAAAACAGTCAACTATATTCACTGCCAAGCAACGAATACAGCTGTCGCGAACAAGAGTTACTCTCCCTTTGCTTCTTCCAAATGCTCTATAGCTTTAATTTCTACTGCGCCTGAGTGCAGCAAATTACCGTTAACCTGGGCTCCCTTGGCCATTTCTATCACATTATAATGAACAGAACCGTCGATAATCGCCTGACTGGCAAGCTCGAGATGTTGGTTACTGTAGAGGTTGCCTATGACCTTACCGTTCACTATAGCGGATGGCACGTTGAGATCACCGGTCACCACCCCCTGTTCTAATATTCGAACCGAGGCACCAGAATCTGGGTCGGCGGTGATGTTACCTTTAATCGTACCCTCTATTTCAAGTGTACCTTCAAAATGAATATCACCTTGCAACGATGTGCCCCTGGCGATCAGCGTGGTGGCATTTGCAAAGTTTGTCTTTTTCTTATTTCCGAACATTAAGTGCTCTCTTTAATTTCCCAAGCATAAGTCATATCGATTGTTTTAGAGGCACGCCCAATCGACCTTGCTGTTAAGTGTAATTCTTTCGGCTCAAAGCCTTCAGGCAGCGTCAACTCACCGACAATGTTCTGAAAATACTTAAAGCGAAGTTTAATGTCTGTACTGTCGACAGTATCGCTCACCTCTTTAAGCTCGAGCTCTACAACACGGCCATTTTGCGAGCCAACGATCTTCAACTGCAAGACGCCATTCAATAAACTGTGACGCATCACTCGTTGCACAAAGACAATATTGTAATGGAAGCTCAGTGGATCTTCAGTGCCCACTACCTCGAGATCATAAACGGAGAGGCCGTTGTCATCACCGGGATCAATCGCGCTGCGGTAAAACTGTAGGTCTTGCTGCAGCATATCGATAGTCTGGCGATAGCTGTTTAAGTCTTCTCTGATCGACTGCTGAGCCAACTGCAACACATTATTATCGGCCCGCGCATTGGCCAACAACTGCTGACTATCGCTCAGCTCTTTTGTCGTGTTCTGAAATTCACTGCGCAATGCCACCAGAGAGGCTGTGGTCTCATCCTTGGTATCAAAGCCAATGTTGTAGCCAGCCCAGTAACTAGCGCCCACTATCAGACCGAGCAACACAACAATACCGATCACCAACAGAATCAACTGCTGGCGCTGGTAGTGAATGACCAGTGGTATATCTTGCGATAGCTTCGACATTTAAGGTGCTACTGCAATGTTGTTAAGGCCTGTTTTCTCATCAAAGCCAAACATAATGTTGAGGCATTGCACAGCTTGGCCAGAAGCTCCCTTGCAGAGGTTATCAATTGCCGACAGGACAACCGCTGTGTTACCGCCCTGAGGCTGATGAACAGCAATGCTACAGGTATTGGTACCCTTGACAGACCGTGTCTGCGGATGACTGCCGGCAGGCAGCACATCGACAAAGGGCTCGTCGCGGTAGCGCTCTTCAAACAACCCTTGTAAATCAACATTCTCTACCGTTAACTCGCTATATAGTGTGGCATGTATACCGCGCGTCATAGGGAGTAGATGGGGCACAAATGTCAGGCCAACCGGCTCTCCCGCCGCCTCTGTTAGCCCCTGTTTTATTTCGGGCAAATGGCGATGGCCGGGGGCGGCGTAGGCCTTAAAGCTATCGCTGGTTTCGGCGAATAAATTCGCCACGCTGGCGCCGCGGCCGGCGCCGCTAACACCGGAGGCAGCGTTGGCAATCAACCGACTTGGATCAACCAAGCCCTGCTCTAACAGCGGAATCAAACCCAATTGGACAGAAGTAGGGTAACAGCCGGCGCAGGCAACCAAACGAGCACTCTTGATAGCCTCACGATTCACCTCAGGTAAGCCATAAACCGCCTCCGCGACCAGTTCAGGGCAGCCATGTGGCTGGTTATACCACTGTTCCCACAACTCGATATCCTTGATCCGAAAATCGGCCGACAAGTCAATCACCCGCGTATCAAAGGCAAGGAGTTCAGCCATCATTGCCTGAGCAACACCGTGGGGTGTGGCGAAGAAGACCACGTCGCACTCTGCTAACTGCTGTGCATCAGGGGTAGTAAATTCAATGCCATAGTGACCGCGCAAGCTGGGATAGAGTTCATCGACACGAACACCTTTTTCGGCGCGCGACGTAATAACAGCGACCTCAACCTCAGGGTGCGCCGCCAATAAACGCAGCAATTCAACACCGGTGTAGCCCGTCCCACCCACGATTCCAACCCTAATCACGACATTATCTCCTCTGCCAAATTTTGCAGACAGTTAAAACATTTAAATAGTATTCTTGCGATGTAGTTCGATAAGTAACCTAACTGCGGGTATCCTATCGAATTCACCATAATAATTCACCGTTTATAGTGGCCAATTACGTGTTCAAACTGCCCGCCGTCAATTTATCATCGATTCTACCTGCTCGATCAACCCATCGACTGCTGGCCAACGAACGGGCGCTGATCCCCTATGCCGTACTCGGCATTATCACCGGCCTTGCCACCGGCCTCATCATCGTACTTTTTCGTTCCGCTATTGAATGGTCCTCGGCACTTTGGTTACTCGACAGCAGCAATGTCGACTTCTCTGAATTCACTAATTTTAGACTGTTTTTAATTCCTGCCATCGGCGCTCTAATCATCGGGCTGATGATGCACCGACTACCAACAGAACACCGCGCCTCTGGGCTGAGCTATATTGTTGCCCGGCTGCATAACTACAACTGCCATATCCCGTTGAAAAACACCCTGACCCAGTTCTTTCTCGGTAGCCTGGCCTTGATCACCGGGCAGTCAGGTGGCCGCGAAGGCCCTGCGGTCCATCTTGGCGCTGCCAGCGGTGTTGGGGTCGGTCGCAGCCTTAACCTACCAGACAATAGCCTGCGAATTCTGATTGGTTGCGGCACCGCCGCAGCCATCGCGGCGTCGTTCAACACTCCGATAGCTGGTGTCATCTTTGCGATGGAGGTCGTCATCATGGATTACACCATCGCCGGCTTTAGTCCGGTCATTCTCTCAGCTGTTGCCGGTACCGTTGTCAGCCGTTTCTTCTTTGGTGCAGAGCAGTTCATTGAAACCCCTGACATCTCGGTTATCAATCTCTTTGAGCTGAGTTGGATCATCCTACTTGGCCTCACGATCGCAACAGCTAGCAGCTTATTTCTGCTGATTCAAAAATATACGGCAACATTGAATTATTTGCCCATTTGGCTGCGCTTTTTCGTTGCCGGCTGTTTCACCGGCGGTTGTGCCTTGTTGGTGCCAGAAATTCTCGGCATCAGCTACGACAGCCTAAATAATGCTATCAACGGCCATCTTGTCTGGCAGAGCTTAGTAATGATTGCACTATTCAAACTCGCCACCGCTGCCGTCACCACCGCCGTTGGCATGCCGGTCGGCATCATCGGCCCCAGCCTGGTCATCGGCGGCTGTATCGGCAGTCTGTTTGGGTTGGCTGTTGAGGCCTTGTACCCTGGCGAACATGCCATCGAACTCTATGCCATTCTTGGCATGGGCGCGATGATGGCTGCCTTATTAAATGCCCCCCTCGCGGCATTGATGGCACTATTAGAATTGACCTTTAACGCCCACATTTTATTCCCGGCAATGCTGGTTATTGTTATCGCCAACATTTGCCACCGAGAGATATTTAAACAGCCATCGGCACCCTACAATGCACTCAATCAGCACGGGGTGGTTTTACGCCGCGACCCGATCAGTAAATCGCTGGCCAGAGTCGGCGTCAGCGCCTATATGTCGGAATCTATTATTGTGCTCGATAAAAGCATATCCTGCGCCAGGTTTAATCAGGTGATAACCGATTACCAATACATCATCTTCGATGACAGCCATGTGCTATCAACCGCCGCCCTTCAGCCGGTTGTCGCCGACAACGGCCTCTGCATCAATCTCGACCGTTTACACCAGCGACAAAAGGCCTCTCAGCTCGATGACCGTGCCAGCTTACTCAGAGCGCGTGATGGCATGACTCAAAGCACTACCAATGCCACAGTCATTATCAGCGAAGGTCTTGCCATTGGCGTGTTAACACTGGCACATATCGAAACTTTTCTTCTCACCCCTCCATCACAGGATTACCGCTAAATGTTATGGGTCAAAGCCTTTCATATCTTCTTCATGGTCGCTTGGTTTGCCGGTATTTTTTACCTGCCACGGCTGTTCGTTAACCACGCGATGGTAGAAGCACAGGACACCAAGAACCAACTCAAATTAATGGAGCGAAAGCTGTATCGTTTCATCACTCCGTTCATGATTCTCACTATTGTCTTCGGCTTGTGGTTGCTTAGTTTCAACCTCGATTATTATCTACACTCGACATGGATGCACGCCAAGCTGACACTGATTGTGCTTTTAGTGATTTATCATTTTTGGTGCGGCAGGATTGTGCAACAGTTTGCTGAGGAGCAAAACCAGCGCAGCCATGTGTTCTTTAGGGTCTTTAATGAACTGCCGGTATTTATTTTATTGGGGGCAATTATTCTCGTCGTTGTCAGACCGTTTTAGCCAAAAAGTTGACACATTGACTAGTTCTTCAATCGCACCTATAACTAATAAGGCCAGCAACATTGCTGGCCTTATTAGTTTTGCAATATGATTACCGCTCGAATCAGGGCGTGCCGCTTGGACAAGGAACGCCCCATGCCATCACTGGACACCCAAACACCTGTCGTTGTGAGCTTCTCTCAATTAGACCCCTCGGGTGCAGATGGCCTGCAGGCTGACATCGAGACCCTGGCCAGCCTCGGCGTTCATTGCTGTCCGATCAATACCTCAGCATCTATCCAGGACAGCAAGGCACTGCAACATAATGAGGCCGCCGAGACCACTGTTATTATTGAGCAGGCCCGCGCCATACTCGAAGACATGCCGGTTAAGGCGTTTAAAATAGGCTGGTGTGGCAGCATTAAAAATATGGAGGCCATCCATACCATTCTCATCGACTACCCCGAGATTCCGGTGATTCTCGACCCCGGCTTAAATATCGCCAAGCTGGCCGGCGGCGATAAGTTTATTACCGCTATTCGTGCCCTGCTCTTACCCTTGGCTGACATTATTGTGCTCAATAGTTCAGAGGCAAGACAACTTGCCCCGGATGCCGATGGGTTAAAGGCCTGCGCCTGTGAAATTCTCACCTTCGGTGGAGAGCATGTATTGATCACCGATGGAAAAAATCAAAAAGACACTGTGACCGGGCATCTTTTCAACATTCACGGCCTGCTCAAAGAGTATCCCCAGGAGCGTATCAATCAAGATTTCCACGGTGCTGGCAGCACTTTGTCCGCCAGTATCTCTGCCTATATCAGCCATGACTTCTCTCTGTTTGAAACATTGCAACAGGCGCATAAATATACCCGTGAGTGCCTGACTCACGGCCGCCGTATTGGTATGGGCAAATGGCAGCCCAACCGACTTTATTGGGCGGAGTAGGCCTGCGCTGACAGTCATTTTCAAGACGCAGAACTAAAACGTGATAACAATGCTATTTTGACCCTAGCGTTTTTGCCCGGTTATAGCGATAATCCTACCTCTATCAACCGCCTGTACGATGCAATACTACCGCCGGTTTATCACTATTTTGCCTATTGATCCGAGAGCTTCCATGTCTAAATCAGAGCAACTATTTCAGCGCGCCCAGCAACATATCCCTGGCGGCGTCAATTCACCGGTTCGCGCTTTTAAGGCCGTTGGCGGCAGCCCAGTTTTCTTTGAACGGGCGGAAGGTGCTTTTCTTTTCGACTCTGACGGCAAGCGCTATATCGATTACGTGCAATCTTGGGGGCCGATGATTGCCGGCCACTCGAACGCCGAAGTACTCAAGGCCGTGGTCGACACCGCACAGTCTGGCCTCAGTTTCGGTGCCCCCACTGAACTTGAAATCGACATGGCCGAACGACTCTGTAACCTGATGCCCGGCATGGATATGGTGCGCATGGTCAACTCTGGCACCGAGGCGACAATGAGCGCCATCCGATTGGCCCGGGGCTATACTGGTCGCGATAAAATCGTCAAGTTCGAAGGCTGCTACCACGGCCACTCAGACTCACTGCTGGTCAAAGCCGGGTCTGGCGCGCTGACCATGGGCGTCCCCAGCTCTCCGGGTGTGCCGGCAGCACTGGCCGACCATACCGTGACACTGACTTACAATGACATCGAAGGTGTGCGCCAGGCCTTTGCCGAGATAGGCGATCAAGTGGCCTGTATTATTGTCGAACCTGTCGCCGGCAACATGAATTGCATTCCACCCATCCCTGGCTTTTTGCAATGCCTGCGTGAGGTCTGCGATCAATATGGCAGTGTCTTCATCATCGACGAGGTAATGACCGGTTTCCGTGTCAGCCATACTGGCGCCCAGGGACACTATGGTGTTGAGGCCGACTTAACCACACTCGGCAAAGTTATCGGTGGTGGCATGCCGGTTGGCGCCTTCGGTGGTAAACGCGCCATCATGGAACATATTGCACCGCTGGGCCCGGTCTATCAGGCAGGCACTCTATCGGGTAACCCGGTTGCCATGGCCGCTGGTTTAGCGATGCTGGATATTATCAGTGCCGACAATTTCTACCCGCCAATTATTGAGGCCACTACTCGCCTTGTCGAAGGCATCAGAGCCGAGGCTAAGAAAGCAGGCATTGCTCTGACCACCAATCACGTCGGCACCATGTTCGGCATCTTCTTCACCGAAGAAGAAACTATTACTAATTACCAGCAGGTGATGAACTGCGATATCGAGCGTTTTAATCGCTTCTTCCACCTGATGCTTGAACAAGGGGTTTACCTGGCCCCGGCAAGCTACGAGGCAGGTTTTGTCAGCGCCTGTCACTGTGATAATTTAATTGATAAAACAATTGCCGCTGCCGCCAAGGCTTTCGCACAACTATAACGACAACAATAAAAACGCGCCCGGCTGCAGCTGGGCAACCTCATTAATAGCAATGGAATAACTCATGAAAAAAATTGCAATCGCCAGTCTGCTCGCCGCCGCGGCCAGCAGCCAAGTTCAAGCCGATACCATCGGTATTTATGCCGGCGCATACGCCTGGCAGCCCTCGGTTTCAGACAGCACTGAAGTTGGAGATCTTGGCTTCGACTTTGATGCCGACGACAACGCCACCTCATACTACATTGCTCTCGAGCACCCGATTCCCATTATTCCAAACGCCCGCATTCAACGTACAGATGTCACCGCCGATAACAAATACAGCGTTGGCGAACTGGATTTAAGCCACACCGATGCAACACTTTACTATGAAGTGCTGGATAACTGGGTGCACTTGGATTTGGGTTTAACCGCCCGCGTTTTCGATGGCCAGATTAAGAACGGCATCAGCAACGTTGCCATCGATGACACCGTGCCGATGGTATACGGTAATGTGATGATCGAGTTACCGCTGGATTTCTATGCCGGCGTCTACGGTAATGCCACCAACCTCAATGACTATCAAGTATACGACTTCACCGCCCGTGTCGGCTGGGAAGCAATTCTTGGTCTCGGTATCGAAGCAGGCTACCGTACCTTCAATGCCCAAATCGATGGTCTGAGCAAAAACGCCAGTGTCGATACAACCTTCAAAGGCCCTTTTGCGGGTCTGTCGTACCACTTCTAAAGCCTTTGCGCTTTTGCTAGCCAGCACGCCGCCGTTACCGCGGCGTGCTTACAGCCCGTCTTGTTAACAGAGCCTGCCAGTGGCGATAAAATGCTCTAACTTGCTGATAGACGGCGCCAAATCAAAGCCATTTGAAGCCAGCCAAGCACTGTCATAATAAGTATTGGCATAACGGTTACCGGCATCACAAATCAACGTCACAATAGAACCCGACTCGCCGTTAACAATCATCCGCTCAATAATCTCAAACACCGCATACATATTGGTGCCGGTGGAGGCGCCCACGCGTTTGCCCAGATAGCGTTCAAGAAAATGTATCGTCGCCAAGCTATCCGCATCGCTCACTCGCTTCATTTCATCGATAATACTGGCCATAAAACTGGCCTCGACCCGCGGTCTGCCAATACCCTCGATACGGGAACCAACCTCACTGGTTAGACTGGCATCGCCACTTTGGTAGTAGTCGTAGAAGACAGAGTTTTCGGGATCGGCGACGATGAGCTGAGTGGTTTCGTCACTTTCGCCATGCGAGGAATAACGGATATAACGACCAATCGTCGCACTGGTTCCACCGGTGCCTGCCGACATGACGATATAGCGAGGCACCGGATACTTCTCCAGCGTCATCTGTTTAAAAATGCTCTCGGCAATATTATTGTTACCGCGCCAGTCCGTTGCACGTTCAGCAAAGGTAAACTGATCCATATAATGGCCGTTGAGTTGGCGGGCTAATGCCTCGGCGTGACTATAAATCTTCTGGCTCGGCACCAACTCAATTTGGCCACCCCAAAAACGAATCTCATCGAGCTTTGATACCGCCGTTGTATCGGGCACCACCGCGATAAAATCCAGCCCCAACAGTTTGGCAAAATAGGCCTCTGATACCGCCGTACTCCCGGAGGAAGACTCAATAATCGGGGTGTTTTTTAAAATCCAGCCATTGCACAGGCCATAGAGGAATAGTGATCGGGCCAGGCGATGCTTAAGGCTTTGTGTCGGATGAGTGGACTCATCTTTGAGATAGACATCGATGTCATTGCGCGCCAAAATCGGCAGTTCAAGCTTGATCAGATGGGTGTCTGAGGAGCGATTAAAGTCTCTCTCAATCTGCTCAACAGCCCAGCGTAGCCAGTTGGTTTTTTTCATCCGCCCTGTCCCTGCGTCTATTTTTTATCTGACAATCATAGTATTAACTCAAACAACCACAGATACCAACTCATCCAGCATTAATAAACTCAAACCCCAGACTTGTTTCTGTTGGTAGTAATAGCAGGGCAAAACCATCGCTTCCTCCCCCTCGCGCTGCCACTCCATCGTCGTGCGGTTAGACTGATCAGCTAAATAACTCAGCGGAAGCCAAATCGTATCGGCAACCTCGTAGTTTGGGTAAATAGCCGGTGTCTTGTCGAGATAAAACAGGTAGGCCGACACCGTCATCGCCGCTGGACCAGCTTTCATATGGGTGTGGACATCCGACATGCGGCCAATAGTCACCGCATCAGTGAGCAGGTCGATACCCACCTCTTCTTGGCACTCACGCACAGCGGCATCATAGCTATGACGATCCTGTGGGTCCATTCTGCCGCCGGGAAAGCTCATCTGCCCCGACCACGGATCACCGTCACGCTGTGCCCGCTGCATCATCAATACTTCAAGGTCACCGCGGTGTTCACGAAGCGACAGCGTCACCGCCGAGCGCCTGTTGGTGTGTCGATGCTGATCGAGTACTGGCTCGAAATCCTGCCATTTATCCTGTAAAAGCGCCTGTGTCTTGACCACTACAACCTCTGTTTTCCCAGTTTTTCGATGGCCGTTACTCAAGCCCTTTCGCGTTGTTATTGTATGTTTCTATAAGCCTCTGCGACGATTAAATGCTATCCAATAAACTGCGCATTTCTCGCCGAGTTGAAGCCGGTGGCTGCAGCGACAAGGCCTTGTTAGCCAATTGCCGGGCACTATTATTGTCGCCCATGTGCTGTTTGAGCTTGGCCAGCTGCGCATAGGGCACTGGATTGGATGGGGCAATGCGTATCGCCCGCTCAATACTCGATGATGCAGACGAATAGCGCCCCTGCTGTTGCTGTTGCTGTGCTTGATCGAGCAACCGCTCGACTGCCGACTGCGAACCATTATTAGCCGACTTTGTCGTCGGCTCAATGTTGCGGCTGGAGGCGGGTTGCGTCGACGTAGCTGGCACCACCTGCTTCGACGAATCATCACTCGGCGCCGAGACAGGCACCGTCGTGGTACTGCTACAACCTGTCATCACTAACAGAGCTGCTATGGATAATAACTTGGCCTTCATTTTACCGCCTACTTCGTTCGTTTCAGCGTTTATCATAAACGATATGCCTGCCAACTAATAACCCTCAAGGGCAACGGCGTTAATTGAGCCAGTTACCAAACCAGTTTTTAATTTGTGTTGCCCGCCCGCAACCGCTACTGCCCTCTGGTTCGCTGCTCTCGATAAAGGGCAGATAGCGAGCGCCATCGCAGTATTTTGCCGACAGTCTACCGCTGCTTTCATCGACCCACAGATACGACATTCCCTCCAGCTTTTGGTAGTGAATATCACGGCTGCTGGTCTGATCGATAATCGCCGTCCATACCGGCAGCGCACCGGTGGCACCCGTTAAAGGTGTCGGGGCATTGTCATCTCTCCCCAGCCAAACGACAGCGAGTCGATCGCCGCTAAAGCCGGCAAACCAACTATCGCGTAAATCATTGGTGGTACCTGTCTTCCCGGCGACCTTAAAATCTTTCCCCAGTGTTCGATAGGCGCTTTTACCGGTACCCTCTCGCATCACCTCTTGTAGGTTGTATTGCATCAGCTGCATCACCCGTTCATCGAAGCGCTGTTCCAATTCTAAGGGATAACGATTTAATGGCTCACCGCTGTTGCTGGTAACATTGCGAATCGTTTTTAGCGGCGAATAGAAACCGCCGGAACTAATGGTTTGGTACATCTGAGTCACTTCGATAGGCGATAACTCTCCGCTGCCGAGGACCACCGACGGCACTCTTGGCAGGGCCGATTCCACCCCCAGTCTTTTGGCGGCATCGAGCACCTCGCCAATACCCAGTTCCATACCCAGCTGTGCCGTCGCCTGGTTATAAGAGTGAGTCAATGCCTGATGCAGCGGCACCGGACCATGACTCTTCTTGCTGTAATTTCGCGGCTGCCAGATCGAGCCGTCACGCCCCTCTACGGTAATAGGCTCATCGAGCACCGGGGTGATCAAATTATAATCATCCTGCTGTTCGAGGGCGGCAAGGTAGACGGCGGGTTTCATCAGTGAGCCGACAGGACGCTTGGCGTTGATAGCACGGTTGAAACCGGCATAGCGGGCATTCTTGCCGCCGACAACGGCCAACACCTCGCCGGTTTGTGGATGGCTTACCACCACCCCACCGTTGAGCTGATCGGCTGACATTTTATCGAGCTTATAGCGCTTGCTGATGGAGACAATTTGCTCAGCCAACGCCTGCTCGGCGGCGGTTTGCACCTGCGGGTCGAAACTGGTGAAAATATTCAAACCCTTAGACGATAAATCGTCAGGGTGATAATCACGACGCAACTGTTCCCGCACTAAATCGAGATAGGCGGGGTAACGCAGTCGATGCTTCTCTTTGCCGGTGGCCACACCAATTGGCTCACGCTTGGCCCAGGCCAATACCTCGCCATCGATGTAACCCGCCTCGGCATACTTATCGAGCACCAAATTACGGCGTTTCTTTGCCCGCTCGCCATGGCGCCAAGGGTCGTAATAAGAGGGGCCTCGCACCAAGGCAACCAGCAATGCCTGCTCAGGCAGGCGTAAGTTTTCGATCGGCTTATTGAAATAATACTGCGCCGCCAAACCGAAGCCATGAATCGCTCGGGGACCATCCTGGGCCAGGAATACCTCGTTGAAATAGCCCTGTAATATTTCCTCTTTGGAGTAGTGCAACTCCAACAGTAGCGACATTACCGCCTCTGTTGCCTTGCGGTAAAAACTCCGGCCCGAGTGCAGATAATAGTTTTTTACCAACTGCTGCGTCAGCGTACTGCCGCCCTGCACCACCCGACCGGCCTTAATATTAGCGACACTGGCGCGGGCAATCGCCTTAACAGAGATACCCCAGTGCTGATAAAAGTCACCATCTTCCACCTCAACCAACATCTGCTGCAGCGACAGTGGGATTTGGTCGAGTTTAAGCAGTAGCCGATCTTCATTGTGGCTCGGGTAAATACCACCAATCTGTAGCGGCTCCAGCCTGATCAAGTCGGCATCACGGTAATCGGCCGATAGGCGCTCTAGCTTACCGTTGTGCCATTGCAGTGATAAACGCTGAGCCGGCTCCACCCCATCCCAAAACGAGAATTCGCGACTGTAAATGTCCAAGCGTTGACCGCTGGCCGCCATATGACCGGGCCGTGAAACCTTGCTTACCGGCCTGTAACCGGCATTGCGCAGCTCGGTTATCACCTGTTGCTGACTAATCCCCTTGCCCTGATAAAGTTCCAAAGGACGGGCATAAACCTTGGCGGGTATTTCCCATTTCTTACCACTGAAGGTTGAGCGAATCTGAGCATCGAGGAAAATAATAAAGGCAAAGCCAACAACGGCCAACACCAGCGTTAACTTGAAAACAAAGACCTTAAAACCGCCACCTTTGGCCTTTTTGCTGGCTGGCTTGCGTTTTTTAGCCGCTGTTTTTTTGGCTGGTCGCTTCTTTGCCGGGGGTTTACGTGCTGCTGGCATTGGACTCGCTATCTCATTGAAATGGTGGTGGGCAGTATACCGCGTTGATCTTTGGCGTTGTTTTTTTATCGTCACATTATCAACACATAATGGCTGAATTTAGCCACGACTACAGGCATAATCTTCGCTTTAAAATATTGGCGCTGCAATGTTGGCGCAGCCTGGGTCATAAAAATAGGAATCAACATGAGCAAATATCATATCTACGGCCTCGGCGCCGGCCTTGTCGACACAGAAATAGAGGTCGACGATGCGTTTTTGGCTGCTGCCAAGATTGAAAAAGGCCTGATGACGCTGGTCGACGAGGCTCGTCAAAACGAGCTCATGGTGCATCTCAGTGACCACCTTGTCGCCAGCAAGCGCGCCAGCGGTGGTTCTGCCGCCAACACCGTCATCGGTGCCGCCCACTTTGGTGCCAACACCTATTATTCCTGTAAGTTGGCCAACGATGAGAATGGCGATTTTTACCTCGCCGACCTCAACGCCGCCAACGTCGACAGCCAACAGCAACAGCGTGGCGAGGGCATTACCGGTAAGTGTTTGGTGATGATTACCCCCGATGCCGAGCGCACCATGAATACCTTTCTCGGCATGAGCGAGACGCTGGCCACCGACAACCTCGACTTAGAGGCGCTGGCCGACTCTGAATACTTTTACGTGGAAGGCTATGTGGTCACCTCACCCACTGGTCGTGCTGCTGCCATTGCAGCCCGCCAGCACGCTGAAGCCAACGGTGTAAAAACCGCCATCAGCCTATCCGACCCCGGTATGGTGCAGTTCTTCAAAGACGGCCTGAAAGAAATGATTGGCGACGGTGTCGACTTACTGTTCTGCAACAAAGAAGAAGCCCTGGGCTTTACCGCCACTGACAATGTCGAGGATGCTGCCGAGGCACTGAAAGCTGACGCCAAGGCCTTTGTCATCACCCTCGGTGCCGACGGCGCCTTGATCTTTGATGGCCAAAAATTGATCAGCGTTGCCGGCTGCGAAGTCACCGCCGTCGACACCAACGGCGCTGGCGATATGTTTGCCGGCGCCTTTCTTTACGCCATCACTGCAGGGCAGAGCTATGAGCAGGCCGGGTTGCTTGCCAGCCGCAGTGCGGCTCAAGTCGTCAGCCAATTTGGCCCCCGTCTTCGCCCTGAGCAATACCTGCCACTGAAAGACTAAGTGGCTGTCGCCAAGCCTGATATACTCAGGCTTGGCGCTATTCAACACCTCTTCCGTCTCACCAAATTGCAGGTTTATTTATGCTTTGGATGTGCCCCATCTGCCACAGCCCACTTCAACATCAAAGCCAGCATAAAAATTTTCGCTGCAGCAACAATCATTGTTTCGATATTGCCAAAGAAGGCTATTGCAACCTGGTGCCCGCCAACCAAAAAAACAGCAAGAACCCCGGAGACAGCAAGGCCATGATTCAGGCCCGTCGTTTGTTTCTCGGCGCCGGTCATTATCAACACTTGGCCGACGCGCTCAGCGCCATGATCATCCGGCATCACCCAACCGCCAACAACATCCTCGAAGTTGGTTGTGGTGAGGGATATTACCTGCGACAGATAGATGCCGCCAGCCAGCCAAATCAGGACACTCGCCAATATCACGGCCTCGACATCAGCAAGGAGGCAGTCAAGCTCGCTGCTAGAGCCAACAAGAGTCACAGCTACAGCGTCGCCAGCAGTTTCAATATGCCGGTGCTCGCCGATGGCGGCGATATTATTATTCGCAACTTCGCCCCGGCACCCAGCGAGCAAATCCAGCGCGCGCTGAGCGACGACGGCCTGTTTATTGTCGTCACCCCCGGTCAGCACCACCTGTTTCAATTACGGGAACTGATTTATCGATCGGCAAAACCCCACGAAAGCGACATCACCGGCGTCGAGGGCTTCAACCTGATCGATCAGCAGCATCTCAGTAAAACCATTCATATCAATGTCGCCAGTGAGGTCAGCGCACTACTGCAAATGACTCCCTATTACTGGCAAACCTCGGCCGAGGACCAACTGAAGTTGGATCAGCTCAAGCAACTCGAATGCCAGACAGATTTTGTCATCAGTGTCTTCAAGCAATAATGAGGTTTACCGGTGGATATCTATGCGCGCCGTTTCTAGCCACTACGGTAGTCCAGCCAAGGCGATATTAATCATCCCACTTCTGGCTCGTTTTTTCTCGATATCGCCAATGCCTTGGCACCGCAATACTTTATCCAGTCTCGCTTATCCGTAACCACAACGGCAATCCACCGGCGTTACCGCTATTGACCTCGGTACAATTACCCATTTCAGAATTCTGCCATCAGTTTAAGATAATTAGTAAGGAATACATCGTAAACTGCGAAAGGAGTTCACCATGGACTATAACCAATATAACCGCGATTTAGCCCAGAAGCGCCAGCTACATTCGGCGATTGAAGCGCTGCATTTACTGCAGAGTAATATCGATGTCAGCCCTGCCGAATACGCCACAATCAACCTACTCATTCAACGGGCTCAGCTGCTCAGCAGCGAGATCAATCAACAGATTAACGCCTTGCAGCGTGAGGTATTGGCGACAAAGAATCAGCAGGGCGCAGCACTGCAATAACTCAACTACCGTGGCCGGGAAATGCCAGGCCGGCCTCGGTCAAGTTATGGCGAACCAATTGCCGGATCAGCTTTGCCACTCGAAGGTAAAACCCTCTATTGGGTGAGTTTTTCCGCCACGCCAAGACATGACTACGACTCAAGCTCACACCGTCAATATCCAACACCGCAATAGATTCCGGCCGGTGAATTTCAGAATATATATACAACGATGGCAAAAACGCCATGCCCATGCCCATGACGACCATCTGTCGCAATGCATCCAGGCTGGTACCCTCGTAGTCACGCAGTATATTAGCCCCCAACGCCTCATAACACTGACGCACCTGCTGATAATGGCTGTATCCGGCCTCCAGCGTCAGCACATTCTGCCCATGTAAATCAGAGGCTTGTAGCCTTCCTTGATCGGCAAAGCTGTGGTCACGACTACAGACCAGTTTCAACGGCTCGTCAAACAGCACCTCGGTGGTGATTTGCGGATGCTGAAAGGGCAGTGGAATTAACACCAGATCCAAACGCCCCTCCA
Organism: Sinobacterium norvegicum; assembly: GCF_923077115.1. Classification (NCBI taxonomy): domain Bacteria; kingdom Pseudomonadati; phylum Pseudomonadota; class Gammaproteobacteria; order Cellvibrionales; family Spongiibacteraceae; genus Sinobacterium; species Sinobacterium norvegicum. Next base: position 20,568 of record NZ_CAKLPX010000004.1, read on the forward strand.
CTAAGTCGAGTTCCAGTGTCTTCGGCTTTTTCTCTCGGACATAGAGCTTTAACTCACCGTATTGGCGATGCAAATCCGATAGGATGTGCGGCAGCAAATAAGGCCCCAGTGTCGGCGACACCCCCAGCCTTAGCAGACCGCCGACACCGCCACTGAGCAGCGATGCCCGATCGGTAAAGGCTCGCATTTGCTCAAGGGTCTGACGGGCAGTGTCGAGCAAATCACGTCCTGCCGGGGTTAACATCGCACCACTGCGGCTGCGCTCGAACAGCGGTAGTTTGAGTAACTGCTCTAGGCTATAAATCTGTGCACTGAGCGTCGGCTGACTGATAGACAGGGCGCTGGCCGCTCCGCGAAACGTCTTTGCCTCGGCCAGGGCAATAAAATACTCCAGCTGTCTGATGGTAGGGGCAGGTGTCGGCATAAGCGTCCTTGGCGGCGGTATAAAATTAGGCAAACAGCATTGATAGCCTCATGCTATCAATAAAACTCAAGGACTACTATTGAGCTATCACCGATTTAACGACATAGTATCGGCAAATAAAGGCAACAAGGTATCGCAGTTCAATGAAAAAGTTATTAGCAGGTGTCGCTGAGTTTCAGCAAAACGTCTTCCCCGAGCACAAAGCACTGTTCGGCGAACTCGCCAACAGCCAAAACCCAGAAACACTGTTTATCACCTGTTCCGACTCCCGCATCGACCCCAACCTGCTGACCCAAAGCAAGCCGGGCGACCTTTTCATTTGCCGCAACGCCGGTAATATCATCCCACCCCACAGCCAAAGCACCGGCGGTATGACCGCATCGATTGAGTATGCAGTCGCCGTTCTAGGCGTCAGACAAATCGTCATCTGTGGCCACACTGACTGCGGCGCAATGAAGGGCGCGCTTGACCTTGCCAGCCTCGATGACTTGCCCCATGTTAAAGAATGGCTGGGGCATACCCGCTCAGCCATCGAAGTGGTAAAGGCACAGCATGGCAGCCTTGACCAAAGCCTACTGCGACGAGTGACGGAAGAAAATGTGCTGCAGCAGCTGCAAAACCTCAAGACCCATCCCGCAGTCGCAGCCAAAGTCGCCTGCGGCGAGCTGACCTTACATGCCTGGCTGTATGAAATAGAGACCGGTGGTGTCTGCTGCGGCAATAGTGATGAACACAAAGAATTCCAGCCAATTTAATCACTTTAAACATCGTGATTTGTCGCAGTAAAAAAAAGCCCTGGTAACATGTTACCAGGGCTTTTTTATCGGGGTAAGCGCTTTAGAAATCCGCCAAATCGCCCTTGCTCTCAAGCCAAGTTTTCCTGTCGCCGGAGCGCTTCTTGGCCAATAACATATCCATTAACTCATCGGTGTCTTCTTCCTCTTCCTCGATTGCCAGGCGAACCAGTCGTCGTGTATCGGGGTTCATCACCGTGTCCCGGAGCTGACCGGGGTTCATCTCACCCAAGCCCTTGAAGCGAGTGACCTGTATCTTACCGCGTTTCTTATCATTCTCGAGACGCTCGATGATACTGTCTTTTTCAGGTTCATCCAGCGCGTAATATACCTCCTTGCCCAAATCGACACGGTATAACGGCGGCATCGATACGAAGACATGACCGGCCTCGACCAGTGCCCGAAAATGCTTGACGAATAAGGCCACCAGCAGCGTCGCAATATGCAAGCCATCGGAGTCGGCATCGGCGAGAATACAGACCTTGCCATAACGCAGCTCTTCGAGGTTATCGGAGTCCGGGTCGACACCGAGGGCCACGGCGATATTGTGAACTTCTGCCGAGGCCATAATCTCCTGCGAGTCTACCTCCCAGGTATTCAGTATTTTACCGCGCAGCGGCAGGATTGCCTGAAACTCACGGTCACGCGCCTGCTTGGCCGAGCCACCGGCAGAGTCGCCCTCGACCAAAAATAGCTCGCCACGCATGGCATCATTACCGGCACAGTCTGCCAGCTTACCCGGCAGAGCGGGGCCCTGGGTGATTTTCTTACGAGCGACTTTCTTGCTCTTACGCAACCGGCTCTGCGCATTGCTGATACAGAGTTCGGCCAGCTTATCGGCATCTTCGGTATGCTGGTTTAACCACAGAGCAAAAGCATCCTTTGCCACACCGCTGACAAAACCTGCACACTCGCGGGAGCTTAAACGCTCCTTGGTCTGGCCACTAAACTGTGGGTCGGCCAGCTTGGCTGACAGTACATAGGAGCAACGATCCCAGACATCATCCGGTGCCAGTTTGACACCGCGGGGCAATAGATTGCGGAACTCACAATACTCACGCATCGCCTCTAACAAACCCGTGCGCAGGCCGTTGACATGGGTGCCGCCCTGGGCGGTGGGTATCAGGTTTACATAAGATTCGGCGGTAACTTCGCCCCCCTCCGGCAGCCATTGTACCGCCCAATCGACGCCTTCAACCTTGTTGGTCATGCCGCCGATAAATGGCTTGGCCGGCAGCACCTCATAGCCCTCGGTTTGGCTCGATAGGTAGTCGGGTAGACCATCTTCATAATACCAATCGGCGCTATTGTCTTTATTGGCCTCATCGATAAACACCACCTTCAAACCCGGGCATAACACCGCCTTGGCTCGCAGTACGTGTTTCATTCGCGGCACAGAAAACTTATCGGTATCGAAATACTTAGCGTCGGGTTTGAAACGGATGGCAGTACCGGTGTTGCGCTTGCCGACATCGCCAATCACTGCCAAATCGGAGGCCTTATCCCCGTTTTCAAACGACATGCGGTGAACCTTGCCATCGCGCTTAATAGTGACCTCAAGAATCGTCGACAAGGCATTGACAACACTGACACCGACACCGTGTAAGCCACCGGAGAACTGGTAGTTGTCGTTAGTAAATTTACCACCAGCATGCAGTGTACAGAGAATGACCTCCACCCCTGGCAGCCCCTGCTCGGGATGTATATCCACCGGCATACCACGGCCATCGTCGGCACAGCTCAGCGACCCATCAGCGTGTAGGGTAACGGTGATTTGTTGGCAGTGACCAGCCAGCGCCTCATCGACACTGTTATCGATAATTTCCTGCGCCAAGTGATTGGGGCGGGTGGTGTCGGTGTACATCCCGGGGCGCTTGCGCACCGGATCTAAACCGGTAAGAACTTCAATACTCTCTGCGGTATAACTCATACTGTCTCAGCTAACGGATAAACCGTGCAAATAAAAATGTTGGATTGTCACTACTGTAATAGATTGTTGCCAGCGCTGTCACGTTAGAGCTGTAGAAAGCGGATAATTTGCACCATTTTCTCGTCGTACCCGACAAAGCGATGATTGCCACCGGCTTCGATCACCAGCCGACAATCATTATACTTAGCCTCCGCCAGGCGATAATCGAGAGTTTCATCCCCCTGCTGCACCATGACCAGTAAATCATCCGGCCGTGGCAGCGGCTCAACCAACATCGCTTCAAAATCGTCAATATGGCTGGCTGTTAAGGTAAATATATTATCGGTATAGGGGTTTTTGTTGCGCCCTAAATAGCCCCTGATCAAAAGGTGTGGCGTCACTGCCGGATTGATCAGCACTGCCTTGAGACCCAGGCGCTGACTCAAATAAGTGGCATAAAAGCCGCCAAGCGAGCTGCCAATCAAGCCAACCTCGCCGTCACAGCTGGCAATCAACTGTTCCAGCATCTCGATGGCTGGCCGGGGATAATCCGGTAAATTCGGCACGATACAATCGATGTCGGGGCGGTGTTTGCGAAGGTAGTCCGCCGTCTCCGTCGCCTTTAATGACTGCGCCGAGCTCTGAAAACCATGGATATATAACAACTGCTTTTTAGGAGGGTTCACTGGTCAACTCTTATCTATCAATAACCGCTACTGTTTAAATCAGCGGCGAAACGGTTGCCGTCTAAACGCACCACGCCAGTTTCTATCTGACCAGTGTGGTGCAGCCGAATCCGGCGGTAACCCGGCGCCAAATCAATCAATGCGAAGTCATCACTGTTGGCTTTAAACTGGATGCAGGTCGAGGGCGTTGAGATAACCCGTACCCCCTGATGAATAATGTCACTGGCCTGATGCACATGACCACAAATCACCGCCTTGACCTTTGGGTGATCGATGACCGACCAAAACGACGCACCGTCTTCCAGCTTTTGTCGATCTATCCACTGGCAGCCAATATCGAGGGTATGATGATGGATAAATAACAATATAAACTCCGCCTCAGTCTCGGCAATGGTATTCTGCAGCCGCTGTAATTGCTCACCACCCAGCCTACCTCCTACCTGGCCCTGCTGTTTACTGTCCAGCTGAATAACCAACCAATTATTGAATTCGGCCTCAAAGATCAGCGGCTTATGAGCCGACATAATCGCTGGCTCATCGTGATTTCCCGGCAACCACAGCACCGGTGACGACAAATTATTGGTGGCTGTTATAAAACGCTGATAGGCCTCGTGTGAGCCACCACTGGCAATATCGCCGGTGGCAAAGATAGCGTCAGCAGTCTCGCTAGCAACCTGATCGAGTACTGCCAGAAAGCTGTCGTTGGTATTGACCGACGCCAGTGTCGTCAAACTATCGTGCTCAAGATGACAATCGGTAATCTGAATTAAATCGACATATTGTTGATGCTTGCTTGTTATTCGCAACAGCCTATATCCAAGGAATCAATGAGATAGAAATACGGTAACTGTTTTTTTACGATCATGCTATTACCGGTTTCACTTTATCAGCCATGCCGATTAAGCTTGCTTGTCGCCGGACAGAAGGCCTTGTTTCTGCTGACAATAAACGTTGTCACTGCGGCCGTGAAGCGCGCAGGATTTTAACCACTCTGCGAGCAATTGATTGAGTTGGTACTTCTCATTCGACTGGTACATCTGTGGATTAGGGTATTGGTAGAATAACTTGAAGTGCTTATATTTATTACAACTGACAACCTCTGCCATGTGTACATCATGATAACTACGCACCTGCAGCTCAATAATATTATTTTGGTCGGCCTCTTGGCGAAGTATAACATTTAGTAATGTTGTATAAGGCGTTGTTTGTAAAGTTGTTAGCTCCAGCTGACTGCCACCTATGCGGCTGGCGGCGGGAGAGACGCCATAACTAAAGCCCTGCTGGCCGTCAGGCAATAGGCGACAGAGCCGTAAATAATTTGTACTGCACAGTGTTTGCAGGCCTTTCAGGTCCAACTTTGCTGAATTATTATTTGATTTACTTGTCATAATTTTCAGCTATTTCCCATATTTTGTGACAAAATCCACTATTGACTGCAAAAATTGATTTAACCGTATGGCGTACTGTCCATACAACAACTTATAATTGACTATAAGTTAATCAAGTAACTCGGACACTATCCAAACCAACGAGGCAAGTATCTTCATGGGTCTTCAATTTAAGCGATCTGTTATCGCCGCCAGCCTAGCAATTTTTACCGGCTCGGCCTTTGCCGATAATTTAGCAGAAATTTACGAGTTAGCGGTAAAAAATGATCCTGTGATCCGAGCTGCCGAAGCCACCTTCCTCGCCGACAGTGAAGCGGAGAGCCTCGGCTTATCTGCCCTGCTTCCCCAGGTAGGCGCCAACGCCAACATCACCAAAACCGATGGCAGCATTGATGGTACTCAAGCCTTGAGCACTGTCGATGCCGACACCGAAGGCGAAAGCAAGGGTTGGGGCGTGCAGTTGGAGCAGCAGTTATTCAATATGAATGCCTGGTTTAACTTCAAGGCCGGCAAGATGGAAGGCAACCGCGCTCAGGCGCAATTTGGTGCCGACCAGCAAGAGCTGATTGTCCGTGTTGCCCAGGCTTATTTCGACATTCTTCAGGCCGAGGACAACCTCGCCGCCTCTGAGGCACAGGAAAAAGCCAACAAACGCCGTCTAGAGCAGACGCAACAGCGCTTCGATGTTGGCCTCATCGCCATCACCGACGTACACGAGGCGCGTGCCGCCTATGACTCGTCGTATGCCTTACGCCTTGGCGACGAAGGTTTGTTAGCCGTCAACATGGAAAAACTCACCGTGCTCACCGGTATGACCCACCAGGACATTTGGCAACTGGTCGAAGACTACCCTGTCACCAATCCCGAACCGATGGATGTGCAGGAATGGGTAGGCTATGCCCGCGGCAACAACTACAGCATCAAGGCTTCTGAGGCACAGCGCGACGGCGCTCATCAGAATGCTAAAGCGAAAAAGGCCAACCACTACCCAACGCTGTCAGCCACTTTGGGTTATCAAGATACCGATGTTACCAATGATTTCAACGACACCAGTTTCGATGACTATAACAATAATGGCAGCTCAGTCGGCCTGAATTTAAACGTGCCTATCTTTACCGGTGGCGCCGTCAGTTCGCAGAGACGTCAAGCTTATCAGCAATACAATGCCGCTCTGGAAGGCTATTCCGGCACCGTCCGCAATGTCACCCAGGCGACACGAGCGTTCTATGTCAACGTGACCACTGGTGTGGCTCAGACTCAGGCGCGTAAACAGTCCATCACCTCGAACAAGAGCGCCCTGGATGCAACCCAGGCCGGTTATGAGGTGGGTACGCGTAACATTGTTGACGTGTTAAACGTCGAACAGGGGTTGTTCAGCGCTATTCGTGACTACTCTACCGCCCGTTATGGCTATGTGATCAACAGCCTCAAGCTCAAGCAGCAGGCCGGTACGCTCAGCCCTCAGGACATCTATGACCTGAACCAATGGCTGGCTGCGCCAAAGTTAAGTGATAAAAATCTGATGTAGAGATTTACAGCAGACAAAAAAAGGCCTGACCCACGTAACTGGATCAGGCCTTTTTTATTGCCGGGAATTTAACTTAACTGGTGGTCTATTGTCGCCAGAAGTGTACCTAGTGCGCCTCGGTTTTGTTCAACAACGGCATAGGCTTTTTCACCCTGCTGCTGCCTCAGGGTGTCATCATCCAGCAATCTCGCCAATACCGGCTCTAATGATTGCTGCTCGGATAACATCGTCAAGCCGCCAGCATCGACCAGCAATTCGGTAATTTGCATAAAGTTAAACATGTGAGGGCCAGTCACCACAGGCAGTCGCCACAGCGCTGGCTCCAGCACATTGTGGCCGCCGTGCTCCACCAAACTGCCGCCGACAATGGCGATATCAGACGCTCCCATCATCAACAACATCTCGCCCATGGTATCGCCAACAATCACTTCTGTTTGTGATGTCGGGGCAATGCCACTGCTGCGCCGCAGCACCCGAAAACCTTGTTGATCGGCCAAGCTGGCAACGCTGTTAAAACGCTCAGGGTGGCGCGGTACAATGACCAACAGCAGCTGCGGATGTTTGATCTGCAACGCTTTAAAGGCCGCCAAGATCTGTTCATCTTCCCCTGCATGGGTGCTGGCAGCGATAATCACGCGGCTATGGTGGGCATGCCACAGATTATTAAGATCCTCTGCCGTTGCCTGCAACGCTGCAGGGAGGTCAACATCAAATTTAACGCTGCCACTGACCACCAGCTTTGCCGGTGCCAGCCCCAACTCAACAAAGCGCTGACCATCGACGGCGTTCTGCGCCACCACACAGGTTAAACGCCTGATCATCGGCAGGGTTATACGATGAAAGCGCTGATACCCCCCCGCCGATCGCGCCGATAATCGCGCATTGGCAACAATCACCGGGATATTACGACGACTACAGGCGGCCACCATATTCGGCCACAGTTCGGTCTCTACCACTATCGCTAATTGCGGCTTGTAACGACGCAGAAAACGGCTAAGCGATGTCGGTAGGTCATAGGGCGCATATACATGTTCGACACTGCCGCGAAACAACTGATAAACCTGCTCCGACCCCGTCGGGGTGGTCGTCGTCACCAGCAGACTGTGGTTGGGGTATTTCTGCTGCAGTGCCCTAACCATCGGCGCACAGGCTATCGACTCACCGACGGAAACCGCGTGCACCCAAATTGTTGGTTTATTATTCAGCCGCTTTTTTAGATAGACACCATACCGCTCCAGCATCCGCTGACGATAGGCCGGGGCTTTTAAAGAGCGCCACAACAACCGCAGCATCACCAACGGCTGTATCAAATAAAATATCCCTGTGTATAAAATCCTTGCCAAAAAACTACCCACCGCTAATTCTTTACAGTAATTGATTTGCCAACAGTACTCGCCAGCCATGAGGGAGGTTATACTATGCCTTGTTTCTATTTTACCTACGGTTAATGCTATGCGTCACGAAGTTAAAGTCGATATTTCAATTATTGGTGGAGGCATCGCCGGTTTATGGCTATTAAACCGACTCCAACAAGCGGGCTATAGCGCCGTCTTGTTTGAGCAGGCTGATCTTGGCAGCGACCAGACCATCGCCTCTCAGGGCATGATACATGGCGGCCTAAAATACGCCCTCAGCGGTATTATTAACGGTTCCTCCGAGGCCGTTGCCGAAATGCCAGCACTGTGGCAACGCTGTATTGACGGCGAGGGCGAAGTAGACCTGAGCAAAACAAAACTACTGAGCAAAGAGTTTAATATGTGGTCTACCGGTTCTGCCGGCTCTAAACTGACCTCTTTTTTCGCCACCAAGGCAATGCGCGGACGCATCAATAAACTGAAACGCCCCGACTATCCTCAGGTATTTCAAAATAAAGCCTTTGCCGGCAACGTCTATCGCCTGGTTGATATCGTGCTGGACGTGCCCTCGCTGCTTAATAATTTGAAGAGCAACTGCCCTGGCCGTATCTTTTCCATCGATTGGCAGCAGGCTCAATTTCAGCAACAGCAAGATGGCAGCGTCTCCGCCTTAGAAATTAAGCACGGCGATGACATTATCGCCATTGCTGCCCAGCAGCATGTCTTCACCGCGGGTAAAGGCAACGGTGACCTAATGGCAATGCTCAATTTACAACAGCCAAAGATGCAAATCAGACCGCTGCAGCAGGTTATGGTCAAGCACAGCAACGACTTTGACCTCTATGCCCACTGTGTCGATTTCAGCCTCAGCACCTCACCGAGGCTAACGGTTTCAAGCCATCGCAGCGACGACGGCAGCCTCACCTGGTATCTGGGTGGCGACCTTGCCACCAATGGGTTGAACGACTCCCCTGAGCAACTGATCAATAAAGCAAAGCGGGAAATGAACACGCTATTCCCCTGGCTCGATTTCAGCGACGCCCAATGGACAACCATCAGCGTCGACCGCGCCGAACCCAAGCAGAGCTCATTATCCAAACCTGACCAAGCATTCGCACAGGTCAGCGATGCTGCCGCCAACGTCATCGTGGCATGGCCTACCAAACTCACTCTGGCACCCGACCTCGCCGATAAAGTCATCGCGTCGCTACAAGATGCCGCTCTATCACCTCAGCCGACGGCGAATATCGAAGCTCTTGAGGTGCTCGGCTGCCCCACCGTTGCCAACAAAGTTTGGGACAAAAATTTTGAATACTAAATCACCGGCTCTCGACCCCAGCGTTCGTCGCCCTATTGCAGACACCGACATTTTTGTCAGCCCCATCGGTTTAGGCACGGTTAAACTTGGCCGAGATCAGGGCGTTAAATACCCTAACGGTTTTACTATTCCTGACGATCAACAGGCCCTGTCTTTGATCAATCTAGCGCGAGAACTCGGTATCAACTTGATCGACACCGCACCGGCCTATGGCAATAGCGAAGAGCGCCTCGGCAAGCTGCTTAAGGGACAGCGACGAGACTGGGTTATCTGCTCAAAGGTTGGGGAAGAGTTTGTCGAAGGACAGTCCTCTTTTCACTTTGACGAAGCCTCGGTGAAAGCCAGTATTGATAGAAGCCTCAAGCGTCTAAACACAGACTATATTGATATGGTGCTGGTTCACTCCGATGGTAACGACGTCGCTATCATCGAGCAGTACGGCATATTAGAAGTGCTTAGTAACATTAAGAAACAGGGGAAAATCCGCGCCACGGGTATGTCGACCAAAACAGTTGAAGGCGGCATATTGGCCGCCCAACAGTCTGACTGTGTGATGGCGACTTACAACCTAGCTTACACCGACGAGAAGCCGGTGCTGGATTACTGCGCTGAACATAACAAGGCGGTACTGATCAAGAAGGCGCTGGCCTCCGGGCATCTGTGTTTAGAACCCGGCGAAGACCCTGTGTCGAAAAGTTTCGAGCTTATCTTTCAGCCGTCGAGTGTGGCCAGTGCAATTATTGGTACGATTAATGAAAAACATTTGAGGGCGAATGTTTTGACCTTGTTACGCGGTATAGTCTGCAATCAGAGTAGAGGGCCAGCCTCTTGAAACTATCGATAATCATTCCATGTTTTAATTATGGCCACCTGGTAGAAAAGGCCATCGCCTCTGCGGCAACCAATCACCCTGAGGTAGAAGTTATTGCTCTTAATGATGGCTCAACAGACAACAGCCTAGAGGTTTTAAAAGGCCTTGCTGAAAAATATAACTTCAACCTTATCGATAAGAAAAACAGCGGCGTATCCAGTACTCGAAACATGGGCATCGACATCGCCAGCGGCGAATACCTGATGTTTTTAGATGCCGATGACTATCTTACCGATGATGCTATTGCACTATGCCTAAACAGCATTGTTGACACCCAAGCGAAATTCATCATCGCTGAACATATTAATATCAGCGATAACAAACGGAGTTTATCTAAAAAAATCAGCATCCAGGAAAGTCATTATGACAATGTCAGAAGGTACATAACCAAGGAGCTAAGCATTGTTAACGGTGGCTGCCTGATGCACAAAGATATATTCGCCTCGCGTCGCTACAACCCTTCACTTCGCAACAGCGAAGACATCCCGATGTTTATTCATGCCTTAGCAAATTTTAAGACCAGCTCGATCAACTTCCCTATTGTCAATATAATCAAGCACAACGACTCTCGTCGCCATGATATTTCAGCAATCCTAGAAACAGGGACAACCATTGTCGACGACAGTTTTGACGAGCAATATATCACCGGAAAAGTCGCCACACTAAAATGCACGGCCCTTGCCTACAGACACCATTCCATTGCCAAAGCCTGCTTTAAGGCCAATAAATATCAATTAGCCAAACAACACTACTCAAAGGCATTTCGCCTTCACCCTAGATTCATACTAAACATATCATTCCTGAAAAGAATGATCGGCGCCAGCTTGAAAAAAAACCATTAATACAGCAAAAAAATAAGATAGCAACTAGGAAAATTTTATTTTATCGACTCTCTTAGAAAGTCGATACCCTCCTCTCTCAGGCTAGAAAGATCTGTCTCGCTGGTTTTTTTTACTTTTTTCTGCAAAATCAACTCAAGATCGCTGTATCTGGTCACAATCCTACTGGATAAATCCAGCCTGCCTAACAAGGTATAGAATCTATCGTTTTTAGGGTTACTAAAGTCGAATGACAAATCAATAGCCTTGAACCCCAGCGCTTTAACTAGAGAGAATATTCGTCTTTTAAATTTATTGACCTTGTTTCTGCTTTCTAACGGAATAACAGCAAAATCTTTTTTATAAATAACAGAAAATGCAGAACCATGAAACGAGTTGGTCACGAAGAACTTAGACCTTTTGATAATCCAAACCCACTCCGAGGGATCTATTTCGTTAAGATCATAATCTGCCGAGATACAATGATCAAAACTCATGTTAACAATGGGTAAACCATAATGTTCTTTGACTCGTTTTATGCACTCATCAGCAAACGGAGTGATCTGCAACAAATAGATCGCGATATAATCGCCGGAGAACGGTAAGTTGACCTCTTTTTCAGGATAACTTTCACACAGCAATGTGGGATCAGGAACCAAGGTAGAATCAAGTTCTAGCTCTGAAAGGTTAGCCTTAAGACTGTTTTCTCTTACTGACAGCGAGTCAAAGCGACTGAGACTATCAACCAGGTTTCCCCGCTCAAGCCGCGTACCCCCAGTACTTGCCGCATACGAGATTCGCCTGCTGCCGGGGCCAGCAAAATTCAAAAAATATGCATCAACATTTTTTCTGACAAAGCTGATCCTCTCATTCCAAACTTGATCACTGCCTGCAACAAAAACATCAGACTCAACGTCTGCCAGATCATCACCAGTAAACTCTCTGTCCGTAATATTTAAAAAGTCCTTTCTGTATTTTTCGAATGAATTAAACTGAACTAAGTCGCTGCCTTCCAGCTCGCTCCTATCAACATAAAAAGGTACATAGTCGATTACCTGGACCCTATAGCCTAAGCTCGCTACCGCTTGCTGCAAGGCATAACACTGCAGCACCGCACCGAAATTTATCGCCCGATGAAATGTTATTAAACTAACTAACTTTTCAGAGTTCATGGTCACTACCTTGTCGTTAGTATGTCATCGACGCTCAAGCGCTCTGAATAAGCGACATTAAATTCATCTGGCATATAGCCAACACCAATCATGCAGGAGACATTATGGGCATCTTTTATTGACAGCAATTTTCTTAGTTTTTTATCCACCTTAGTACTCACAGCCCAGTGCAAAATGCAGGCACCCAATCCATTATATTGCAATGAGTACAGTAAATTCATGGCAAAAATCCCGCTATCGACATAAACCTGATTTAGATCCTTGATACCTTGAGTTGCCCTTAAATCACCACAAACAACAAGCAGGCAACTGATATTTTCGTTAAAACCTCTTGTCCCATTGTGTATCGTCAAAGCCTTATCAATCAGTTGTTTGTCTTTTATATGGTATATTCTAGGCGTTTGTCGGTTGCACGTTGACGGGCAGCGCTGAGCTAATTTAACCGCCCTCTTAACAACCTCAGAATCAACCTCTTTATCGATAAAGTTTCTAATAGTGGACCGGGCATGACATATAGCGGCAAAATCACCTCTGGATTGCTCAGTATATTCCTTCAAGAAAACCTGTTTAGAGCCACCACCCACGCCATCATTACCTGTTAATAGCGCTGTGTTTCTAACAAGAAAGGAATCAATTTTTTCGAACAGCCCTTTTATCTTGCCATCGTCTGGCAGCGGCCTATCGAGATGTAAATCTTTATATCTCGACAACACAATAACGGCAGAAACATATTGTGTATTCAATTTATTAAAACCCAGCGAATCATATTCCAGCATTTCATCTATCAGCTTTAAGATGTTTTCTGCGCCAAAGAAATACCGAACTTTCGGCATAGCCAGACCTTTCTCAACTATATGAAACTTAGTTGATATCCCAGCAAGCATGCCCATCTCTGTTTTCTGAAACGCATTCGAATGCTTGGTAAACCGAACAAAGAAATAAAGCCAAAGCTTCGCACTTTCTTTATATCGTCTGTAAGGTTTCATGCTGAATTTCATTTATACCGCCACAAGGATTTTAATAAATGTAATTGACCGAGCCGCTTTATTGCTGACCGAAGACTACATCCAGATAATTTATGCTCGACTAAGGCCTCGCCATCAACGTTAGCCATAAGACACGAATGAGTAAAACTTAGTTACCCATCTTGATCTTCTCAACAATCGACGTCGTCGAACAATCATCGACAAAGTTCATCACATAGACTGAGCCACCATAGGCCTCAACTATCTGCCATCCGACGACACCTTCTTTATCGTAATCACCACCTTTGACTAGCACATCAGGCTTTAATAATGCCAACAGACGCTCTGGGGTATCCTCACTAAAAGACACCACCCAGTCGACAGAACCCAAACCTGCCAGCACCGCCATTCTTCTATCCAACGGATTAACGGGTCGACCCGGGCCTTTTAATTTAGTAATGGAAGCATCATCGTTAACACCAACAACCAAGCGATGCCCTAACGCCTTTGCCTGTTCGAGATAACCAACATGGCCGGCATGAATAATATCGAAACAACCATTGGTAAAGACGACTTTCTCGCCATGCGCTCTCGCATCCTGCAAAACGACGGCTAATTGCTCATCGGTCATCACGCCACGGCCACTGCCGACCTCTTTGTGGATGGCGCGCCGTAACTCGGGGCCACTGATAGCAGCGGTACCGAGCTTGCCAACAACAATACTGGCGGCAATGTTTGCTAAAGCCACCGATTGCGGCAGAGGTTCACCTGCGGCAAGGCTTGCCGCCAATACGGAAATAACCGTATCGCCGGCACCGGTGACATCGAAGACCTCCTTCGCCTTGGCCGGTAAATGCAGCTCAGGCTCGCCCTTGCGCAATAACGTCATGCCATGCTCACCACGGGTCACTAACAGGGCGTCCAGCTCGAGTGTTTCAAGCAGGGCGACACCTTTTTCCACCAACTCTTGCTCTGTTTCGCAGGTGCCGACTACCAGCTCAAACTCACTGTAGTTTGGCGTTAACAGCGTGGCGCCGCGATATCGCTCAAAATCACTGCCCTTGGGGTCGACCAACACAGGAATGCTTAACGCTCTCGCCTGTTTGATCAATGGTTGCGGGTCTGCCAATACGCCCTTGGCGTAATCAGACAGGATCAATGCCCCCACATGAGGGCTGAGCTCGATGGTTTTCTGCACCACAAGGTCAGCATCAGCGACGGCAAAACCCTCCTCAAAATCGAGGCGTAGTAACTGCTGCTGACGACTAATAACCCGTAGCTTGGTAATGGTCGGCTTGTCTTTAACCGCCACAAAATCACAGTGGACCTTTGCCGCGGCAAGAGTGGTCGACAATGAATCTGCAGCCTCGTCCTGCCCGACCAAGCCAATAACAGATGCGCCAGCGCCAAGAGCCGCGATATTCAACGCCACGTTGGCCGCTCCGCCGGGGCGGTCTTCCATACCATCCACCTTTACCACCGGCACCGGGGCCTCAGGCGAGATACGCGAGGTGGGGCCATGATAATAACGATCCAGCATAATATCGCCGACCACTAAGACCTGCGCCTGGTTGAATAGAGGCATTGTTAGCTTCATACATAAGCCTGTTCTGTAAAAAATATTGCCAATAATATCACAGCCTAAAGTGAGAATGGTGATCAACTATTTAGATTGATAATCTAACCCGAAGGTGACTACACCTTAACCGCCACACAGGCTATGATACCGGCGATAAAATACTGCCTTTCTCACTATAGGCCAAGACCAACACAACAAGGTAAATCTTCATGTCTGTCTCACTACCCATCGACATCACTGAAATCAAAGGCTTTTTAGCCGACGACGAGGCCGAGGCACTGTATCTTCACGCGCAGCAATGTAGCAGCCTAGGGCCAATATTCGAAATCGGTAGTTACTGCGGTAAATCAACTATCTATCTTGGTGCTGCCGTCAAAGCCTTGGGTGGCACTGTTTATGCGCTGGATCATCATCGCGGCAGTGAAGAGCACCAATTAGGCGAGGAGTATCACGACGGCGATCTTTATGATGCCTCTGTCGAGTTGATGGACACCTTTAAAGAGTTCCGCAAGAATATGCGTGCCGCGGAGCTAGAGGAGACCGTCGTCCCTGTCGTCTCATCTTCCAAGGCTGCATCACGTCACTGGGGTACACCGCTGGGCATGTTGTTTATCGATGGCGGCCACAGCCTAGAAGCAGCAATGACTGACTACCAAAGCTGGGTAACACATATCAAATCCGGTGGCATCCTGGCCATACATGATATCTTTCCCAACCCTGAGGAAGGTGGCCAAGCCCCTTACACCATTTATAAGTTGGCGGAGGCTTCAGGTTTGTTTGACAAGCTGCCGATGGTCAATACCTTAGGCTTGTTCCGCAGAAAGTAGATCGCTCTCTAACTCCAGCAGTCTAACTTCTTTAAACAGGTAAGCTGCCGGGGTATGGTCCGTCAGCGCATCTGCCGCCAGCAAAATCGCACCGGCCGTCCAGGTCGGTTTTTCGTCAGGCCACAGTAAATCTTGTTTGAACTGATAACCCGTCCAATAGGAGCCATCTTCCAAACGCCACTGGTGCAGCCAACTATAGACCTCGGTTGCTTTTTCACGCTCACCCGCGGCAAGTAAGGCCATGGTCAATTCACAGGATTCGGCAATGGTTACCCAGGGCTCATCACTGACACAGCGACAGCCCATGCCATCCATCACAAACTCATCCCAGCGCTCTGCTAAACGCTGTTTAGACGCCTGTTGATCAAGCGCGCCGGTCAACACAGGGTAGAACCAGTCCATCGAATAACGCGCCTTCGATTCCCACGTACGATCGAATCGCTCAGGGTGATTGGCCAGCGTGTTACCCAGCTTAGAGCGGGCAGCGAACCAGTCAGTTCGGTTTTCGCCGAGAGTAACCGATATATTAAATGCGCATTCGAGACTCTTATAAATCGAGCTATTGCCTGTTACCAATGCATCTTCTTTCGCCTTACCCTCCGCATCCACCGCCCAATGGATATCTCCATGCTCCGTTTGTAGCGCCAACACAAAGGTAATGGCCTGCTCGACCATGGGGTACATTTCCACTAAAAACTCTCTGTCGTCAGAGATCAAGAAATGATGCCAAATGCCCGTGGCAATATAGGCAACAAAATTGGTTTCACGGCGCTCATGGTTATGTATTTCGCCATTCTTATAGGCCGCCCACCAACTGCCGTCCTCGAGCTGTATGTTTTTCAACCAACGATAGGCATTCACAGCGTGTTCAAACTCGCCGCCAATAGAAAGTCCCATTGCCGCCTCGACATGGTCCCACGGGTCTGCATACGAGCCCTCAAACCATGGCACAGAGCCACAGGGCAGCTGAGTGTCACGAATAAATTCGACTGTCTTACGCAGGAAATCCTCTGGATACAACCCTTTCGTCAGATACAAACCACTCACCCTATAAACCCTTCCTAAAATACATCACAACGCTTTTGCCAAGTACCGGGTTTAATAACTTCTCAAGGTTGACGGTAAACCATGGCTTGTCCATCAAATCCCAGACTAAAAAGCGATGATACAGCTTAATCAGCGGATTTGTATCTCGGGTATCGTGGAACATGCATTTTAACCACCAAAAGGGTGAGTGTAGCGCATGCGCAAAATGCTTGGCATAGATATGAAAGCCGCGAATCTCGATGGCGCAGCGAAATTCGTCCTCATCGAAGATTCGCAGGTGTCCGCCCTCAACTTGGTGATACTCATCACTGAAATACCAACAAATTTTCTCCGGCCATGCCCGGGGAACACTGGCGCAGAAGGTGCCGCCAGGCTTTAATACCCGCTCAACCTCGTCGAGCGCCCCCTGCCAATCGGGGATATGTTCCAAGACCTCCGAGCAGATGACCTTGTCGAAGGTGTTGTCGGCAAAGGGCAACTGTAGCGCATTGGCAGCAGACAAACCAAACGACTTGGCATCATTATCAGCATCGGCAAAATCTTGATATTTATCCGCCGTTGTTTTCAAGTCCTTATGGCTTAGATCAACACCGACAGCCTGTATATCGCCCTCGATATAAGCCGAGATAACATGGCGTCCCTCACCGCAACCTAAGTCTAAAACCACATCACCGGCGCTGAGACCAAATTTCTTATAATTAACGGTTTTCATTTTTCTTCAATACTTCTCTATAGAATTCAGTCATTTGTTCGGCGGCCAGGTGCCAGCAAAATTTTTCTTCAATACGCTTTCGACCGGCAATAGCCAGTTGCTGACGACGCTCGGGGCTTTGCAGTAGTTCGTCGACTGCCTCAGCAATGGCGGCACTATTTTTAACAGGAACGATGACACCGGCCTCTCCTACCACCTCGGGCAAGGCGCCACCATCGGTCGATACCAGCGGCACACCGCAGCTCATTGCCTCGCCGGCTGGCAAACCAAAGCCCTCATAGACCGAGGGCACAACGGCAACCTCAGCCTGGGCGTAATAATCCACCATCTTTTGCGTGCTAATACCGTGAACAAAAGTTATTCGCTGACCAATGCCCAATCTCTGAATTAACTGCTCTGTATCGCCGCCGGGCTGGGGCTTGCCGACTAATAATAAACTTATATCGGGGTGACTTTCTGCCAGCTTGGCGATCGCCTCTAATAAGTAACGCAAGCCTTTCAACGGGGCGTCGGCTGAAGCTGTTGCCATGATACGCCCCTTGATCTTTGGCACATCAGGCTGCGGGTAAAACTCTTCCGTATCGATACCGTTTGTCACCAAGGTGATATGGTCGTCATCAATGCCAAAGGCCGTGCCAATATCAACCAACGACTTCTCAGATACCGTCTGTAGGTGATCCAATCGCTTGACAACAAAGCGCTGCATGTCCAAAAAGGAGTGCCAGCGGCGTGTTAAAAGTTTCTGCCACCAACCATTAGCTGCACCTAACGCAATCTCTAAATCGCGAGTAATGGGGTGGTGGATAGTGCTAACTAACGGGAAACCTTGTTTTTGCAGTTTTAACATCCCAAAGGATAATGACTGGTTATCGTGGATAATATCGTAATCACGCCCCTTCTTATTCAAGTGAGCCACGGCACGGCGGCCAAATGCCTGCATCTCGGCAAAGCCACCGGTTAGCTTACTCACCCATTCAATGATATTGGCGCGAGACTTAAGGTGATGAAGGCGCAGCGACAGCAAACCATGCTCATACAAATTCATGCCTGGCATTTTAATCAACCTCACCCGCTCATCCAGATGGGGATAAGGTTCGCCGGATATCACATCAACGGTATGCCCTGCATCGACCAAAGCCTTGCTTAGATATTTTAAATAGATGCCCTGACCACCCCCATAAGGGTGGGAGCGATAGCCTAACAAACAAATATTAAGAGGGGGCGGTGAAGCTTCAGCAGGTATGAGGCTGGCTTCATCCGGCGTAATGACGTGCTCTGACTTTGGTTTTAACAATTTTTCATTTCTTCGATTATAATATTCAACGGCAAATCATTGATTATAAAGTAATATTTTAGACGGCTGCGATATAAAAAAATAGTCGCATAGACGCCCCTTCATGCCTTTAAGCCGGTCTCAATTTTACGCGTGAGAGGGTGAAAAATCCACAGCTGAAGTAATGCTAAGTTTTTTAATGTATTGTGTAAGCAATACACTCACACCTACATCTGCAGCTACCTAATTATTATGTTTTTGTCACCGACGATTGACCCAAACTATTGCCCTCGTAACATTTATACTCTTAGAAGCTATGCCGCCTTTATTAGCATTGCCATTAGTTTTTGGCTTATTTTCAATAATATCACCCTCAACCGCGACGGCATGCTGTATGACGAGACGGCAAACATTTTCCTTCAACACGGCCTCGAAGCAGCCAGGGCTAATTACAACTGGCCCTTTCTATCCGTTCTGGCTGCCGTTATTTCGCAGGTTTTTTATATTGATACATCCACTGCCTTGCAAGTCATCACGACGGCTAGCTTCTTATTGATTACTGACTTTTTTATTCGCATTAACTTTCTCACCACTAACAATATAAAAATCGCGACGATATCCGCGCTGCTAATTTTGAGCCTACCTGCCATCAATGGCTATAGGGGCATGGTCATCAGAGACCCAGGGGCATGGGCCTCTATGTTGGCCGCCATCTATTACGCCTGCCTTTACTGGCAGCAAAAAACACGCCCCACCCTACTGCTTTCTTCTCTATTATTGATTTTTGTTGCCTGTTTTTTCAGAGCTGAGTTCATTATTTTTAGCCTCGCATTTCCCGCTGCTTTTTTGTTTAGTCGCCGCGACAACAGCAGCCGAAAATCAGCCATAATCGCTGCAGTAGGAGCACTGCTACTCGCCATACTGCTGTTACTCATATTCCGCTTCCCTGAATACAAGATTGCAAAACAACTTTCGACCACCTTCAACCTCTCTCACTTACTAGCCGACATACACCGCAACAGCGACATCATTGCCAACAAGATCCTGAACGAATTCAGCGCCGAGTACGCCACCAGCTTCTATCTTTTTGGCTTGCTGGGCTCTTTCATCACCATTGTTGTGTTCGCACTGCAACCTGCTTTCACCCTGATTGCTGCTATTAGATTTAAGCTGTATTTAAAAACCTTTTTACAGTCAAAGGCTCTTTTAGTACTTACCGGGCTCATGCTTATACCGCTGTTTATGCAGTTCGTTTCCACTCAAATATTGGTCGCCCGATATACCGGATTTCTGGCCATATTATTATTATTCCCCCTCGTCCATGTTGTCGACCATATCTATTCTGAGCGCTCTAAGCTCAAATATTTTGTTGGTGTTATTATTGCCATCGCCTTTTTAGACAACGTTATTTCAACCAAGCCTAATGACAAAAGCTATCTAGTGAAATCTGGCGAGTGGGTTAAAACAAATCACCCCGGCATGAGTATTGGCAGCAATGACAAGCAAACTATTTACCTGGCCACAGGCGTCTACAATAAATCACGCCCGACATCCTTGGAGCGATCGAAGAAAGACTTTTACATACTGATAGCCAGAGAGGCTCCAGCCAATAAGAAGCATTGGCGGCTGGTCGAAATCATTGATACAAAAGCGAAAAAGTCAGCTTATATTTATCAGCGCAAGCAATAGCAGGATTACTTCGGTAAAACTGCCGCCCGGCCATGGTCCTTTAAATAGAGCTTCATAGCTTTGCGCTCTATTTGTTGTCGGCATTTCTTATCTAAATCGAGTGAGTAACTGCCAAGAAATAACGCTACATCCTCTTTGCTTAAGCCAATATCCAGCGCCGAGTAATACAAACCCGCCAAGTCTTTTACCTGCCACCGATAAGGCACCTTGGCGCGGATTTGAGCCCGGTGCAAATCGATAATATGAAGCTTTGGCCACTCATCGCTGTCGGCGGCAATCGTCTCGTCGAGCAAAAAGTGGCAGAGATAAAAATCGCGATGATTCATGCCGCTGCCGTGCATCTTACCTGACATCTCAGCCACTTTTTTAATCAATCGAACTTTCAACTTGGTATCTGGCGGTGACGTCACCCAATCTTTGCAGTAATCCTCAAGACTGATGGTATCGATTAAATCTTCAGTGACAATAAACGACAACTGTTTGGCGGGGTTGCAGCCTCGCTCGCCATAAGCTGCCGCCGTCATCGTCCCCACATCCACTGACTTCAAGTGCTCAATGGCCAGCCATTCATTGCGCGCCCCTAATATTGGCAGCCTCAGCTGTACTAGATTTTTTATAATCTCGCCCCAGCCGATACCCTGATGCAGCTTCAAGAAGTAACTCTGCCCCTGGGCCTCAAATTGCAGCGTCCGACGCCCTTCCTTGCTCCTATATATTTCACCTTGCTGGGCTATAGCGGCGTCGAAAGGGGTGGACCACAGGCTGTCAAAGGGTTTTTCGAGATGCAAGGTCATTGGGCGCTTCCTGTGATGAGTTCGGCGGCTCGTACCGGCATAGAAAAAATATCCGCGGTATTGGCAAAGTGGCGACCATTCGCCTGCCAGTCTATCTGACTGTTAAAAAGCAGCACTGACAATTGCTGGCTAAGCAGCGACAGCTGTAAGGGTGAAGGCACGACAAACCCCATTGAATAATCTCGGATGTAATGGCTATAACCACAGACCTCACTGGCCAGTACTGGCGTGCCGGCAACCATCGCCTCGAGCAGCACCGTGCCGGTATTTTCCCGGTAGGCGGGATGGATTAACAGGTCCGCGGCAAGCAGCAGGCTGGGCACGTCATCTCTGCCCCCTAAAAATTCTACCTGACTGGCAACACCTAATTTTTTAGCCAAGGCAAGGTAACGCTCAGGGCTATCCTGTCCGGCGATTTTCAGCTGCACCCGCTGTCGTTGCTCTGATGGCAGTTCAGCCAGCGCTCTTATCGACCGATCTACACCCTTGGTCTTAAAGCCAGAACCGACCATCAGCAGTAGCTTTTGCTCATCTTCTATGCCCAGCATCTGTCGCGTTGCCGTTGCGATCTCGTCGCTATTTTTCGGTGCGATTCTATCGGGCGAAATACCGGGGGGAAGCAGGTAAAATCGCTCACTCTGTGTCTGATAGCACTGCTGGTAACTGGCCATCTCAGCCTGGGATATCATCAACAGCTGCGTCGAAGACTGTCGACCAAACACCGATGCTTCGACGCGGAGAAAATGCCGGACCCTCGGCGTCAACGCATACCAAGGACTGATCTTCTTGGCCTTGAAACAGCTATCGGCGGCATAGTACCAATCCAGCCCCGGTAGGCGATCAAACCCTATCACTTGGTCAAAGTTTTTTTCCGCAATAGCGGCGGCAAAGCGCTCACTGAAACGGCGATTTTTTGTGTGATTTGACCAACCTTTTTTGCCCAGCTCATACACCGGCATCTGAATCGGTTTTTCGCCCTGCCAAACACCGCAGAATATCTCTACTTGGTGGCCGAGATCCGCACACGCGTGGGCAATCCGCCACATGTCTTTTTGCAGGCCGCCGTAGGGGAAATACTTAAACAAGGTAAAGGCTAGTTTCAATAGATATCACTTCTTTCGCTTTGTTATTGACACTTCAAGCTTATTGACAGCCTTCAAATCACCGTGGCAATAAGACAATAAAAACTCTTTCCTATAAGACTTAAATCTTTCGCTAGAGCGCCGAAATAGAACCTCTAAATCTCTCTGCCAGAAATGCCGCAACGAAAAATGTGGCCGCACAGTCTCTAGATCAATAAACCGTATATTACCATCGGTAAAGAATATATGCTTTGGGTATAAGCAGGGATGACGCAAACCCGTCGCATGCAGTTGGGCGACTTTACTCCCCAGCTCTCGCACCAGTTGAATAAAGCTATCGTCGTCATAGTCCAGCTCTTGGATTTTGTCTAACGAGGTGTATTGTTCTAAGGCCTCGGTAACCAACACCGCTTTCCACCCCCTCGAGGTTTTTACCTCTTGATAATAAGCCACATCCAGAGTTTTTATCCCCTTTTCATAGAGACGTTGAATATTATAGTGCTCCCGGCGAAAGCTGGGCTCGCCTGTCAGTGGGTGCCGCAGCGTCCGCATGTGATAATTGTGCTGCCTTTTGACATAGAATAGCTTACCATCGAGGCGCATAGAACCCACCTCGCTGTAGCCCCCGTGGCCGAAGTTTGGCTCGTCGACTAACTGCAAACCCAGAGCCAACCAATCCGTTATATCTTTCAAGCCCGTGCGATAAAAAAGCTGTTGGTTTTTATCTACGCTATCCATAGAAGCTCATCTTATTAATTGATTCTGATAAAGAATTATTCGAGCACCAGTCTTAGCCTCTGCCAAACCAAGTCAGGCGTCATCGGCGCAAAATTTGCCGGTTCAATGTCCGCATCATATTCCGTACCAGTATCTTCGATTTCATTGGTCGAATAGTGAAACTGTTGCTCGCCACTGGTACCAATAATTTTTGGGTCGGTTGGGCTGTACAAGGACAGCGTTGGCACACCGATGGCTGCCGATAAATGCCCCAAGCCAGTATCAACAGAGACAACAGCCGTCGCCTGGGCCAGCGCCGTCGCCACACCTTTGATATTTAACCGCGGTAACACCTCGACGGCATCGTTGCCCTCGGCGATAAACTTCGCTCGCTCTCGCTCAGTCTCACTACCCCAAGGCAACAACACGCGATAGCCCTCTGCCGTCAGCTTGGCCGCCAACTGCTGCCAATACTGCTGTGGCCAGTGCTTGGTCGGCCACGTCGTGCCGTGCAGCAGTACAACGTTGGGCTCAACCACGGTAGAGCCGGCAAACTGTTTGCGGGTTAATCCATATTGAGCCACAGTAGTCGGCTGCTGGTAACCCAGCGCCTTGGCGAACAGCTCTCTAACACGCTCCACCGCATGCTGGTTCTTATCGACACTGACTTTGTGCTTATACGCCAACGATGCCAGCGGCTCACGAATAGAGCTGCTATCTAGACCGTAACAGGGGGCCTTTACCAGCCGGGTTAAGGCCGCACTCTTGAGCAAGCCCTGTGCATCGATGACACAATCATAATGACACTTGCGCATCTCACGCTTAAAGCTGCGCCATTCCTCACCTGCCAGGGTTTGGATAATACTTCTGCGCCAGCGACGAATGGCCACAGGAATCACCTTATTAACCGCCGGATGCCAGCTGGGTATTTCAGTGAAACCCTCTTCAACCACCCAGTCAAAGGTAATGCCGGGTATCGCGGCCTTGGCGTCAGCGAGTGCTGGCAGGGTATGGATTACATCCCCCATGGACGATGTCTTAATAACCAATACGCGCATAATCTATGCCGGCTCTTCGTTCGCCAACAGGCGCTGCAAACCAGCAAACACAGTTGCTGGCTCCAATTTATTTAAACAATCCATATGCGTCAACGGGCACTCGCGCTTAAAACACGGGCGACAGCTAATATCGGAGGCGATCACTGCCACCGCATCGGACAGTGGCGGGGTAAACTCTGGCGAGGTCGAACCATACACCGACACCAGTGGCACCGACACTGCGGCAGCAATATGCATCAACCCCGAATCATTACTCACCACCGCGTTAGACAGGGCCAGCAAATCGACAGAATCGCCCAGCGCTGTTTCACCGGCCATATTGACTATGTTAGCCGAGGACTTGGACGCCATTAACGTCACGATTTCATCGGTTACAGCACGATCTTTGGCAGAGCCAAACAGCCAAATTTGCATGCCTTCAGCCGCCGCCATGTCGGCCAGAGCGGCGTAATGACGCGATGGCCAACGCTTGGCTGGGCCGAACTCTGCACCGGGGCAGAGCGAAAGCACAGGCTGCGCCAAATCGAGCCGGTGACGTTCAATCAGCTGCTGCTGATTATCGCCATCGGCGCGTAATTGTGGGTTGGGTATAGCAGGCAGTGGTTGACCCACAGGGAGGGCCAGTGCGACGAAGCGCTCGACCATCAACGGATAGGTCTTTTTATTGAGCAGGCGAATATCATTGAGCAGACCATAGCGGTATTCGCCACGCCAACCGACCCGTTTGGGGATTTCAGCGAAGGCCGGAATCAATGCTGACTTCAGCGAGTTTGGTAATACGTAAGCCTGGCTATAACCCTCTTCGCGCAACTGTTTACCGAGGCGATAGCGCCTCTTAAGCTGCAGACTGCCATGGCCTACAGGCATAACAATTGTCGCCGCCACCTCCGGCATCCGCTCTAATACAGGCCGACTCCAATCCGGCGCCAGCACATGTATCTCGCAGTTCGGGTAGCGCTGGCACAACACCTTAAACAGCGATTGTGCCATCACCATATCGCCGACCCATGAAGGACCGACAATAAAGATTTTTTCCGCTTTACTCACCATGTCTACTCAAGCTATTTGGCCACAAGGGCCAGCCAATCGTAACGGTTTTTTCCACCTTGCTCATCGTTGTCACGCGAATTATTTGGCCACCGGAGCCAGCCAATCATAATGTGTTTCAAGCTTGCCCTGTACCGAGTCGAAGTAGGCGGTTTGCAGCTCTTCGGTAATCGGCCCGCGACGGCCGCTGCCAATGACTCGGCCATCGAGCTCACGGATTGGCAACACTTCTGCGGCAGTGCCGGTGAAGAAGGCCTCATCAGCCACATAGACCTCATCGCGGGTAATACGCTTCTCGCGAATCTCATAACCTCGTTCCTGGGCCAACTGAAAGATGGTTGCACGGGTAATACCATCTAAGCACGACGTAAGCTCAGGGGTATAAATAATACCGTTGTAAACCATGAAGAAGTTTTCGCCGCTGCCCTCGGCAACATAGCCTTCGTTATCCAGCAATAATGCCTCGTCACATCCACTCTGCAAGGCTTCACGCAGTGCCAGAATCGAGTTGATGTAGTTACCGTTCGCCTTTGCCTTACACATGGTGATATTGACATGATGGCGGGTATAACTAGAGGTGCGAATTTTAATACCGATCTCTTTCGCCTCAGGGTCCATATAAGATGGCCAATCCCAGCTGGCAACCATCACATGGGTGTTGAGGTTGTCAGCACGAAGCCCCATACCCTCAGAACCCAAGAAACACATTGGGCGCAAATAGGCCTCATCGAGATTATTCTCACGAACAACCGATTTTTGCGCCTCATTTAACACATCTTTACTGAACGGCATATCCATGCCGAGGATGTGAGCCGAGCGGAAAAGACGGTCAGTATGCTCCTGCAGGCGAAAAATGCTGGTGCCGTGATTGGCCGTCTTGTAGGCGCGCACACCCTCAAAAACACCTAAACCATAGTGAAACGTGTGGGTTAACACGTGCACTTTTGCTTCGCGCCAAGGCACCATTTCACCATCTAACCAGATCACACCGTCTCTATCGGCCATCGACATAACTCATACTCCCAACCTGTTGTCGCGCAAGTGCCTTTAGCAAATTGCTGCGATATACTCTAAATTCTTTGTTTAATGTTGCTAACGTCGTCGTACTACAACGAAAACCTCTTCGGCTTTTTGTCGTATTAAGATAAATACTGCTGCCACATATCGGTGACAAGCTTTCTCTCTTCAACATATTGGTCGGTGCTCACTGTATTCTCTCGCTGTTGTACAGCAAGGCGGTGAGAGCTCGCTCTATAGGCTTTATAAGCCTCGGCGATTGCCTCTGTCTTGTCGCCAAATAATAGCTGCGACTGAGACAACGTCTCCAAAATTCGGATGTTATCCGACCACTCAGCCAACTCATTATGCCGATGTGCCAATGCTAAAACCGCAAATTGAACCATAAATTCGATGTCAACGATACCACCAGAGCCATGCTTGAGATGAAAAACCTCTGTCGAGTGATCTTTTGCCCCCTTCGGCAACAGGTGCTCACTCATTTTATGACGCATTGCGGTAACTTCCGAGCGCAGCTTCGCTGGGTCGCGACTCTGACATAGCAACTCTCGACGCAACGACTCAAACCGAGCCATTAATTGTTGATCACCGGCCACAGCCCTGGAACGCACCAATGCCTGATGCTCCCAGGTCCAGGCATCGTTCTTCTCGTAGCGCTCGAAGGCGGCCAGCGAACTCACCAATAGACCAGAATTGCCCGAGGGCCGAAGGCGCATATCGACTTCGTATAATTCACCCTGGGTCGTCGTGGTCGTGAGGAAGTGAATAATTTTTTGCCCGAGGCGGGTAAAAAACACCTGACCAGAGATCGGCTTATCGCCATCCGTATCCGCCATAATGTCGCCGTCATGCAAAAACACCAGATCCAAGTCTGAGGCGTGCCCCATCTCGAGGCCGCCAAGTTTGCCGTAGCCGACAATAATAAAGCCAGGGTCACACGCACCGCCGCCTTGAC
This sequence comes from Sinobacterium norvegicum, assembly GCF_923077115.1. NCBI lineage: Bacteria > Pseudomonadati > Pseudomonadota > Gammaproteobacteria > Cellvibrionales > Spongiibacteraceae > Sinobacterium > Sinobacterium norvegicum. The sequence goes on from NZ_CAKLPX010000004.1 coordinate 47,593, forward strand.
GCTGCGGCCGACCATGCTTCAGCGTCATTGCCGCCCAAGCTAAATCAATCACCTGCTGCAGAATGACCTCGGCAATAAAGGTCAGGTAATCGCTGACCTTCATCAGCGGTAACCTGCCGGTCACCTCCGACGCCATCACATGCAATACATGTGCTGAGCGGAAATAACGCAACACATCCATTTGCCCTTCCAAGTCATCCTCTGGTAGACGCAATAGCTGTGTACGTAACTCATCGGCCAGAGTTTGCTTGTCGGGGACAGTGTAGAGACTCTCAACATTGAGTAGCTCATCGAGCAGCGCCGGCCTATCCGCCAACTGTTTAGCTATCCAGCGGCTGGCGGCACAGAGAATGACCAGCTGCTCCAGTGCCTGAGGATTTTCCATCAGCAAGACCATATAGGCACTGCGACGGAGTACCGCCTCGACAAAAGGAATCATTCTTAACAGCAAGGCCGAGGCATTTTCTTGCTCTGACACCGCCGCCAGCAAACGAGGCATAAACGCATCCAAACGTTTACGACCGGCCTCCTGCATCATCTGCACACGCTTACTATCCCGCAGCAGGCACAACTGCCGCCAGGCGTCATCCACCTCGTCGAACCCGTGTCGATGTAACCACTCAACGGCCTGTTGTTGCTCGGCTATACCCAGCCAAATATCACCCCACTCCTTGCCGACCTCGTCATTTTGCTGATCCTCGTCGGGGTCGGCGATTAAGTATTTGAAATGCATGGCGACAGCGCTGCGGTGTATATCCAAGGCCTCGCTATAACTTTGCCAATCACTGAAACCCATGACAACGGCATGGCGCAGACGGTGAATCTCCTCCATCGGCAAGGCCTGGGTTTGCTTATCTTGGTAGCCCTGAATGACGTGCTCGCTGTTACGCAAAAACCGATAGGCGGCGTCGAGTTCATCAACCGCCTCTGCCGGTAAATATTCATATTCTTTCAGAAGCTTAAGGTTTCTAAGCAGCCGCCTATCCTGCAATTCCACATCACGGCCACCACGAATCAGTTGAAACACCTGAGCGATGAATTCAATCTCACGAATACCGCCACTGCCGAGTTTGACGTCGTTATTCAAGCCGCGACGGGCAACCTCACGGGTAATCATTTGCTTCATCGAGCGCAGCGCATCAATAACGCTGTAATCGACATATTTACGATAGACAAAGGGGCGCAGCATCCCCATTAACTGCTCACCATTGAGCATGTCTCCGGCGACAATCCTCGCCTTGATCATTGCATAGCGCTCCCATTCGCGCCCGTGATCTCGGTAGTAAGCCTCAAATGCATCAAAGTTTAATGCCAGGGCACCGCTTTGCCCCCAGGGCCGCAACCGCATATCGACACGAAAGACAAAACCGTCAGCGGTATGCTGATCCAAGGCCTTGATGAGTTGCTGGCCGAGTTTAAGAAAAAAGGTCTGATTATCGATTTCTTTCTTGCCGCCACGGGTCTGACCACGCTCGGGAAAGGCAAATATCAGATCGATGTCCGAGGACAGGTTTAACTCCCCTGCACCCAGTTTGCCCATGCCAACCACCACCATCCGCTGGGGCATGCCTGCCTCATTGACCGGTGTCCCCATATCCGCGCACTGGCGCTGATAAAGCCACTGCAATGACAAGTCGATGCAACAGTCAGCCAACGCAGAGAGTTCCGCCGTCGTGTCCTGCATCGACGCCAGGCGGTTAAAGTCGCGAAATATAATCCGGCACATTTGGCGGTTGCGAAATTGTCTGATAGCACGACAGAGCTGATCGAAGTCCTCCACCTCGGCAAGAAACTTAGCCAAGCTGCCCCGCAGTTCAACAGCGTTGACCTTACGATGGAGCAGGTCGCGCTGTAATAGCGTCATTAACATAGCGGGATTTCGCCGACACTGATCAATAAAGAACTCGCTGCCCACCATTGCCATCGCCAACTGCTTACCCAACTCACCCTGTTCGACGGCCCGCAATTGTATCGCCGCGTCCAAGGCCAAACCTTGCTCCTCAGCCGCCAGCCTGATCGACGTCCAGTGGGACGCCAATTGTTCGGCTAACTCAACCGGCAAAAAATCTAGACTTAATTGGTCCATATCACTGTTTCCTGGGGCTACTATTTATCACTGTGGTTGCAAGACGCTGGCGGGCAGCGGTGTTATTGCGCTCGCGCAGGCACGACACGCAGCACTTCTTCAACGGTGGTTAAACCCGCCGCGACCTTTTGCGCACCGCTGAGCCGTAAGGTTCGCATGCCCTCTCTCATTGCCTGCTCACTCAGCTTTTTTAAATCAGTATCATTGGTTATATGCTGTTTTACATCGTCTGACAGGACGAGGATTTCATAGATACCCTGACGACCGCGGAAGCCGGTATAGCGGCATTCATCACAGCCCTTGGCCTGGAACACTTGCTGTGGCGCCGTCACCCGCCAGGGTGCGGTTAGCTCTGACCAGACACCGGTATCCATTGACACCGGCTCCTTACAATCGGGGCACAGTGTCCGCACCAAGCGCTGCGCCATCACGCCGCTGAGAGTAGCCCGCAACAGATAGGCAGGCACACCGATTTCGAGCAGCCGAGTAATGGCGCTTGGCGCATCATTGGTATGTAGTGTCGACAGCATCAGGTGGCCGGTCAAGGCTGCCTGTGTCGCCATGTCGGCGGTCTCTGCATCGCGGATCTCTCCGACCATAATCACATCCGGGTCCTGGCGTAACAACGCTTTTACCCCGGTGGCAAAATCTAGATCGATATTAGGCTGCACCTGCATTTGATTAAACATCGGTTCGATCATTTCGATCGGGTCTTCGATAGTGCACAGATTGACCTCATCGGTCGCCAACTGACGCAGGCTGCTATACAGCGTGGTCGTCTTACCCGAGCCGGTAGGCCCCGTCACCAAAATGACTCCGTGCGGGCTCTTGAGCAAACCCTGCCAACGGCGCAGATCTTCCTTCAACAAACCAAGTTCATCGAAGCCTTGAGTAAACACCGTCGGATCGAAGATACGCATCACCAGTTTTTCGCCAAACGCCGTAGGCAAGGTCGATAGACGAAGTTCAATTTCACTGGCGTCGGCACGGCGGGTTTTTAAACGGCCATCCTGAGGGCGACGTTTCTCGGCGACATCGAGACGCCCCAATATTTTGATCCGACTGACCACCGCCGTTGTCACCTGCGCGGGAAACTCATAAATGGTGTGTAACACCCCGTCGATACGAAACCGAACACGGCCCATATCACGACGGGGCTCAATATGAATATCGCTGGCACGCTGAGCGAAGGCATAGCCCAGCAGCCAATCGACGATATTCACAATATGCTCGTCGTTGGCATCCGGATCTTTCATCTGCCCAAGGTCGAGCATCGCCTCTAGATTTGACAGCCCCGTAGAACTGCCAACCCCCTCATTATTTGCGCCACTGATCGACTTTGCCAGCGTGTAAAATTCGACTTGGTATTTCTTAATCTCGACAGGGTCGACGATAACCCGGCGGATTTGCTTACGTGTAATGTGGCGTAGATCTTCCTCCCAAATATCAACCATCGGCTGCGCCGAGGCGATCACCACCTCATCGCTGTCAACCGCCAACGCCAAAATTTGATGACGGCGGGCAAAGGCATAACTCATTACCCCACTGACCGCTGCAACATCGATTTTCAGCGGATCAATACGCATATAGGGTTGAGATACGCGGTCGGCCAGCCATTTTAATAAGCTCTCAGTATCGAGTTTCTTATTCTTTTTTAGTTGATCATCAAGCTGTTGCGATGCGATAAAGTTAATAGGGTGCAGCGCCGCTTGTTCTGGCGTACGAGAAACACTGACAATACGATCATGATCTTTTTGACTTAATCGATCGTCGGCTAACAAATCATCCAGCAGCGTGCGAAGTTCAATAAGCTGGCCGCTAGACCTGTTTTGTAATGTTTCTGTCATATAAATTTCACTCAACTAAATAACACGCTAATTTTAATATTATTAACAACTTGTATGGCTTTTACAAAGTCTTAACACGCTTTTATTAACGCCACCCTCGACGCTTTATGACAGTTCGATGACAAACTGTCATAAAGCTGTAACATTAATAAATGACAATGCTCGAATTAATATCTAGCATCGTGTGTTTTTGCTTCACAACTACCGGAGCCCTTAAAATGGTTAGCATCCCGTTTGGTAACATGTTCGGCCAATCGCCAATTAAGCCGATTCAGCGCCATATGATTAAAGCACAGGCTTGTGCTGCTCAACTACATGATTTCTTTGCCGCCGTATTAATCAGCGACTGGGAACAGGCCGAAAGCCAACAGCGTCAAATCGGTATTTTAGAGAACGAAGCCGATGACATGAAGCGCTCAATTCGCCTTCATCTACCGAAAAACCTCTTTTTACCGGTTCCACGTTCAGATTTGCTTGAACTGGTTACCATGCAGGACAAAATTGCCAATAAAGCCAAAGATGTTGCCGGCCTGATGCTGGGCCGTCAGATGGAAATTCCTCAGGCGATGAAGGCCTCGATGGAAAGCTACGTCAATAAGGCCATCGCCACATCGGCTCAGGCTGTCGAGGCCATTAACGAACTAGATAAGTTACTCGACACCGGCTTTAGCGGCCGTGAGTTAGAGACTGTAGAAGCCCTTATCGGCGAGCTCGATCGCCTCGAAACAGACACCGACGAGCTAGAGGTGGCCATCCGCGCCACGCTGTTCAAGATTGAAAACGATCTGCCGCCTATCGAGGTGATGTTTCTCTACAAAATTATCGAGTGGATAGGCGATTTAGCCGACTCTTCTCAGCGCGTTGGCGCCCGCCTCCAAATCTTAATCGCACGTTAATCAATAGAGTTTATCACTATGGATATTATTGCTGAATACGGCACCATTCTCCTTATCATGGCCTGTGCTTTTGGCTTTTTCATGGCCTGGGGTGTCGGCGCCAACGACGTTGCCAACGCCATGGGTACCTCTGTAGGTTCCAAGGCGCTTACCGTAAAACAAGCGATTCTCATCGCCATGATCTTCGAGTTTGCCGGTGCCTATTTGGCCGGTGGAGAGGTCACAGGAACCATACGCAAAGGCATCATAGACCCGACCATTCTTAGCGGCCAACCCGAGCTGCTGGTTTACGGCATGCTGGCAGCCCTGCTTGCTGCCGGCTGTTGGTTGTTCATCGCCTCAATGATGGGCTGGCCGGTATCGACCACCCACAGTATTGTCGGCGCCATTGTCGGCTTTGCCGCCGCGGGTATCGGTGTCGACGCGGTGAACTGGGGTAAGGTCGGCCATGTCGTTGCCAGCTGGGTGGTATCACCCATGCTGGCCGGCGTGATCTCCTTTGCACTGTTTAAATCGGTTCAGCGTCTAATTCTTAACACCAAAAGCCCCTTCCAAAACGCACAAAAATACGTACCGGTTTACATGTTTTTTGTTGGCTTTATGATTGCCATGGTTACCATGCTCAAAGGCCTGAAACACGTCCTCAAGGATGCCGGCATTCAGTTGAGCTTTGTGCAGGATGCTGGCATTGCCATCATCGCCGGTATCATCGTGGCAATGATCGGCAAATATTTCCTCAGTCGCATCAAGTTTATTGAGAACTCCAATAACCAAAACCGCTTCGAAAGCGTCGAAAAAGTATTCGCCGTTCTGATGATTTTCACCGCCTGTGCCATGGCCTTTGCCCACGGCTCTAATGATGTCGCCAACGCTGTCGGCCCTATTGCCGCTATTTGGGGTGTTCTAGAAACCGGTGGCGTACAAGCTAAGAGCGTTATGCCCAGCTGGATTTTGCTCCTTGGTGGTGCTGGTATTGTCGTCGGCTTGGCCACTTACGGGTTCAAGGTGATGGCTACCATCGGCAAGAAAATCACCGAATTGACGCCCAGTCGCGGCTTTGCCGCGGAACTCGCCGCCGCGACGACCGTGGTCTTGGCTTCCGCCACCGGCCTGCCTATCTCCACCACCCACACGCTGGTAGGTGCGGTACTCGGCGTGGGCCTAGCCCGTGGTATTGGCGCCCTTAACCTGCGGGTTATTTCATCGATTTTTATGTCGTGGATTATTACTCTACCGGCCGGCGCTGGCCTGGCAATTGTCTTCTTCTTCATGTTTAAAGGCATGTTTGGCTAGCAGGACATTGCGTCGATAAAAGCGGCCTCGGCCGCTTTTTTTATGCCCGCCTGAAACCCCCAACAGATCAAACATTGTCAGCCAGCACGGCACTGATATACTGGGAGTTTAATGACTCTACTATGGCGCTAATCCGGTGAATAATACCCAGGCCTTTGTCGATTGGTTTCGGCAATCATCCCCCTATATCCATGCCCATCATGGCAAGACCATTGTGATCACCCTGACTGGTGAAGTGGTTGAGTCGGATAACTTTCGTCATATTATTCATGACATAGCCCTGCTGAACAGCCTGGGTATCCGTCTGGTGTTGATTCATGGTGCCCGACCTCAGATTCAACAACGGCTCAATTTACGTGGCCTCGAGAGCCATATACACAACAATGTTCGCATAACCGACGTCGACGCCTTAGAGGCGGTCAAGGATGCCAGCGGATCCATCCGTTGCTCTATCGAAGCCATGCTGTCACTGGGGTTACCCAACTCGCCGATGCACGGCGCCACCATTCGTGTCACCGGCGGCAACTACGTGACGGCCAAACCTATGGGTGTACACCAAGGTGTCGACTTTCAGCATACCGGCAGCGTTCGCAGCATCAATGCTGAGGCGATCACTCAGCAGCTCAACTGTGGCGACATCGTATTAATCTCCCCTCTGGGTTACTCTCCAACCGGCGAAATTTTCAACATGCCGGCAGAGGATTTGGCGATGCAGACAGCGCTGGCGATCAAAGCCGATAAACTGATCTATCTCGACAACAGCGAGGGAATCTTCGATGCTGGCAATCAACTCGTGGCTCAGTTATCCATCGCCGAGGCAAAACAGCTCACCGCGCTCAGCGACCATCAACAACACGTGATCAACGCCGCCATCGAGGCCTCCAGCCAAGGCATTGAGCGAGTCCATATCATCAGCAATCAAATAGACGGTACGTTGTTACGGGAGCTGTTCACCCGTGATGGCTGCGGCACCATGGTTTATGCCGACAGCTATGACGTCACCCGCAAGGCCTCGATCAACGATGTCGGCGGTATTCTCAACCTGATACGCCCCCTGGAGCAGAAGGGTATTCTCGTGCGGCGCTCGAGAGAACACCTAGAAACCGAGATTGAACAATTTGTCGTCATCGAGCGGGACGGTATGGTCATCGGCTGCGCCGCGCTTTATCACTACCCTCAGGATAGCCTGGCCGAGCTAGCCTGCGTTGTTACTCACCCGGAATACCGTGGCGGTGAACGCGGCGAACGCCTGCTGCACTGGGTTGAGAGTGAGGCTAAAAAACTCGGTATGACACAGCTGTTTGTACTCACCACACAGACCGCGCACTGGTTTCGGGAGCAGGGTTTCGAACCCGCCGATACCGCCCAGCTGCCGACACAGAAACAGCAGCTCTATAACTATCAACGTAATTCCAAAGTATTCATCAAGCCGCTTTGAACAGACATCGCCGGAGCGCTTATGATAAGCTAGCCGGCAAATTTAGCTTGCCATACCGCGCCTAAGAGCGCGGGCTCATAACCAAAGATCAAAGGTGTCACATGCCAGACTATCGTTCCAAGACCTCAACTGCCGGCCGTAATATGGCAGGCGCTCGTGCACTTTGGCGGGCAACAGGAATGAAAGACGATGACTTTCACAAGCCTATCATCGCCATCGCTAACTCATTCACCCAATTTGTACCCGGTCACGTCCACCTCAAAGATCTCGGCCAATTGGTTGCCCGCGAGATTGAAAAAGCCGGTGGCGTAGCAAAAGAATTTAACACCATTGCCGTCGATGACGGTATCGCCATGGGTCACGATGGCATGCTTTACTCGCTGCCTTCACGCGACATTATCGCCGACTCGGTCGAGTATATGGTCAACGCTCACTGCGCCGACGCCATTGTCTGTATTTCTAACTGCGACAAAATCACCCCAGGCATGCTTAACGCCGCTATGCGCCTTAACATTCCAGTCATCTTCGTCTCCGGCGGCCCGATGGAAGCCGGTAAGACCAAGCTGTCTGAGCATAAGCTCGACCTTGTCGACGCCATGGTCATGGCAGCCACCGACGATGCCAGCGACGAGGAAGTACTCGAAGTCGAACGTAGCGCCTGCCCGACCTGCGGCTCATGTTCAGGTATGTTTACCGCCAATTCAATGAACTGTTTAACTGAGGCGCTGGGTCTCAGCCTACCCGGTAACGGCTCAACCCTGGCCACACACAGCGATCGCGAGCACCTTTTCCTTGAAGCTGGCCGTCAAATCGTCAAGCTCTGCCACCAGTATTATGACCAGGACGACGAATCCATTCTGCCGCGCAATATTGCCAACGTCAAAGCCTTTGAAAACGCCATGAGCCTCGACATTGCCATGGGCGGTTCAACCAATACCATTTTGCACCTGCTAGCCGCAGCTCAGGAAGGTGGTATCGATTTCGACCTCGAAGACATCAACGAGCTCAGCCGCAAGATTCCACAGCTGTGTAAGGTCGCACCGAATACACCGAAATACCACATGGAAGATGTTCACCGCGCCGGTGGTGTCTTTGCCATCCTCGGTGAACTCGACCGCGCCGGCCTGCTGCACAACGACATACCAACAGTGCACAGCCCGACGATGAAAGAGGCCCTCGACAAATGGGATATCATCCGCAGTGAAGACGAAGCCGTCCTGGAATTCTTTAAGGCCGGCCCTGCGGGCATTCCAACACAGACGGCATTCAGCCAGAGTACGCGTTGGTCCAGTCTCGATGGCGACCGTGAAAATGGCTGCATTCGTAACATCGAGAATGCCTTCAGCCTAGAAGGCGGCCTTGCCGTACTCACCGGCAATATCGCCCTCGACGGCTGTGTGGTAAAAACCTCGGGCGTCGATGAGAGTATCTGGGTATTCGAAGGCCCCGCATATATTTGCGAGAGCCAAGACCAAGCTGTTGCCGACATCCTTGAAGGTAAGGTTAAAGCCGGAGACGTGGTCATCATTCGCTATGAAGGCCCACGAGGCGGACCAGGCATGCAGGAAATGCTCTACCCCACCTCTTACCTCAAGTCGAAAGGCTTGGGTAAAGAGTGTGCACTACTGACCGATGGTCGCTTCTCCGGCGGCACCTCTGGCCTGTCTATTGGTCACTGCTCACCGGAGGCAGCCGCAGGCGGTGCCATTGGTTTGGTTGAGCCGGGCGATCTTATCAAGATCAATATCCCAGAGCGCTCTATCGATGTCGACCTCAGCGATCAGCAATTGGCCGACCGTCGCGCCGCGATGGATGCCAAGGGTAAAGACGGCTGGAAGCCGGTCGAGCATCGTCCACGCAAGGTCTCTGCAGCGCTGAAGGTTTACGCCAAGATGACCACCAGTGCCGACAAAGGCGCGGTACGCGATATTAGTCTGCTCGACTAATTATCCACCAACAGGGGTGAACTCTCACCCCTGTGCTTTAATTTCCTTTAGTAATAATCCCCTTTATGCAGTGAAACGGTTGTTCGATGTCCAAACTTAATTATCGCCCTGATATCGATGGACTACGCGCCCTTGCAATTCTGCCTGTCCTATTGTTCCACGCGGGGATACCTGGTTTCAGTGGCGGCTACATTGGCGTCGATATTTTCTTTGTTATTTCTGGCTACCTTATTACCTCTATTATTATCCGCGAGGTCAATGAGCAGCAATTTAGCTATCGCGATTTCTGGGCGAGAAGGGCCCGGCGCATTCTACCCGCCTCAACGGCGATGATTATAGCGACACTGGTCACCGGCTGGTTTATTCTTTCACCCGCTGACTATGTTGAGCTTGCAGTATCCGCCAGAGAGCAGGCCTACTTTGCATCAAATTTCTTTTTCTCTTCCAACGCCGGTTATTTTGATGGACCATCAGAATTTAAACCGCTTCTTCATACTTGGTCTCTCTCCGTTGAAGAGCAATTTTATCTTTTCTTCCCATTATTTTTTATCACTGTTCACCGCTTTTTCCCCAAGCATAAGCGCGCTGCAATCATCCTATTACTGCTGCTATCGCTGGTCGTCAGCCTCGTTTTAATTAGCAGCCAGCCAACCTCAACGTTTTATCTACTTCATACTCGAGCATGGGAAATGCTGATCGGCAGCCTGCTAGCAATTGCTCCTATTAATTTAGCCATGCGCCAGCGGCCAATATTGTGTGAAGTTATTTCTCTGTCAGGTCTGATCACTATTGTTAGTTGCATCTTCTTTTATGACGACACAACTGTCTTTCCTGGAGCCGCAGCAATACCCCCTACCGTGGCTGTTGCCGCTATTATTTGGGCAAACAGCTACAGCAACACGTGGGTTAAACGGCTTTGCACCCTCCCCCCCGCTATCTGGGTCGGGTTAATATCTTACTCGCTATACCTCTGGCATTGGCCGGTGATAGCCTACACTCACTATTACCATGTTGGCGAATTCACTCTCGCGCTGAAACTCGGCCTTATTGCTGTTAGCCTTATATTGGCCTACCTGTCCTGGCGATTCATTGAAACGCCTTTTCGTCTGAAACAACTTTTCCCCAGCAATAACGCCATTTTAATAGCGGCAGCCATCGCGTTGATTGCCATCGCTGTTGTGTCACAGACTATCCGCAGAGACGGTGGTTATCCTGAACGACTACCCGAGCATGCCTTTAAGTTTGCCCAGGCATTATCCCGGAGCGATGATCAAAGACGTTGCGCCAACCTTACTAACAGCGCCATTCGGGAGGGCAACATCTGCCAGTTTGGCAACAACCAGGCTAAGCCAACGCTATTAATTTGGGGTGACAGCCATGCTGAGGCCTTGCTTGCGTCTATGAAAAGCGCCGCCGAAGAATCTAATACTGCGGTATTGTTTGCCAGCAAAAGTAACTGCCGGCCAATCCTAGTACCCAGTGAGCCGCATGGCAGGTGCCAACAATTTAATAACAGCATGTTTGCCTTAGCGAGCAACCATGGCATCACTGACGTATTATTGGTTAGCCATTGGAACCGTGCCAGCTATAACGCAGCAAGCTCCGATTCTTTGGCCAGTGCTGAACGCAACGAATTCAAACAACAATTTAATGCCACCGTAGATAAGCTACAAGCTCAAGACATTAGGGTTTGGGTTGCCAAGCAGGTACCGGTGCAAAATACCTTGGACGTGGCACATGAACTCACCAAGCTCGCGATGCAGGGGCTGCCTACAGATACCATCAACCTGCCCATTGCTGACCACCTTCACAAGCAACGCTATGTTAACAATGTCATTGATGCCAGTACCGTCAACGCCCTCGATCCAACACCCTATCTCTGTAGCGAACAATGGTGCCCTGCGGAAGAGAATGGCCTTGCCCTGTACAAAGATTCTGACCATTTATCGGCTCAGGGTGCCCTGAAGCTTGAGCCTATGTTCAAGCAGCTGTTTCTACAGATCAAACAAGCTAAATAAGGGGCTTATTTAGCAGATAATTTCGTCATAAAAAAAGGCGATACTGCCAAGCAGTATCGCCTTTTTATTGAGCGTTTAAGCGAGCTTAAACCTCCAGTGATGCCCTGCGATCAATTTCGCTTTGCAGGTACTTCAACCACTGCTCCTTCATGTTTTTACTGCGCTTATCATCGATAGACTTAAAGACTTTCTTGGCATCATCCAACTTGTTCTGGTTGAACAGTGCCATACCGAGAACGATCTGGGTATTATCTTTGCGTCGGATGCCGCCCTTCTTCAGCGCCTTACGCGCCGCGTCTGCCGCCTTACCGTACTGATCGTCATCGAGATAAACATTGGCTAGTCGCGCCCAGTTTTCACCCTTGGGTGACAGCTTTGCTGCTTTTTCCATCGCTGGAATAGCCTTGTCGACTTCCTGCGCGGCACGATAGGAGTTGCCCAGCACTTCGTAGTTCTTCGCCGTAGGCTCGATCTTCTTCTCTTTCATACCCTTTTCGATGACTTTCGCCGCCTTATAGGGAGTGTCAGAGCCGAGGAACAGATACGCCATATTGAGCAAGTCTTGCTGACGACTCAACATATTAGCCACATAAGCTGTCTCAAGAGCGATCAACTGACGTTTCTCGTTGTTAAGCTCACTGTACATACCGGAGAGCTGAACAAGGTAATCTTTCTTGGGCCAGCGACGAGTCAATTCCTCGAGCACCCAAGCGACCTTCTTCATATCGCCTTTCTCGTAATACAGTACACGCATCAGTAGATACCAGTTTTCCTTCGGCTCTTTGCCTTTGGCCTGGGTAATCTTCATCGCCTGTTCGATCTGGCTCAAGGCCTTATCGTAGTTCTTAGTCTGGTAATAAGCCTGCGCTAACAAGACGCGAGCCGTGGTGTTTTCGTTGGCCGTGGGCTCAACCTTAAACCAGTTTTCCAGCGTCTTAATGGCGTTCTTATAATCTTCGGTGACGAAGTACAACTGACCCATTTGGTATTTGGTGGAGTTTTCCATCGCCAGCGGGATATTAGGCGACTGCGCTAAAATCTTGCGGTAGGAATCCAATACCTTGGGATAATTCTCTTGGCTGTAATAGATAAAAGAATAGAAGTTGTACATCTGAGCAATTTCATAAGCGTTGAATTTGCTACTGCGGCCCTTGAGTTTATCGAGAACGGCAACCGCCTCTTTAAACTGCTCCGCCTCGGCATATTCCTGCGCCTTTTCTAACTGCTCGAAAACCTTGGCGCTCAGCGCCGGGGTCTTGCGGGTTTTTTCAGTATTCTTGGTTTTCTCCGCCGCCATTACCTGGCCGGGAAGACTCCCCTGATATCCGACTTCCTGCATCACCACGGGGCTGGCAACCTGCAGCAGTGACAACACCGCGCCGGTTGCAACTACGCGAGCCAACGGTCGAACCGGCTTTAAACATCTTGCAAGTTTCATAAGACCTCCCGTTACTTCTGTAGCTGATAGGTGAATTTGTTACGCACGCCCGGTACTTCTTGGGCCACACCATCAACAACACGCGGCTTGTACTTGAACTTCAAAGCAGCCTTGACTGAGGCGCGGTTGAAGATACTGCCGGGCTGACAATCTACCGGTTCAGGGTCGCGTATCGAGCCGTTCTTAGTCACGGTATATTCGACGATGCAATAACCCTCGGTACCACGCTCAGCGGCACGGCGGGGATAGATTGGCTGAACCTTTACAATTGGCAGATACTCACCATCGGCACTGGTCAAACCCTTCAAGCCCAACTTAACGTCAGCTTTGGGGGTAAAGGCCATATTCATGCCACCGATTTCAACGTCGATATCTTCAAGATCCGGCGTCTCAAGCTCGGGTGGTGGTGTCTCTGGGTCTTCTGGCTTATCAGCCTTTACTTCTTTGGTGCGAGAGTCTATTTCTGTCTCAGGCATGTCAATCGATGCAATCTTGGTCGGGCCTGAATCATCCAGTGGTGATTCAGAGAACTCGATCAGCGAGTACATGATGACAAATAAGCCGGCAGTCACCATGGCGCCGAGAGCGGCACCAATGGTTAAACGCATAATATTCATTAAGAGTCCTCCGCAGCTAGGGCAATATCGGTAACACCGGCTTCCTTAGCAGCATCGGTAATCAGTGCAAAAATCTCTGCAGTTGACTTCTTATCAGCCTGTATCACCACAGCACCCTTGGGGTTTTCTGCGTGCATACGCTCAATAATAGACTTAACAAAGCGTTTATCGACTTCTTTCTTATCTATCCAAATCTTATCGCTGGCGTTAATCGCGATAAGTATATTCTGGTTCTTGACCTGATTGCGGGTTTCCGCAGTCGGTCTTTCAACATCGATACCGGGCTCTTTAATAAACGAGGCGGTAACGATGAAGAAGATCAACATGATAAAGACAACGTCCAACATAGGCGTTAAATCAATCTGTTGCTCTGCTTCTGGCTTGCGAGCCGAAACGGACTTGGGCATAACAAAAACTCCCCTAGTGATCCGTGGTTAAATGGTCAGCCAACAGCTGATTTTCACGCTCTGCCACTTTCGCCAAATAAGTGTTAATGAAGACGCCGGACAGCGCCGCCACCATACCAGCCATGGTCGGGATAGTCGCTTTCGAGACACCGCCGGCCATAGACTTGGCATCGCCACCGCCGCTGACGGCCATGACATTAAACACTTCAATCATACCGGTCACGGTGCCCAACAAACCCAACAGTGGGCAGAGGACAACCAGTGCATTAATCATCGGTAGACTTTGATTAATATTGAGCGACACACGTGAAATCAACGCTTGACGAATGGCGTGGGCATTCCAGGATTTACGCTCTTGGCGGTTTTCCCAGTCTGACATTGCAGAGTCGATATCGGTTCGAAGCGCGGTACGGTAATACCAAATGCGCTCGAAGGCCAATGTCCACATGACCAAGGTCATGGCGGCGATCCACCAAAGTACGGGGCCACCAGACTCCATAAAAGCCATTAAACGAGTATAAGCATCGAGAATCGTGTAATACATTAGCCGTTCCTCAGTTCAGCCTCAGTATGCTCGGCAATAATACCGGCAGTCTGCTCTTCTAATACGTGGATAATACGCTTAGAACGGCTGGCAACCATGGTGTGCAACAATACGGTTGGGATGGCAACAACCAGACCTAATACCGTGGTGATCAACGCGCTTGAAATACCGCCGGCCATAGCCTTTGGATCACCGGCACCGAAGATGGTAATCGCCTGGAAGGTTAAGATCATACCGGTAACAGTACCGAGTAGACCCATCAACGGAGCAACCGCTGCGATGATTTTTAGGGCGCCTTGGTAGTTCTCTAAGCTCGGAATCTCTTTCAACACGGCTTCGTGTAGTTTCAATTCCAGCGTCTCGGTATCCATATTCGGGTTAGACTTGCTAACAGCCAATACGCGACCCAGAGGGTTGTTCTCTTTCACTTCGCTAGACTTCAGCTGCGAGGTAACCTTGCCGCTGATAGCCGTCAATACTACGATGCGCCAGATAGCTAAGATGAAGGCAACAATACCCAAGGCTGAGATGGCGTAACCAACATAGCCACCCTGATGCCAGCGCTCTTCAATAGACGGGCTGTTGATCAGCGCCGCTAGGAAAGAACCACCTGTTGGACCAGTGGGGTCAAGACCAACGGCGCTTAGACCATCGGTAGAGGTTGCTGCTTTTGCAGCCGCAGAGCGGACAGCGCCGGCAGGCTGACGTGCTAGCTGGGAAAGCTTGCCGTCTTCAAATTTAAGGTAGTTACCCTCTTCGGTGACAGCGTTAAAGCTACCGAAGCGAACCACTGGCTGCTCAACTTTGTCGCCATTAGGCATGGTAACGGTGGCGTCAAACTTGGCAACACGGCCCGATTCGATCATTTCGCGCTGTAGCTCAAACCAAAGCTTTTCGATCTCGGCAATGGTAGGCAGCTCATCGGAAGCGGTCATCTTGGCCACTAGACCATCGAGGAATACATCGCGGTCTGGATACTGAGCAGAGCTCAATGATACGTCGAAGTTTGAACGTGCATCACCGGCAGCAGAGGTTAGGTGGCCGAACAATTCGTTCAGTGTACCCTTACGCTCGTTGTAACGAGCCTCAACTTCAGTCACTTTCACTTCGTTTTCTTCAAACTGCTTCTCGCGAGTTTGCGAAACACCTTCGAGACGAGCAAGCTCAGCACGCGCTTCTTTTAATAGACGCTCTTGATTCTGCTTCTCTTTGGCGAAGCGAGCTTCACGAACTTTGTTTTCTTTGTTTTCTGCATAGCGACCAGATTCAACCTTCTTAAGCAGTTGATTCAGGGTCAGGTCGTCGGCAGCAAAACTACCGGCAGAGGCAACCAAGGCTACACTGGCAACAACGGCGGCAATGGATTTTTTCAATACTGATAATTTCATCTTACTTCGCGGCCTCCGGAGCAGCTACAGGGACAGTCATGATGTTGATAGAAGCTTGCTTCTTAGCAACACGCAGACCCTGACGGATAGCATTCTTATACTGGCTGTTATCTAAGGTAACCCACTGACGGTTTTGCTGATCCCAGGCACCTGATTGTTCAGCATCGGTGGTCTGATAAAGCAGACCGATACGACCAATACGCAGGATTTCTACGTCGCGAGCTTCGCCGTCGATTTCTACGCTGTCTTTATACGCTTCAATCTTACGGCCATATTCGTTTTCGATTTTGTAAGCTTCCAATACCTGACGGAATTTCTCAGCGTCGGTAAGGCTGGCTAGATCGAGATTGCCGCGCAAGAACTCAACACGCTGTTGGCGCTCTTCTAATAGGAAGGGAACATCCAGGGCTACATAATCATCGAGGGCGGCGATCATACGCTCTACCAATGGTAAGATTTGACGCTTAACCTCGGTTACCTGTTCGATGGAATTCTCAATGCTGTCGATACGTTTGTTCTGGTTATCGATTTGACGATCGAGGCGGGCGATATAGACCTTGAGGCCTTCTACCTGCTTTAGTACGTCTTTGTATTCTTGCAGACGGTCACGGGTTTGGTCGCTGATCTTGTCGATCTTAACTTGAGATTTTTGTGCAGCTGCGGTCTTGGCCTGTCCTACCTGGAATACTTTATCCAGATCATCTGCACCAACAGATTGAACCACCAACGCGCTTGCGGCTACGGATGTAGCAAGCGCTAACGTTTTGAATCGATGCATCTTCATAGATGTTCCCTTGGGTTATCTCACGAAATTTATTATTTACAACGTTACTGCAGGGGGGTTACTACTACAGGACGATTTTTCTATGAGTCGCATTCTAATAACTATACACCCTGTTAAGCAATGATCTTCGACAGGTGAAAAGCAAAAGGGTAGTGAGGTAACAAACTGAAGCGGAAAATACTGGAATCTACGTGGAATTGCGTATCAATATAGCGGTTTCGGTAACACCGATAGTTATGTTTTACATTTTTCGTAGTTATGTAGGTGGATAATTACGCATTGTTAAGCTATATGCCAAATACGCTGCGTCAGTATTTCTACTTACGTAACGTATTTGTTACCTTTATGCTCACGCACGAGTATAAAGGCAGAAACTGTAGTCATAGGGGTTGGGTCCCTCGGCGGCAAATCGCTCAATTGAGACCTGGTTCCACTGCGCCCAATCGAGCTCGGGGAAGTAGGCGTCCCCCTCAACGCTGTCACTGTGCACCTTGGTCAGGTATAGATTATCGGTATAGGGTAGCGCCTCTTCGTATAACTGCGCGCCTCCGATAACCATCACCTCGTCTCCGCCCTCGATGATAGCGATACTCTCGGCCATGGCCAACGCCTCGGCCAGACTGTGAACCACCTTTACTCCCTCTGCCTGATAGTCGCTGTTGCGAGTGACGACAATATTGGTGCGACCGGGCAACGGCCGGCCAATCGAGTCGAAGGTCTTGCGCCCCATAATAACCGGCTTGGCCATGGTGACCCGCTTGAAGTACTTGAGATCGTTGGGGAGATACCAGGGCAACTGATTATTACGGCCGATGACGCGGTTGTCTGCCATCGCAACAATAAGAGATATTTTCATAGCGTATTTCACAGGTGAGGAGTGGTCGTAGCGCTTCTGAATGAAGTGCTACGTCTGATACCGAGAGAGGTGTTCTCCCTTCTTACTTAGCCAACCAGCAACCGACATAGGCGGTGATAAAGGCCTGCTCTTGAAACATCTTTAAACCGGTATCGGCAAACAAGATGGGCATCGGCTGCTCTTTCAATTGAGCCTTGATCTCGGCGGCAGTAACAATCTCGACCGGCAGATCATCTATCAACTGCAGTGCCGCTTCCATTTTGAAACCATGGGCGCTGCCGGCAAACTTGCCCTTGGGCTGGCGCTGTTTGATCACGACTTTCTCGACGCCGTAGTCTTCCGCCAACTTCTTCACGGCGAACTGAAAACTGCGCAATTGCTCAGCACTGTTGATATCGACCAAATTCAACTTTCGCGTGCGGCAGTCTGGCAGGCCAAACAACTGGCCGGTTTGCTCAAGCAGACAAATATTTGCCTCATTAGCCTTCATCTCTATACCGAGAATTTTCATGCAAAACCCCTAATCAATAAATGGCGCCATTATAACAACATTAAGCCACAGCACACGTAATAGCGATGGCGGTAACCAATAAAGCGCCGTGTCTGTGTATTCGCCGCTTAAACGGCCACCTTGCCAGCAATATGTGGCTGGGCAACATAATCGACCAGCTCGAAATCATCGAAGGTAAAAGCGAACAAGTCCTTCACATCGGGGTTCATCTTGATTGTAGGCAGTGCCGTCGGTGTTCTGCTGAGTTGTAAATCAACCTGCTCCAAGTGGTTGGAATATAGGTGGGCATCGCCGAAGGTGTGAATAAAATCGCCAACCTCTAAATCACAGACCTGTGCCACCATCATGGTTAACAACGCATAGGAGGCGATATTAAACGGCACACCGAGGAATATATCGGCGCTGCGCTGGTACAGTTGGCACGATAATTTGCCGTCGGCGACATAAAACTGAAACAGGCTGTGACAGGGCGGCAGCGCCATATTTTCGACCTCTGCAACATTCCAGGCACTGACGATGTGACGACGGGAATCTGGGTTGCTCTTAATTTGATTAACCAGATTTTCGATCTGATCAATAGTGCCGCCATCGGGCGTTGGCCAACTGCGCCACTGATGGCCATAAACTGGGCCTAGCTCACCGTTTTCATCCGCCCACTCATCCCATATTTTCACCCCGTGCTCATTGAGGTATTTAATATTGGTATCGCCACTGATAAACCACAGCAACTCATGAATAATCGAGCGCAGGTGAAGCTTCTTGGTGGTCAACATCGGAAAGCCATCGGCAAGGTCGAAACGCATCTGGTAACCGAAAACACTGCGCGTACCGGTGCCGGTACGGTCAGACTTATCACCGCCGTTGTCGCGCACATGTCGCATCAGATCTAAATATTGCTGCATTATCGTTCCTTAAATTTAATCGGGCACTAGGCCGCTTTTGGCTTAGGAATTAACTGGTCGGCGTTACGCTTGTAGGCATACATCATCATCGCAATACCAATAAAAATCATTGGCAGCGACAGTTCTTGGCCGCGGCTCATCCAGCCAAAGGCTTCCAAGCCAAGATGGGCGTCGGGCTGACGGAAGAACTCGACGATAAACCTAAACAGACCATAGGTGATTAAAAACAAGCCAGAAACTGCCGCCCGCGGCCTCGGCTTGGCGGAGAACCAAAAGAGAATCACAAACATCGCAATGCCCTCCAGGCCCGCTTGATACAGCTGCGAGGGGTGCCGCGCCAGCTGCTCTGGGTCGGCAGGAAAGACCATTGCCCAAGAAACATCGGTGGGGCGCCCCCACAATTCTTGGCCAATGAAGTTGCCGATACGACCGAGGCCGAGACCGATAGGCACTATCGGTGCAATATAGTCGAGTAATTCAAACGGCTTGACCGCCGTTTTTTTGGCAAAGGCCCACATTGCGACAATGACACCGAGTAGACCGCCGTGAAAGGCCATGCCCCCCTCCCAAACACGCACCAACCACAGCGGGTCCGCCAGAAAGCGATCCATACCATAAAAGAACACATAACCTAAGCGGCCGCCGACGACGATACCGATGGCACAATAGAAGATTAAATCATCGACCTGCTCTCGCTCTGTCAGCGGGTAGCGACCGGTGGCTGCCCGACGACTGGCCACCCACCAGCCGCCGGCAAGACCAAACAAATACATCAATCCGTACCAGTGAACTTCCAGCGGCCCTAATGCAATGGCTACAGGATCAATTTGTGGGTAAGTCATCATAGCGTTTAATCACATCTCAAAGAGTTACTAAATATTTCTCAGTATAAATTGGCTGCCTATCAGCAACAAAAACAGCGCGAATACCTTTTTTAATTTTTCCGGCTCTAACCGGTGAGCCAGCTTGGCACCCTGGCGAGCAAAAATGGTACTGGTCAGCACAATACCAACAAATGCTGGCCAATAAATATAGCCGGTACTGTATGCCGGCAAGCCTTGCTCGCCCCAGCCCTGCACCATGCTGCTGGTAGCACCGGACAGCGCGATAGGCAGGCCGCAGGCGCTCGAAGTCGCCACTGCTCGTTGCATTTGTACGTTACACCAGCTAAAAAACGGCACAGAAATGGAGCCGCCGCCGATACCAAAGATCGCCGACACCCAACCAATCGCTCCTCCGCTGGCAAACAATAGCGGCGCGCTAGGTAATTCTCGGCTAGGGTTGGGCCTCAGTGACAGACCCATTTGAATGGCGACGATAATAACAAAGATTCCGATCGCAAGCTGCAAAGTTTGCCCCGATAAATGGTGAGCAAATTGAGCGCCAAGCCAGGCACCTAACAAAATGCCCGGCGCCATGCGGATAAACACCACCCAATCGACGGCACCTTTTTCATGGTGAGTCTTCACCGAGCTCAGCGAGGTAATCATAATAGTCGCCAGCGAAGTGCCGACGGCCAAATGGGTTAGCACCTCAGCCGACACCCCTTGCAGCGCGAAGGCAAAGACCAACGCAGGCACGATAATCAAACCACCGCCGACGCCAAATAAACCGGCAATGAGACCGGCAAAGGAACCCAGTAGTAAATAGATAACAATTGACATCATTGGTTCAAACTCTTTATGGCTTAAATCGATAATCAGCGAAAATTAGGCGCAAGGTGTATTCAATGCCTGTTGGGCCGTAGCAACTTGTTAATTCCCATCTTCTGCAACGCGCTATCGACATAGGACTCCACCTCAGAGGCGCACTCCATTCCCTGCACTCCCGCCCACAAGGCGTCGGCCTGATCTTTGCGCATGCTGCGCAATACTGATTTCACTCTGGGCAGGCTGCTGGAACTCATCGACAATACGTTATAACCCATGGCCACTAACAACACAGCCGTGGCGGGGTCACCGGCCATTTCCCCACAGATTGACACCGGCTTACCCGCCGCGGCAGCCGCCTGAGCGACTGACGCCAAGGCTTGGAGCACCGCAGGGTGATAGGCATTATACACCGATGAAACCCGCGCATTATTACGATCCACTGCTAGTAAATACTGGGTTAGATCGTTAGACCCCACTGACAAGAAGTCTACCTTCTTAGCCAAGATACCAGCCTGGTAAACCGCCGCCGGCACCTCGATCATCACTCCCACAGGCGGCATTCGACACACCACTCCCTCATCGGCTAATTCTTTGTGCGCCCGATGAATTAACGCCAACGATTCATCAAGCTCTCGAACACTGCTAATCATCGGCAGCAGAATTCGCATATTATTGAGGCCGACACTGGCCCGGATCATGGCGCGCACCTGAGCCAAAAATATCTCTGGGTGATCCAAGGTTACCCGAATACCTCGCCACCCGAGGAACGGATTATCCTCTTCAATCGGAAAATACGGCAAGCCTTTGTCGCCGCCGATATCGAGGGTTCGCATTGTCACCGGACGCCCTTTGAAGGCCTCCAGCTGGCGGCGATAAATAGCCACCTGTTCCGATTCCGAAGGGAAACGATCATGCAGCAGAAAGGACACCTCAGTACGATACAGCCCGACCCCCTCGGCCCCTCGCTCGATGGCGTGGTGTAACTCTGTTTCCAAGCCGGTGTTGGCCAACAATGGCGTGTGATGACCGCAAAGCGTTTCACAGGGCAGATCTTTTAAGGCCTCGAGACCTCGGCTGACCAGTTTCTCTTCCTGCAGAATCAGCTCGTAGTCGCGACGAATTTCATCGCTGGGGTTGGCCAGGACAGAGCCACTATAACCATCGAGAATCAACTGACAACTATCGAGCTGCGTATGCGGCAGGTCGACCACCCCCATCACAATCGGAATGCCCAGTGCCCTGGCCATAATGGCCACATGGGAATTACTCGAGCCCTTCACCGACACCAGGCCGATCAATTTTTCCTCTGGCACCTCAGCCAGCATCGAGGCAGTGATTTCCTCGCCAACCAAAATAGTATTGTCCGGGTATTCCGCCCGCTGCGCCTCTACCGCGCGCAGATAACTGATCACTCGGCGCCCCAGGTCCTTAATATCGACGGCGCGCTCACGCAGATAAGGATCATCCATTAAATCGAAGACCTTGGCGTGCTCGCGGACAGTTTTTGCCACCGCCCACTGCGCCCACTGTCCCTGCTCTATCTTGGCCACCACCTCGCCGCCAAGAGCCTTGTCGTCAAGCATGCTGAGATATACGTCGAATAAAGCCAACTCTTCCGGTCGCAGCTGGTTTTTAACGTTGCTCTTCATCTGCTTGATATCGCGGCGCACCATGGCCAAAGCCTTACCAAAGGCCAGGGTTTCCCCCTTGCTGTCCTCTGTCGCTCGGCGAGGTATCGACTTTAAATCAAGCTGTTGCGAGATAACCACAGCGCGACCAATGGCCACACCCAGGCCGCCTGCGGTACCCTTAAATGTTGTCCCTCGCAACGGGCTATCGACGCCGTCAATGGCACCGGTGGCCTCCGCGTGAGCAATAAGCGCCGACAACTGGGCGGACATGGTCACCAGAAAGGCTTCATCGGCCTCATCGAAGCGTCTTATTTCTCGCTGCTGCACCACCAACACACCAAGTACATTCCGGTGGTGAACAATGGGTACACCCAAAAAGGCGTGATAGGCCTCTTCGCCAAGTTCTGGAATCGGCTCAAAATTGGGGTGTTTGGAGGCATCTTCAATGTTGACCGTCTCCTCACGAGCGGCCACAAAACCTACCAAGCCCTTATCGACGGCCAGGGTGACCTTGCCCTTACAGGATTGGTTAAGACCCTCGGTCGCCATCAACTGATAGCGGTTAGTCTTGGCGTTGAATAAATAGACGGTACAGACTTCGGTGCGCAGCGCTTGCTGCACTCGATTGACAATAATATCGAGGACTGTCTGAAGGTCTCTGGCGCTGTTGACCTCTTGCACGATTCTGCGCAGATCGACTAATTTATTGCCCTCGTCCATCCTTGATGATTTTTTCACTACGCCCCCGCTCGATACAGCCGATAATGTCTCGGCGCCAGCTCTTTCATCGCCTTGCGATACACCTCTCGCTTAAACGAAATCACCTGGCCTAACGGGTACCAGTAACTGACCCAGCGCCAGCCGTCGAACTCTGGCCGCTGCTGACAACTGACATCGATCGACTCGTCCGGTGCCAACATCTGCAGCAAAAACCACTTTTGTTTTTGGCCGATACAAATTGGTGGTGAGTCATGCCGGATCAAGCGCTGCGGTAGACGATAACGCAACCATCCCCGCGTACAGGCCAATACCTTAACATCACTGGGCTGCAGGCCGATTTCTTCGCGCAACTCGCGGTACATTGCCTGCTCGGGAGTCTCTCCCTCACCAATACCGCCCTGAGGGAACTGCCATGATGTCTGGCCTACTCTTTTAGCCCACAGCACCTGACCGCGATGATTCGCCAGCACGATACCTACATTGGGTCTAAAACCATCAGCGTCTATCACCACCGCTCCTTTTTATCAGTGAATAATCAGCATATTAGCCATTCAATACTATAGCTAAACACAAATTTGTTAATGCTGCTATTGTTCCACAACTCAGGCCATTCACAAAACCCTCATTGAGCCTCTGTAAAATTGCCGGTATGCTTTGCGCCAATCAACAAGCGCACTGCAGTTCTATTACACCCGCTTTAGAAGGTACTCTCTGTGACTCTAGCTATTTTCGACCTCGACAACACCCTTATCTCCGATGACAGCGACCACCAGTGGGGCGAGTTTCTTATCGCCAAGCAACTGGTTGACGCCGAGGCTTTTAAAATAGCCAACGATCAATTTTACGAGGACTACAAGGCTGGCTGTCTCGATATAGTAAAATACCAAGAGTTTGCCCACGCACCACTGACCAAATACAGCCAGCAAGAGCTGGCCGAGCTGCACCAGCAATTTATGCAGGAGGTCATTGAGCCGTTGATTCTGCCTAAGGCTGTTGCCCTTATTGATCAGCACCGCCAGCAGGGCCACACCCTCTTGATTATCACCGCCACCAACCTGTTCGTCACCGGCCCCATTGCCGAGCGTCTCGGTATCCCCAATATTCTTGCCACCGAGGGCGAAATAATCGATGGCCGCTACACCGGCAAAATGCAGGGCACGCCCTGTTTCCAAGCCGGCAAAATCACTCGCCTGGATCAGTGGTTGTCTGAGCGTGATGAAGCAACTGCCGACGCCTATTTTTACAGCGACTCACACAATGATTTACCGCTGCTGGAGCAGGTCGACAACCCGGTTGCTGTAGATCCGGACGAGACACTCAGAGCCACTGCAGAGCAGCGCGGCTGGAAAATCATCAGCCTGCGTGACCAACAATAACAGACATAAAAAACGGCGCTGATAAGCGCCGTTTTTTTATGCTCCGCCGAAGTTAATCCGCCGGTAGAATTCTCGCCATTACCGTCTTAATGTATTCCGTCTCTGGTATAGAGGGGTGGATCGGGTGATCGCAGCCCTGGCCGAAACGCTCAAGTAACTGCGATTGGCGGTCGATATGACGAGCCGCGCCGCGGACCACGTCGGTCAATTTATCAACCGGCAGATGCATCGAACACGAGGCAGAGAACAGAATGCCATCCTTCTCTAGCAAGCGGATAGCCAGCTGATTGATCTTGGCATAGGCTTTTTCACCCTTGGCCGCATCTTTTTTACGCTTGATAAAGGCCGGCGGATCGACAATCACGATATCGAACTTCTCGCCCTCAGCGAGCAATGCCTGCAATGCTTCGGCAGCGTTGCCCTGCAGTGTGCCTACCTTGTCGGCAACACCGTTAAGCTCGGCATTTTTTTCAACCCAGTCAAGAGCCTTTTCCGAGCTGTCGACACAAACCACCTCGCTGGCGCCAGCCACCGCGGCTTGAATACCCCAACCACCGATATAACTGAACACATCCAGCACACGCTTCCCCTTAGAGAGCTGTTGCAGGCGAGCACGGGCGGGGCGGTGATCGAAAAACCATCCTGTCTTTTGGCCGCTGAGAATGGGGGCAATAAACTTAACGCCATTTTCAATGAGTTCAACCTCATCACCAATCTCGCCATGCACAACCTCAACATACTTATTAAGGCCTTCAGCATCGCGGGCGCCGGTGTCATTCTTCATCACAATGGCGCGGGGCGACAGTACTTTCAACAGCGCCTCAACCACCTGATCCTTGACCAGCTCCATGCCGGCTGTCGCTATTTGAACACAGACGACATCTTGGAATCGGTCGACAATCAAACCGGGCAAACCGTCGCTTTCGCCGTAGATTAAACGATAGCTGGGTTGTTCAAACAGACGTTCACGTAAAGACAGCGCCACTTTCAGCCGATGCACGATCAGCGATTTATTCAGTTCGTGCTTGCTGTTGCGCGTCACAATACGGGCACAGATAAGATTGGCCGGATTAACATAGGCAACACCCAACGACTTGCCGCCGCTATTAGTGACATTCACCTGCTGGCCGTTTTCAAAGTTTTTTAACGGCGTAGCGTCAGTATCTACCTCGTTACTGTAGATCCACAGGTGACCGGCTTTAATGCGGCGATCACTACGAGGTTTGAGCCTGAGTTCAGCGAGCTGAGATGACATGGTAATACCCATAAAAAAGACAAAAAAAAAGGCGATTAGGCTGAGATATTAACCAAAGCCTAATCGCCGAGACCAATTATAGTAAAAACTCGCTTGGTCTGTCTGCTTTATCGGACGATTTATTCGTCTTCGCAGAGTTGTTCATAACCCTCAGCATCGAGCAGATCGCTCAATTCTGATTCGTCAGTAATCTGCAATTTAAAGAACCAACCGTCGCCATAGGGGTCTTCATTCGCGCTTTCTGGTGTTTCTTCTAAGGCTTCGTTAACCGCAACCACGACACCAGAAATCGGAGCATAAAGATCAGAGGCGGCCTTAACCGATTCAACAACACCTGATTCATCGCCGGCACTGAGCTCGGCACCAACTTCAGGCAGTTCGACAAAAACGACATCGCCCAGTGCTTCTTGCGCGTGATCGGTAATACCGATAACCGCTGTGCCGTCATCTTCTAAACGGATCCACTCGTGGGAAGAAACATATTTCAATTCAGAAGGTGTGTTGCTCATAAGAAGCCTCTTATCAAACGATAATTTAGTAAAGCCTGCGATTTTACTCTGCCAATCGGCAAAAGCAATACTCGTGGGCCAGCATTTCGCCAGTTATGGTGACTATCTATTTAGTCAATACACTAACGGGAGCGGCTAATCAGCACAATCACGGGGATCAAGCCGGCCAAAACCAGTGTTACCGCCGGCACAGCCGCCCGCTCCCACTCGCCTTCGGCGGTCATTTCAAAAATCCGTACCGCCAGGGTATCCCAGCCAAAGGGGCGTAGCAGCAGTGTCGCCGGCATTTCCTTCATCACATCGACCAATACCAGCAGCATTGCAGTCAACACGCCGGGGCGCAGCATTGGCAGATAAATGCGGCCGATGAGACGCCAGGAGTTTGCACCGAGTAATTTGGCGGCCTCGGGCACCGATGGACGTACCCGCTCGATACTGGACTGCACCGGCCCCATTGCCACCGCCAGAAAACGAACAAAGTAGGCCAGCAACAAACCCGCCAAGCCGCCGACTAATACCGGCGCGGTGCCACCACCCAACGCCTGCTGCAGCGGGACCAATAACTCGCGATCGATAAAACCAAAACTCATCACCACGCCGACAGCCAACACCGAACCCGGCAGGGCATAACCCATGCCAGCCACCGTTGTTGCCGCCTCGGTTAAACGATTGCCATAACTGCGCTGGGCAAAGGCGATCAGCAAGGCGGCGGTAACAATAATTGCCGCAGCGCCGAAGCCTAGAATCAGTGTGTGTTTTAACAGCTGCAAATAACGGCCACTGATTTCTGTTTCGATCACCTCCATGGCCCAGAGCGCCAGCTGAATCACCGGTATGACAAAGCAAACAACAACAATCGACCAGCAATAAAACGCCACTAAGTAACGTCGAGCGCCGGTCAATTTTATTCGGTAATGGTGTTGAGGCCGACGCCCCTGCTCATCCCGGCCACCGTTGCGGGCATAACGCTCGGTCATCAAGGCCAACACCACGAATAACATTAACAACGAGGCCAATTGCGCCGCAGCCTGTAGGTTGAACAAGCCAAACCAAGACTTATAAATCGCCGTGGTAAAGGTATCGTAATTAAAAACAGAAACCGCCCCGAAGTCGGCCAGGGTTTCCATCAAGGCCAGCGCCAAACCCGCCACAATTGCCGGCCTCGCCATCGGTAACGACACCTTGAAAAAGGCCTGAGTATTATTTAAACCCAATACTCTAGAGGCCTCTATCACATCGCTGCCCTGCGCGACAAAGGCACTGCGGGCCAGCATATAAACGTAGGGATAGAGCACCGCGGTCATTATCGCGACCACGGTGAAATGGTTGCGCACATCGACGCCAAAGCCTGGCTGGATACTGCGTATTGCCTGCTGTATAGGCCCCATATAATCCCACTGCCCCAACACCACGAAGGCCAATACATAAGTAGGGATCGCCAGCGGTAGCATCAGAGCCCACTCGCAATATTGACGGCCAGGAAAATCACAGAGGGTGGCAAACCAGGCCAGGCTGACCCCCAACACAGTGACGCCAACCCCCACACCAACCAGCAAAATAGCCGTGTTGATCAACAGATCAATTAACTGCGTTTGGTAGAGATGACGCCAGACATCGCCCTGAATATCACTCCAGCTAAAAGCGATGACGGCAACAGGCATTAAAACCAAAAAACCCGCCAGTAGCGGGATCAGTCGCCACAACATTCGGCGAGTATTGCCAGAGCGGGCAACCAGGGCCCGCTCTGCGGTAACACTAGAGGACATTATTAACGATAGCCTACCGTGTCCATCAGCATAACAGCCTCAGCCTGACGCTGACCCGCAATACCAATATCAACATCATCCTCTTTGAACTCACCCCAGGCCTGCACCTCGGCAGAAGACTTCATCGCTGGATTAACCGGGAACTCTTGGTTGATGTCCGCCAGAATTTGCTGCGCCTCACCCTCGCTCATCCATTCGATGAACTTGATCGCCTCGGCACGGTTTTTGGCATATTTAGTAACACCAGCACCAGAAACATTGACGTGGATACCGCGATCATCCTGGTTAGAGAAGAAGATCTTCAGCGGCAACTCCTCACCCTTGTCTGCCGTCGCTTTTTGCAAACGACCGAAATAATAGGTGTTTACCACGGTGACATCACACTGACCTGCTATCACAGCCTGCATCGCCTGCGTGTCGTTAGAGAAAGGTGCGACAGCCAGATTATCGACCCAGCCGGTCAACACTTCCTTGGCCTTATCCGCGCCATTGGCCTCGATCATCGTGGCGACCAGTGATTGGTTGTACACCTTTTTCGAGGTGCGTAAACACAGGCGACCCTTCCACTCTTCATCGGCCAAGGCCTCATAGGTGGAAAGCTCTTCAGGGCTGACACGATCGGGGGCATATACGATAACGCGGGCACGCTTTGAAATAGCAAACCAACGGTTTTGCTCATCCTGTAGGTAGGACGGCACGTTTTGCTCAAGTGTGGCGGACTCAACAGGGCTTAATAAATCCTGTTCGGCAGCGTACCAGAGGTTGCCCGCATCGACGGTAACAAAGATATCGGCCGGGGTATTCTCACCCTCAGCCTGTAAGCGGGTAATCAACGGTGCCGCCTTATCGGTGACATACTGGATATTGACACCAGTCTCGGCGCTGTAGAGATCAAACAATGGCTTGATCAGATGTTCTTTACGCGAGGTATAAACGACCAATTCTTTCGCCGCCTCAGGCGCTGCTTCAGGCTGGCTCTGTTCCGTTGCCTGCTTATCGCCGCTACAAGCTGTCATCATGGCAGAAACTGCAGCCACAGAAAGCAACGATATGGATATTTTCTTGAAAGTCATTATGTTTCCACCATGAATCTATTTTAAAGAAAAAGAATGATAGCGATTATCATTTGCGCTATCAAGTCTTTGACCATGATCTGGCGCTATAAAAGTGCAAATACTTACAAAAAGTATGGGATTAACTTGATTTAGCAGGAGGGCAGCGCCACCGGATTATATTTCGGTGGCCTGCTTAATCAGATAGCGCTTGATACCGGCAACTGACGACACCAGCCGCATGCCACTGTTGCGCAGCCAGCGAACCGGCAGTGCCGGCTGATTAAATAGCCGCTTCAAGGCCTCCATCAACGACATCATACGCAGATTATCGGCCATTCTGCGGCGCTGATAACGCGACAGCGTTGCCGTGGAACCCAGGGCAGTATGACGCTGTTTGGCCCGCAAGATTTCCTCGGCCAACACCTCGACATCCTTCAGCCCCAGGTTGATACCCTGACCAGCCAATGGATGAATAGTATGGGCCGCATCAGCCACCAGCGCTAAACCAGGCCGGAAATAGTCTTTGGCATGACGCTGGCGCAGCGGGAAACTAAAACGTCGACTAACGGCGCTGATATCACCGAGGCGATGCTCGAACTCTCTCGCCAACACCGCGGTGAAATCATCATCTGACAACGCCATCATCTGCTCGGCCCGCTCTGGCGGCAGCGACCAGACGATCGACAATTTGCGCTCTGACTCGCTGGCCAAAGGCAGCATTGCCAACACGCCATCATCAGTGAAACGCTGCCAGGCTGTCGCCTGATGAGGTTTGCTGGTTTCGACAGTGGCGACAAGGCCGCAGTGATTATAATCCCACTCGCGGGTCTCGATGCCCGCCTGTTGGCGCAGTGGTGAGTTGGCACCATCGGCGGCAACAATCAGCGCCGCTGACAACTGCTGACCATCGGCTAACTGCAGTTGCCAGCTGTCGCCAACCGGCAACAATTGCTCAACCGCCGCCGGGGCGATGACGTCGATATTGCGCGCCTGGCTGACTCTAGCCATTAACGCAGCAATGGTAATTCTGTTTTCAACAATGTGGCCAAGCACATCGCAGCCGGCCTCCGCCGCATCGAAGTCTAAGCTGGCTGTACCCTCGCCATCCCAAACTCTCATCGAATAGTAGGGGCTTACCCGCGCCGACTCGATGGTAGACCAAACCCCCAACGAGGTAAGAAAACGCTGCGATTTTGGTGTTAAGGCACTGACCCTGGGGTCAAAGCCATCGATGCTGTCGATACATTCTGGTAACTCAGCCGAGCTGGCAAACTGCTCAATCAACGCCACCGTGATGTCGGTATCAGCCAAGGCCGCGGCCATTGAACTTCCCGCCAAACCGCCACCGACGACAATCACATCATAATCAATCGTATTACTGTCTGCCGCTGCGCTTCGTATACTGTTTACCATGATTTACTTAACACCTACCAATAGATGATTGGTTTGCTCAATACCCGCCGCATGCCGGACAAAAGGCTGTTTCAGCAACTCGATATTGTCGAGCATTAACAGCCCCATCTCTCGGGCAATCGACAGCGGCCAAAACTCAGAGGCAAACACCTCCGGCAACAGATCACTGAAGCCAGTAATCATCCGCTGATCCAACTGCTGCCTGTGCAAATACTGATTCAACACCGCAATCGATGCGATTGATTGATCGGCTTTTTGGGCCTCTGCCAAGGTTAATATTAACGCCGTAATATCACGCAGCGCCAGATTAAAGCCCTGCCCCGCCACTGGGTGCAGCAGGTGGGCGGCATTACCCATGACAACAATACCGGTTCGTACCTGCTCACAGGCCTCGACCAACTGTAAGGGATAACTGAAACGCTCGCCCACAGCCTCAATTTTACCCAGGCGATAGCCAAAACGACGCTGTAGTTCATCGATAAAAACAGTCTCATCACAGCTTAGCCAGTCATCGATCTCTTCTTCCGGTCGCGACCACACCAGCGCCGAGCGTCGCTCCGTTGCAGCGCCACCAACCAGCGGCAATACCGCCATTGGACCGTCGCCCCCAAAGCGCTCAAAGGCCCAGCCTTGGTGATCGTCAGCCGTTTGAATGTTGGCCACGATAGCCGCCGCCCGATAGGACTTTTTACGGTATTGAATACCCAGGGATTGCGCCAGTTTAGAGCCGACACCATCGGCAACAATCACTAACTTGGCGGTGAGCTGGCTCTGCTGCTGTTCCGCCTTACCGGTGATATCAAGCCGGTTAAATCCTTCGCATGGCGTCACCTTGTCGACAGTCGCCGGTGCAATAATTGTCAGACCTTGCTGCTGTTGCATCGCTGCCATCAACACCCGACCCAGCCACTGGTTCTCGACAACATAACCCAGGCTTTGCGGCTGCTCGGCATCCATTACCATGGTGGCGGGACGGGCGGCTCTGGAGACGTGAATATGGTCGATCGGCTGACAGTGCTGCGCCAACTGCGACCAAATACCCAGCTGCTCAAATATGGCTTTGGCGCCGCCGGCCAAGGCAGTGGAGCGAGCATCGAAACTGGGTTGATAAACCGGCTTGGCCGCATCGGTCGACATCGGAAAACCCTCGACTATCGCCACCGACAACGCCGGCAAATAACGCCCCAGCGTCACCGCCAGGCTGGCACCCACCATACCGCCACCGACGATGACGATATCAAAGTCGACTGCCTCATCGGTCTTAGTCATTGGCTGCGGCCATTAACGCTTCAATCTCGGCAATCGTTTTGGGCACTGCCGCAGTAAGGTTTTCACAGCCATTGGCCGTTACCAAAATATCGTCTTCGATACGGATACCAATCCCCCGCCAACGTTCATCCACTTCAAGGTTGTCCGGTGCCACATAAATGCCGGGCTCAATGGTTAACGCCATGCCCGGCTGCAGTGGACGCCATTGGCCATCGACACGATAATCACCGACATCATGAACATCCATACCCAACCAATGGCCGGCACGGTGCATATAGAAAGCAGTGAATGCCTGACTCTCAATCAATTCGTCGACACTGCCGGTTAACAGGCCCAGCTCAACCAAGCCCTGGGTAATCACCTCGACGGTGACCTCGTGGGCACGATTCCACGGCACACCCGGCTTAACCACCTCGATAGCGGCCAGTTGAGCCTTTAAACACAGTTCATACAGTGCCTTTTGTTCGGCACTGAACACCCCGTTGACTGGGAAGGTTCGTGTGATATCGGCGGCATAGTGTTCGAGTTCACAGCCGGCATCGATCAACACCAGATCACCATCGTTAAGCATTTGATCATTCTCGATATAGTGCAATATACAGGCATTGGCACCACCACCGACAATAGTGGTGTAAGCTGGAGACTTGCTGCCATTTTTAGCGAAGGCATAGAGAAACTCTGCCTCCAGCTGGTACTCCATCATACCGGGCTGGCAGACACGCATGGCCTGACAGTGCGCCTCGGCACTGATTTGACCGGCGCGGCGCATAATCTGCTGCTCGGCCTCGCTTTTAATCAGTCGCATTTCACGCAACAGCGTCGACACATCGGTGAATTGGCTCGGAGCCAGAACACCGGTTCTGGCCTTCGCCCGCACCGCATTCAACCACGCCACCACCTGCTGGTCGAAGGCTTGGCTGACGCCGACGGTGTAGTAAATACTGGCCTTATCTGCCAGCAATTCTGGCAGCTGCTGGTCTATTTCACCGATTGAATAGGCCTGATCTGCACCATAGGTTTCTTCGGCGCCCTGTTGACCGGCACGCTTGCCGTCCCAGATCTCTTTGGCCGGGTCACGATCACGGCAAAACAACACAAATTGCCCCGTGCCGTTTTTGCCATCTGGAATCAATACCGCCATCGCCTCCGGCTCATTAAAGCCAGTCAGATAAAAAAAGTCACTATTCTGACGGTAAGGATATTCAGCATCACCGTTGCGAAGAAAGCTCTCGGCGGAGCTGATGATGGCAATGCTATTACCGTCCATTTGGGACATTAAGGCTTGGCGGCGAGCACTGAATTCGGTCATTGAGATAGGCATAGTTTCACGCAGATATAGTGTCGATAGATTCGTTGTTGTTATTCACTGGCAGGGCAGGGCCTCACCAGCTTACTATCATATATTAATGCAGCGGTTTGTCACCGCGGTTGAACAGCTCGCCAACAGAGCTTATCGCCTCTTCATGAGCCTCTCTGTTTGCCTTCTGGTCGGCTGAGTCCATGTCGGCCTCACCCTTGTTACTCTCACCGGCACACTCCAAAAACACATGCAGCGCTGCTAAGCGAACATATTCGCTGACTTCCAGGTAGTCAGCCTCAAGCTTAGGGTCATCTTCATCATCCAAACCAATTTGGGCAATAGCGGCCAAATCGTGCAGCGCCTCTCTGGCATCATCTGGCCAAGTAGCAATAATGGGGTCGGTAATACCCGACTGAGCAAAGCCCGATAGAAAACCCTGACACCAGTGCCCCAGTGACTCAATGCGAATGGCGACATCATGGTCTTCATCGGGTAACAGTAAGCCGAAGGAGAGGCTCTCATCCGTCAAGGCATTGGCAATGGTTTGGCCAATTTCGACCAGCTCTTGCTGCTGCAATGAATTGGCCTGATACTCTACGTCAATCAGCTCAGCCATAAAATTGGGCCAGCCACCATCGGGTTCTTTCTTATCCTTGATACAACCTGCCAGCATGCCACTGACACTGCCATGGAATTCAGCGGCGGAAACCAGGGAGCCAAGCTCGACCAACAGGTCACAGACATCATCAAAATCCAGCGGCTCAGCTTCGTATTCAGTAGTCATGGTTTCTCCACTACGACAAAACTCTTATATTAGCACTAAAGCCCTGCAGACTATCAGCGAAATACGCAACATCGACAATCAATTCATCTATTCACTCAAGCAATTGATTTTATCGACATCTTTACAACGATTTAAGCATCGAAAGTTGACCGGGTAATACTGGCAAATTATAGTATGCTATCAGCTATCAATTTCTTAATACTGCAGCGATTTTAATGGACGAAGACGAAATCAACATTCTCGAAGCCAAAGTCAATAGCTTACTGGCTTTTAGCGACAGGTTATTAGAAGAGAATGAACAGCTAAAACGCCAGCAACGTCAGTGGGCCGAAGAGCGCGTGCAGCTGCAAAACAAGAATAATCAAGCCAGTGATCGCATCAAGACAATGATCGATCGACTTAAAAAAACAGGTGATAAAACAACACCTTCCGATAGTTTGAAATAACGCCATGTCAAACAATACTGTAACCGTTAACATTCTAGACCGCGACTACCAAATCAGCTGCGGCGAAGAGCAACAACAAGAGCTTAGCGACAGCGCCAAAAAGCTCGATCAATCGATGCGTGATATTCGCAACGGCGGCAAAGTGATTGGCCTAGAGCGCATCGCCATCATGGCCGGACTCAATCTTAGCCACGAGCTGATTCAACAAGGCAATCAAGACAGCGGACTTGAAAGCAAGCAGCAACAGCGTATTCGTGCTCTCAATATCAAGCTCGATAAGGCGATTGCCAAACATCAGCGCCTCGCCGCCGACCAGGGCCAATAGTAAGCTATTGGCTGCCTTTACTTTTATCCAGCAATCACCCAAAAGCCCTTTATTAATAGCATAATATTTATTTCATCCAGGGTGCATTCGGGTCGTAAACCGCGCTATAATCAACCATACCCTGGGGTATTGGCCAGTTCGCAAGTCCTCGAGCCGATAATCTATACCCCGGTGTCCTCCAGCTAGTGTTGGTGTGCATGTCCGCTCGACGGAAAGCCTAATGCATTACTGAGGCCACCACCTTGAACTTTACGGTTCAAGGCCAAGCCAACAGCGGTACCTTGGGGTCACTCTTCTTCTGCAAGACATCATTCAGCAGCGCCTTTTAATGCCAGATTCTACGCCGACAACCCAACTCCTGCGCCAGCAACTGCGCAGAAAACGACGCCAACTCAGCAGCAATCAGCAGCGAATAGCCAGTCGCACTGTCTGTCACAGTATCATTAAACTGAAAGAATTCCGGCGCGCTCAGAGTATCGGACTCTATTTGGCCAACGACGGCGAAATTGACCCCTGGCCACTGTGCCAAGCTGCACTATCCGCGGGAAAGAAAGTTTACCTACCCATCGTTGGCGACAATTACACACTGAGTTTTCATCGCTACCAACGCCACCAGCGCCTGCGGCGCAATCGCTACAATATCCAAGAGCCTCTTCGGCGCACACGTAGAATAACGTCACTCAAGACGCTGGACCTACTCATTATGCCGCTGGTAGGTTTTGACCGGTATCGCAATAGAATAGGTATGGGCGGCGGCTTCTACGACAGAGCTCTGTCATTCAAACAACGCCACAAACACAAAAAACCCAGCCTTTTTGCCATTGCCCATCAGTTTCAACAATGCCAACCACTCTCGCCACAGTCATGGGACGTAAGAGTCGACAAGGTTATCAGCGACAAGGCGATGTATTAATAGCCTTAGCGACGAGTGGCGAAGGCTGTATCGGAAATAATCGGCTGCAACTGAGCGCGCTCTGCCTCTGTAGTCATCGAAGGGGCGACGGCGGTAATCAAAACACCGAGAGTAAATACCACGGCCAAGATAGTGAGGAGATCTGGTTTAGCCAACTGCGTTCCCCTTCAAAGTTATCATCATATTTTTCTTATTATTATTTGAATTAAAGACAGGGTGTTTATTACAGGAGGTTATACTAACGTAAAAGAAATCGACGCGCGAGAGACCACTGTCACAACTTTCGCCGAATAAACAGTCATTTTCTTTTTATAAGCGACACCTCAGGGTGAAAGAGCGGCAGAAAACCGCCCCAAACCATCGCCCAGGTGTGAGATTAACCCATGAACAGCTGGTAGGCCTCGTTATCGGTCTCTTCGTTGTAGCGATAACCCAGCTGCCGCAAAAACTGCTCCAGCTCTGGCTTATCCTCGGCTTTCGCCTGCAGACCGACCAACACCCGGCCGAAGGCCGCGCCATGGTTACGGTAGTGGAACAGCGTGATATTCCACGAGCCACCCAGCTTGGTCAAAAAACGCATCAGCGCGCCGGGACGCTCCGGGAACTCAAAGCTGTAGACCAGCTCGCTGCCCACCTGTGGCGCATGACCACCGACCATATGGCGAACATGAAGCTTTGCCACCTCATTATCGGTTAAATCGACAACGGCATATTCCAGTGCGTTTAAATCTGCCAACAACAGCGCCCGATCCGAGCCGCCGGCGGCAATTTGCACCCCCACATACACTTGGGCAGAACTATCATCGCTGTAACGATAGTTAAACTCGGTCACGCTGCGCTCACCCAAGGCCTGACAGAACGCCTCAAAGCTACCTGGGCGCTCGGGAATAGTCACCGCCAACACCGCCTCGCGTTGCTCGCCGATTTCCGCCCGCTCCGAGATATATCTGAGACGATCAAAATTAGTATTGGCACCACTGTGTATTGTCACCAAAGTCTGACCGGTCACCCCAGTTTGCTCACAGTATTTTTTAAGTCCTGCCAAACCAACAGCACCCGCAGGCTCTGAGATAGAACGGGTATCGTCGAAGATATCCTTGATCGCCGCGCAGATTTCATCGGTACTTACAGTGATCACCTCGTCGACAGTTTCACGGATAACCCGGAAGGTCTCCTCGCCGATTTGAGCCACCGCCACGCCATCGGCAAAGATACCTACCTCAGGCAAAACCACACGCTCATCGGCAGCCATCGCAGCGGCCAGACAGGCCGAATCCTCGGGCTCGACACCGATGATTTTGACCTCTGGACGGACATACTTGATGTAGGCAGCAATACCAGCCAGCAGGCCTCCGCCACCAACAGGCACAAACACCGCATCAATATCACCCTGATGCTGGCGCAAAATTTCCATGCCTATCGTGCCTTGACCGGCAATAACAGCCGGGTCGTCAAACGGGTGTATATAGACCATGCCTTTATCGGCGACTAATTGTTTGGCATAGGCAGAGGCTGCATCATAAGCGTCACCGTGCAAAACCACCTCTGCACCACGCGCCCTTACTGCATCGACCTTGATCGCCGGTGTTGTCTTCGGCATTACGATAATCGCCTTAACCCCGAGATGTTTGGCCGACATGGCCAAGCCCTGCGCATGATTACCCGCCGATGCTGCCACCACACCACGGCTGCGCTCCGCCTCAGTCAACTGAACCATCTTGTTATAAGCGCCGCGAAGCTTGAAAGAATAGACCGGCTGCAAATCCTCTCGTTTCAAGAACACCTTATTACCCAACCGTTCAGACATAATCAGTGCAGGACTCAACGGTGTCTCTATCGCAACGTCATAGACGCGGGCTTCAAGGATTTTTTTTACGTAAGACTTGGGCATGTTCATTCCAACGGTTTCGGGATACTGCGTGTTTTCTTGTATGGTAAATCATTTAATAGGCGTCAATAAAGCCGCAAGACGCTATAATCAGCTATTCATTTCATCTATGCGCCAGAAACAGACATCATGACTCAAGACGAACTCAAAAAAGCGGTGGCGCTTGCCGCCATCGACTACATCAAACCCAAGCTTCATCGCGACGCGATTATCGGCATTGGCACGGGCTCAACCGCCAACTGTTTTATCGATGCACTGGCCGAATACCGCGACGATTTTGCTGGCACTGTTGCCAGCTCTGAGGCTTCGGCACTACGCTTGGAAAGCCACGGCATCGAGGTATTCGAGCTCAACAGCGTCAACAGCATCAGTGTATATATAGATGGCGCCGACGAATCTAACCACCAGTTACAGCTAATCAAAGGCGGCGGTGCCGCCCTGACCCGCGAGAAAATCGTCACTGCCGTAGCCGATGAATTCGTCTGTATCGCCGACGAAAGCAAACTGGTTAAGACTCTTGGCGACTTCCCACTACCGGTTGAAGTCATCCCAATGGCTCGCTCTTATGTCGCCCGCGAACTGCTCAAGCTAGGCTGCAGCCCAGTCTATCGTGAAGGCGTGGTCACCGATAATGGCAATATCATCATCGACTGTTACGACTTCCCCATCGACCAGCCATTCAACACCGAAAAAGCGATTAACAATATTGTCGGCGTCGTCACCAATGGTTTGTTTGCCATCAAGGCTGCCGATGTCTTACTGCTGGCCACCCAACAAGGCGTCAAAACTCTACGCGCTGAATAACCTACTATTCGTCAGCGATAAAAAAGGCAGCCTAGGCTGCCTTTTTTATCGCCGTTGTTACCGCAGACTAGGCAACAGAGACCGACCACTGATAACGTTCCTCGAGCGACAACTGCAGTTGATCGCCACTGGTCAGCGCTGACACGCCAGCCGGCGTGCCGGTCAACACCACATCCCCGGGCATCAGGGTAAATGATTGGCTCATCACCGCCAGCAAATCAGCAATTTTATGCATCATCATTGCCGCCAGACCATCCTGCTGCAAGCGACCATTCTTATGCAGACTAAACTGCAGCTTTTGCAAATCAGCAAACTCAGCCACCGGCACAAAAGACGTCAAAGGACAGGCGCCATCGAATGCCTTGGCGATTTCCCATGGCTGCCCCTTCTTCTTCAGAGCTGATTGCACATCACGCAGGGTTAAATCCAACCCTAGGCCAACAGCGGTTACTGCCGCCATCGCCTGCTCGCTATCCGCCCGCGTCAGACGCTGACCAATCAACAGAGCAATCTCAAGCTCATGATGCACCTCACCGCGATCTGCCGGTATCACAATCGGCTGATCAACAGCCACCACTGCAGTCTCTGGCTTGATAAACAGCAGCGGCGCCTCGGGGATGTCATTATTAAGCTCTCGAATATGATCCAAATAATTACGACCAACACAGACCACCTTGCCTACCGGCAGGTCGATGGGTTCACCACTGACTAAACGGTGTTGATAATCGCTCATAGATCGAACACCTTGCCAGGGTTCATCACATTCTGCGGGTCAAAAACCTTTTTAACGCTCTTCATATACTCAATTTCGACAGCGCTTCGAGTGTACTTAAGATAGGGTTTTTTCACCAAGCCGACGCCATGTTCAGCCGAGACAGAACCATTGTAGCGCTGCACAATCTCGAAGATTTGCTTCGACACCGCCTCACATTGGGCGACAAAGTCCGCCATCGGCGTCTCGTCGGGGCGCAGGATATTCAAGTGGGCATTACCGTCGCCAATATGCCCAAACCAGACAATTTCAAAATCGGGATAACCGGCCTGAACCAGCTCATCAACCTCGCCAATAAACTCAGGGATACGCGACACGCTCACCGACAAATCATTCTTGTACGGTGTCCAACGGGCCAGCGTCTCAGAAATGTCTTCTCGTAGGCGCCACAGATTTTGCGCCTGCTGCAACGATTGACTGATGACACCATCAACCACCCAACCCTCTTCCATGCAATGCTCAAACAGCGACATCGCGTGCTCTAATTCTTGCTCGGTCAACGATTCAAATTCAATCAGCGCATAGTAATCGCAGACACTGTCGAATGGTCGTTGCAAGTCTTGATGATCGACCACTTTCTGCAGGGCTTTTTCCGAGAAAAATTCAAACGCGGTGAGATCGATCTTACTTTGGAAGGCGTGGAGCACATTCATAATCGATGAGAAATGCTCAACACCCAAGACCAGTACACTGAGATTATGTGGCTGACGCGTCAGACGAATAGTGGCCTCGACAATCAAGCCAAGAGTCCCCTCGGCACCGATAAACAACTGACGCAAATCATAGCCGGCATTGTTCTTTAGTAGCCCGTGATTGAGCTCAAGAATTTCTCCACTGCCTGTCACAACCTTTAAACCTAACACCCAGTCGCGGGTCATGCCGTAACGGATGACCTTTATGCCACCGGCATTAGTAGCAATATTACCGCCAATCTGCGACGAGCCGCTGGAGGCAAAATCTACGGGATAAAAAAGCTGATGCTCCTCGGCATAGTTCTGTAATTGCTCAGTAATCACACCGGCCTGGCAGACCACGCTTTGATCGACAACGCTGAGATCACGAATCTCGTTCATCGCATCGAAGGCGATAACAACCTCACCATTAGTTGCCACGGCGCCGCCAGAAAGACCGGTACGACCACCGGATGGTACGATACCAAAGCCTTCTGCATTGGCCAGTTTAACAATCGCCTGCACCTGCTCGACAGTCTTCGGCAGGACAATCACTGAAGGGTCTGGGGTATAGATGCGCGTCCAGTCCTTACCAAAAGTCTGTAAGTCATCATCGCCAAGCAGTACTTTCTGCTCGCCGACTATCGCTTTTAAGTGATTGATTATTTCAGAGGATACTTTATTACTCATGACTGATTCCGAACCACAGGTGTTGATATTATCGCCACTATTCACCGTTAAAATGGTATCTAGGGCGAGTTTATAGGTGATTGATGCGGCGGCTATGTTACCATACGCGCACAAAAATTCTGCTAGTTCTCACAATGAAGTTCGGGGAATAAGATGTCTAAGACCTCGCTCGATAAGAGTAAAATTCGTTTTCTTTTATTAGAAGGCGTACACCAGTCAGCCGTTGATACCTTGGAAACGGCCGGTTACACCAACATTGAATACATCAAAACAGCGTTGGCTGGCGACGAATTAATCGCCAAGATTCGTGATGCACACTTTGTTGGCTTGCGTTCACGCACCCAGCTAACCGACGAGGTTCTCGCCGAGGCGAAGAAACTTATTGGTATCGGCTGCTTCTGCATCGGCACCAATCAGGTAGATCTAACATCAGCAATGAACCGCGGTATTGCCGTGTTCAATGCACCGTTCTCCAACACTCGCTCTGTGGCTGAACTGGTTATTGCCGAGGCAATATTATTGCTACGCGGCATTGCCGAAAAAAGCTCCAAAGCCCACCGCGGTGTTTGGGATAAATCTGCCACTGGCTCTTATGAGATCCGCGGCAAGACGCTTGGCCTGATTGGCTATGGCTCTATCGGCATGCAATTGTCTGTCATCGCAGAATCTCTCGGTATGAAAGTGCACTTCTACGATACTGTTAGCAAGCTGCCCCTGGGGAATGCGATTCAGATGCCGACACTACAGGCGCTTCTTGAAAGCTCTGATATCGTCAGCCTACACGTGCCTGAAACCGCCTCGACCAAGGACATGATTGGCGCCGAACAGATTGCCCAGATGAAAGATAACGGCATTCTCATCAACGCCTCACGCGGTACTGTTGTCGATATCGACGCCTTAGCTGCCGCGCTTGAGTCGAAGAAGCTGGCCGGCGCTGCCATCGATGTATTCCCGACCGAGCCCAAGTCAAACAACGAAGAGTTCGTTAGCCCACTGCGCGCTTTCGAGAACACCTTCCTGACGCCACACATTGGTGGCTCGACCATCGAAGCCCAGGCAAATATCGGCCTCGAAGTTGCCGAGAAACTGATTCGTT
This sequence comes from Sinobacterium norvegicum, assembly GCF_923077115.1. NCBI lineage: Bacteria > Pseudomonadati > Pseudomonadota > Gammaproteobacteria > Cellvibrionales > Spongiibacteraceae > Sinobacterium > Sinobacterium norvegicum. The sequence continues at coordinate 88,899 of NZ_CAKLPX010000004.1, forward strand.
ACTCCGATACCGGTGCAACGACATCTTCCGTCAACTTTCCAAGCGTTGCGCTGCCGGCCCATGAAGGCGTACACCGCTTGCTGCACATCCACGACAATCACCCAGGCGTTATGTCAGCGATCAACAAGGCGTTGTCTGATAACAATATCAACATCCTTGGCCAGTACCTACAGACTAACGATAGTGTTGGTTATGTGGTGATCGATATCGATCAGGATTTCTCAGAGCTGGCTCTGAACAAACTGAGTGCCATCGACGGTACGGTTCGCTGTCGCGTACTATTCTAAGTACACACTTAGTCAGCAATAAAAAAGGAGGCCTAGGCCTCCTTTTTTATTGTCTCGATTTCACCCTATGGCCGGTAGACCGATACGTTATGGTAGCCTTCATGCTTTAGATGCGAGGCGTGTAGCCGGCTCATCGTGCCCTTCTCACAGTACAGCATATAGTGCTCGCTCTGATCGAGTTCAGCGTACTTACCGTGCAACTCGAAGAAGGGTATATCCAACACCTCGTTCTTAGCCAACCGCAGCGGCGACAACTCCCTTTCGGTCGGATGGCGCACATCGATGACGATACTCTCGCCAACGGGGAACGGCATTACCTCGACATCCTCGATTTGCTCGCTCAGATCTATCTCATCGATATTAATCAGTTTGGTGTCTGCCACCGCCTTATCCAACACCGAAAAATCGAACTTGCCCTCTTCCCGCTCAATCTTTTCAGGCTTTGCCTTAGTGGTCGGCTTGACCGAGATAACACCACAATATTCTGGCATGTTGGCAGCAAACTCGGCGGTGCCGATCTGTTCGGCCAACTTGATGATTTCCGGCTTGTCCATGGTAATCAGCGGACGCAGCACCAAGCTGTTGGTCACCGAATCGATCACACTGAGGTTGGTCAGTGTCTGGCTCGACACCTGGGCCACACTCTCACCGGTGACCAGCGCCTGAACCCCCATTTGCTCGGCAATCTGGGTGCCGGCACGCAGCATCATACGCTTCAGAATAACCCCCATCTGAGAGTTGTCTACATTCTTGAGAATCTCGCCAACGACACCATCGAAGGGCACCGAGATGAAACGCACTCGATGTGAGGCGCCATATTTTTGCCATAGATACAGGGCAACTTCTTTCACCCCTATTTCGTGGGCGTGACCGCCGAGATTAAAGAACAGGAAATGCGTGCGCAGACCCCGCTTCATGGTCAAATAGCTGGCGACATTTGAATCGAAACCACCGGATATCAATGAGATAACTGGGTCGAGACTGCCTATTGGGAAGCCACCCAAGCCCTCGTGTCGCTCATTAATAACAAACAGGATGTCGTCGCGAACCTCTAATTGCACAGTAATCTCCGGCTTGCTGAGCTTAACACCCAGTGCCTCAGTGTGCTGGTTCAATCCGCCCCCTACATAGCGTTCGATATCGCCAGACTTAAACTCATGCTTGCCGGCACGTTTACAGCGCACAGCAAAGGTCTTGCCCGCCAAGCGCTCTCCCCAAATAGCCTTGGTCTTCTCGAAAATGTCGTGTAAATCACCCAGCGGGTATTGCACCACGTCATTGAAATAGGCAATCCCGGGGGTATTCGACAACACCTCGACAAAGCGGGGTAGCAACGCATCCTGCTCGCTGACGACAACCAGCTTGTCCCAATCCCGGATGACCTTCACATCGGCATCAACATGACGCAACAGCGTGCGCACATTATCTGTCAGCATGCGCACAAACTGCTTACGCACAGGCTTACTCTTTATGGTGATTTCGGGGAAAAACTTGACGACAAACTTCATAATAGCCCTAGAGATCAATAACAATATTTGTTCATTATAAAACACTTGATTGTCGCTGTACTTATCCTTAAGGTCTATACGGTAAAAAATGCACCAAAGCACCAAAAAAGAGCATTGACGCATCATATTGGTGCGACTAATGAGCCGAATTAGCGCGTTTTCCCCAAACAGGTGCACAATCCTTTGCAAAGTGCTTGAAATTGCGCCGATATCGACTCTGGCACGCCTCTTGCTTTTGTAAAGCCATATTTATAAACTCTCGGCATAAACCGAAGAGTTTTAATACTAAAAGAAATGGCACTAGCCGTAATATACCGACCGAGGACGTATTTATGTCACGCACAGTTAAACTAATCGCTGATAACGATATCAAATGGGTAGACCTTCGCTTTACCGACTTTAAGGGTAAAGAGCAGCACGTCACCATTCCTGCTTCAGAAGTAGGCGAGAGCTTCTTCGAAGACGGTAAAATGTTTGATGGTTCTTCTATCGCTGGCTGGAAAGGCATTAACGAATCAGACATGGTCATGATGCCTGAAGACTCTTCTTCTTACATCGATCCCTTCACCGAGTCTGCCACCGTTGTTATCATCTGTAACATCGTTGAGCCTACTACTATGCAGGGCTACAACCGTGACCCTCGCTCTGTTGCTGGCCGCGCTGAAGAATACCTACGCTCTACTGGCATCGCCGATACTGCACTGTTCGGTCCCGAGCCTGAGTTCTTCGTTTTTGACGACGTTAAGTGGAATGTTGATATCCACAGCACCAGCTACCAGATCAACTCTGAAGAAGCAGCTTGGTCTAGCAACAAGTCATTCGCAGACGGCAACATGGGCCACCGCCCTGTTGTTAAAGGCGGTTACTTCCCCGTACCACCACTGGACAGCCTGCACGACCTTCGTGGCGCCATGTGTGACGCGATGGAAGACATGGGTCTAGAAATCGAAATTCACCACCACGAAGTTGCCACTGCTGGTCAGTGTGAAATCGGTGTAGGTCCAGCCACGCTGACTAAGAAGGCTGATGAAGTTCAGATTCTTAAGTATGCTGTACACAATGTTGCTCACGCCTACGGCAAGACGGCTACCTTCATGCCTAAGCCTCTGGTTGGCGATAACGGTTCTGGTATGCATGTTCACCAGTCGCTTTCTAAAGACGGCGTTAACATCATGGCTGGCGATGCCTATGCTGGCCTTTCTGAAACTGCCCTGTTCTACATCGGCGGTATCATTAAGCACGCTCGCGCAATCAACGCTTTCGCCAACGCCTCAACCAACTCGTACAAGCGTTTGGTTCCTGGCTTCGAAGCGCCTGTTATGCTGGCTTACTCTGCTCGTAACCGTTCTGCTTCAATCCGTATTCCTTTCGTGCCAAGCCCTAAGGCCAGCCGTATCGAAGTACGTTTCGGTGATCCATCAGCCAACCCATACTTAGCCTTTACCGCTATGTTGATGGCCGGCCTTGACGGCATCCAGAACAAGATCCACCCAGGCGAAGCTGCAGACAAGGATCTATACGACCTTCCTGCTGAAGAAGCTGCCGAGATCCCAACTGTTGCTTCAAGCCTAGAGCAAGCACTACAAGCGCTAGACGCTGACCGTGCCTTCTTGAAAGCCGGTGGCGTAATGGACGACGACATGATCGACGGCTATATCGCATTGAAGATGGCCGAAGTTGAGCGTCTTAACTCTACAACTCACCCTGTTGAGTTCGAGATGTACTACTCAGTTTAATCACTCGATTAAATACGAAAAAAGGCCTGCTTTTGCAGGCCTTTTTTGTTGGCTGGTAAAAAGTCTGACCGCCAGACAGCAGCACTATAACCCTAACCATATGATTACCATTTTGCTTTGGCACTATTTTGGTGCGCTCACTCTTGCTAGTATCGATCGTGCTGACAAGGGCGGTCTTGGCCATGATGGCAAACTGACGCCATCACGGATGCCCCAGCAAACAATGCCTCATTCGGCAGTAATCCTCCGCGCCCACCTAAGTTGGTGTAGTTTTTGCTAAGCCTATAGTAATGACTAGCAAATATAGTTTTAAAACAATGGGGACTGGTAGTTAAACAATGATGAACAACGACTTACATGGCCTGCTTCTCGACAACCTGACAACGGCAGTCATGTTGTTAGATTCATCGCTGCGTATTACCTACCTCAATCCCGCCGCACGTATGCTGCTCGACTCCAGCGGTCATCGGGTACTCGGCCTGGATTTCAGCCTGTTGGTTCATCAAGACAGCGAATCTGTCAAAGCCCTGCGTGAGGCTGTCGATGTCGGTCGCTCGTTTACCAAGCGTCAAACCCTGCTGCAATTGCCTAATAGCCTCAGTATTACCGTCGATTACTCGGTAACACCGACTGAAGTCGGCAAGCAACCGGCACTGTTAATCGAACTGCAGCCAATGGATAGGATGCTGAAAATTTCACGCGAGGAGACGCTGATTGCCTCGCAGCAAAACAGTCGCACGCTGATTCGCGGCCTCGCCCACGAAATAAAAAATCCGCTTGGCGGCTTACGCGGTGCGGCACAATTACTGGCCCGTGAATTAAACGACGATGAGCTAAAAGACTACACCACGATTATTATTGAAGAGGCCGACCGGCTGCGTAATCTAGTCGACCGCCTACTGGGCCCCCATCGCATTCCGCAGGCAGCAATGACCAACGTGCACGAATGCTTGGAACGTATTACCACCTTGATCTCGGCAGAAACCGATGATGCTATTCACTTTGTCCGCGATTACGACCCCAGTATTCCACCACTTTATGCCGATAAAGAACAGTTGATTCAGGCGGCTTTAAACATCATCAGAAACGCCATGCAGGCCCTGGATGGTCTTGATAATCCGACCATTACGCTGCGCACCCGCGTACTGCGCCAATTCACCATCAGCAATATTCGCCACCGCCTGGTCTGCAAGATCGAGATCATCGACAACGGCCCCGGCATCCCCGCCGAGCTGGCCGAGACGATCTTCTTTCCAATGGTCACTGGACGCGCCGAAGGCAGTGGCCTCGGTCTGTCTATCGCACAATCTATTTTAAGCCAGCATCAGGGTCTGATCGAATGCAGCAGCGAGCCTGGCCACACCGAATTCTCAATGTATATCCCCTTGGAGCCATCAAATGAGCAATCATAATAATATTTGGGTAGTCGATGACGACCGCTCAATCCGCTGGGTATTAGAAAAAGCGTTGAATCAGGCGGGTATCGACACCACCAGTTTTGACTGCGCCGAGGCGGTTTGCCGCCAGCTTCCCAACGAGCGCCCCGACGTGATTATCAGCGATATCCGCATGCCGGGCATCGACGGCTTAGAACTACTCGGCAAGATCCACGAGACCTACCCCAATCTGCCGGTTATTATCACCACCGCCCACTCCGACCTAGATTCCGCCGTCGCCTCCTACCAGAGCGGTGCCTTCGAGTATCTGCCCAAGCCCTTCGATATTGACGAAACTGTGGCCATGGCAAAGCGGGCGCTGGCTCACAGCAAGGAGCAACAGCAGGAAGCCGCCTTCAGCGAAGATGTAATCGAAGAAACCGAGATCATTGGCGAGGCCCCAGCGATGCAGGAGGTGTTTCGTGCCATCGGCAGGCTGTCACACTCCAATATCACCGTCTTAATCAACGGTAACTCCGGCACCGGTAAAGAGCTGGTGGCACAGGCGCTTCACCGCCACTCACCCCGCTCAGAAAAACCATTCATCGCCCTCAACATGGCCGCCATACCGAAAGATTTGATGGAGTCCGAACTGTTTGGCCACGAGAAGGGTGCCTTTACCGGCGCCGCAGCACTCCGTCGGGGTCGCTTCGAACAGGCCGACGGCGGCACGCTGTTTCTCGATGAGATCGGCGATATGCCGGCCGAGACCCAGACTCGACTGCTACGCGTGCTGGCGGATGGCGAGTTTTACCGCGTCGGCGGCCACACCCCGGTCAAGGTCGACGTGCGTATTATCGCCGCCACCCACCAGGACTTAGAGCGCCTGGTGGCCGAACACAGCTTCCGTGAGGATTTATTCCACCGCCTCAATGTGATTCGCATCCACATCCCGACGCTGGCCGAGCGCCGCGAGGATATTCCCCGTCTGGCCAAGCATTTCTTCAATGCCGCGGCGGAGGAGCTGGCGGTGGAGACTAAAATATTAACCAGCGATACCGAGCAGTATCTCGCCGGCTTGAATTGGCCGGGTAACGTTCGCCAACTGGAAAACACCTGCCGCTGGGTGACTGTCATGGCCTCCGGTCGCGAGGTTCATATCGGCGATCTGCCGCCAGAGCTGCTCAATCAGCAACCCGAGGAGAAGGGGGCTTCAAACTGGCAGGATGATTTACGCAGCTGGGCCGAACAAGAACTTAATGGCGGCAAAAGCAAGCTGCTCGATACCGCGGTGCCGATTTTCGAGCGCATCATGATCGAGAGCGCGCTCAAACACACCAATGGCCGACGCCGCGACGCCTCGCAACTGCTCGGCTGGGGGCGCAATACACTGTCGCGTAAGATCAAGGAACTGGGTATGGACGAGGGCGGCGAAGAGCTGGAAAGCGAAACCGCTTAGCACCAGGCCCTCAACCAAGGCCGCGGAATAGCATCGACGGCCTCAATACTGGCGGCGCTTACTCGGCAGCGCCAGCGTAATCGAGCTGGCGCCAGGCCTCGTAGCTGATAATAGCCACCGAGTTAGACAGGTTGAGGCTGCGGTTATTCGGCTGCATCGGAATCTTGATCCGTAACTCGGGCGCAATCGTTTCCATCACCGCCGGCGCCAAGCCGTGTGTCTCGGCACCGAACAACAGTACATCACCGGCCTGATAAACAATATCGCTATGACTGCGGGTACCCTTGGTGGTACAGGCAATAATCCGACGGCCTGCCATCGCCTCGGCGAAGGCCTGATAGTGAGGATGGATCGTGGTATTGTCCAGATCGTGGTAATCGAGGCCGGCACGGCGCAACTTCTTCTCTTCTATATCGAAACCCATTGGCTCGATCAAATGCAGGCGGCAACCATTATTGGCGGCCAGGCGCATTATATTGCCAGTATTGGGGGCAATCTGCGGTTCAAACAGGGCGATCTCAAACATAACAACCATCATTCTTTGGCGACTTATCGATGGCCGCTATCTTAATACGTCGACCGTTATTTACCTACCGAAACTACACCTCTGTATGCCTCTCTATTCGCTCGTACCCTCTGGCAACCGCTTTGGCGCGGCGATATGAATACCGTGAGCGCGCAGCGTATTGTAGACGGCCATATTAATGGTGAACTTCTCTTGGTAATACGATTTGGTTGGCACCCAGCAGCGGATGCCGATGCAGATATTACCCTCTTCGAAGGCCTCGATACCGACCTGAGCCTGAGGGTCATCGATAATATTACCATTGTCACTCAGGCACTGGTTAATCAGCGCAACAACCTGCTCGGGGCTGTGCTGTTGGTCGACATGTAACAGCGTCTCGACCATCTTATATTCGAAGGTATTTTGTAATACCTCACCCACCGCATAGCGGTTAGGGATGGTGATTAACACCTTATCCTCGGTGATCAGCAGCGTCGCCGCCAGTTTAATATCGACTATTTGGCCGGTATAACCATAAACGACGATGGTATCGCCAATCTTAAATGGCCGGGTAAAGATGATCGCCAGACCGGCGGCGTAATTCGATAACAGTCCCTGCACAGCAAAGCCAGCCCCCAAACCTATCGCACCAATGGCGGCGATAAACGGCGTCACACTGATGCCAAACTTACCCAGCGCAATAATGACAAAGCAGAACAGAATCATCGCCTTCAAGGCATTGGCGATAAAATGACTGAAGGTGATGTCGATATCTTTGCGTTCGAGGTATTTAACCGCCGACTTACTCACCCAATTGGCCACCACGGCGCCAACAATTAAAATTAGAATCGCGCCAATAACCTGCATGCCGTAGTCGACACCAAAATTGATCAGGCTGTTATAGGCCTCGCCTATATAGGCCGCTTCTTGCTCCATGACACTCTCCATTGCTTAGTCTTTCAATCTAACGGCATAACTCTGCCAACACCCTGACTCGGCGTTCACTCTTGTCGACATAGGGGTTGTTTTTATCCCAGGCGTAGCCAGCCAATACCGAGCTGATCATCCCCTTTATCTCTGTGTTCTGCGGCCCATAGAAAATAATATCCTGCAACTCGTGGCTGTACCAGCTACTGACAAAGGTGCGAAACACATCGACGCCCTCGCCCAGTGGCTGGGCAAACTGCTGTTGCCAACAAACCTCTTCGCCCCGAAGTTGCCGAGCTAATAATGAGGCCGCCATACTGGCTGATTTCACCGCAATGGTAACCCCGGATGAGAATACGGGGTCGAGGAATTCACCGGCATTACCCAACAGCGCAAAGCGTTGACCATGCAGAGTTTTCACATTGGCGGAATAGCCGGTAATTTGCCTAACCTCGGTATCGTATTGTGCATCGACTAACAGCGCCGCCAAGCTCGAATCTTCGCTGACGATCTGCTGCAGTAATTGTTTCGGCTCCAGTTGATATTGCGCCAAGAACTCAGGCGTCGCCACCACGCCCAGTGAACAACGACCATCACCAAAGGGAATTAGCCACAGCCAAACATCCCGATGCTCGGGGTGAACCGTCACTAGAATTTTATGGCGGTCGTGGTCGGCACAGCTAATGTTGTCTTCAATATGGGTAAACACCGACTGCCTAACGGGGAAGTCCGAGGGCTGATGCAGATCGAGCAAACGCGGTAATACGCGGCCAAAGCCGCTGGCATCGAGAATAAACTGGCCGAAGAACCTCTGTTCCTCACCAAGGCTGTTTTTACATTCAACAGCAGCGAAGTCTGCCGTGATATCGACGGCGGTAATCTCATGCTGATAACGAATATCGGCGCCCTGTTCGGCGGCACTGTCGGCCAGTATTTTGTCGAAGTCTGCTCGCTGCACCTGATACGTCGTGTCCGGCCCCGGGCTGAACTTGTCGCTGAAATCAAAATCGCTGTAATGCGTCTGATAGCGGAAGGCGGCGCCGTTCTTGAATTGAAAACCGGCGTTGTCGACCGCTGCCAGCATACCGGCCTGCTCGAGATAGACCATGGTCTGGGGTAGCAGACTTTCGCCAATGGAGAAACGCGGAAACCGCTCTCGCTCCAGCACTAACACCTTAAAACCCTGCTGGCAAAGCAGCGCCGCGGCAACAGCTCCCGAGGGGCCTGCCCCTATGATAATGACATCGGCATCGAAACGGTGCATCAATCCTTACTCTCAGCTATTTATTATTCGATTTCATTAGTTTACACGCATAAAAAAACCTTGTGAGATTAATCACAAGGTTTTTATCAGTCACACTAAGCCGCGCTTAGTTTGGCTTCTGTTCGTCCTGCTTAACCAGGGCTTGCTGGTATAACGCTTCGAAGTTAACCGGCGCAACCATCAGTGGAGGGAAAGAACCCTTAACCACTAGGCTGTCGATGGTTTCACGGGCATACGGGAACAGAATGCTTGGGCATAAGCTACCAAGAACCTGATGCAGCTGCTCGCCTTCCAAGCCCTTGCACAGGAAGATGCCGCCCTGTTGTACTTCTACCAAGAAGGCAGTTTCATCTTCTTGCTTGGCAGTGACGGTCAGGGTTAAAACAACCTCGTAGTTGTCATCGTCCAACTTGCTGTTGCGGGTGTTAAGGTCAAGATTAACCTGTGGACGCCACTGCTGAGTAAACGCCTTTGAGCCCTGAGGAGCTTCAAATGATAAATCTTTGATGAAAATGCGCTGTAGGGCGAACTGCTGACCTTCTGGACCGTTTGCTGCCGCTTGATTTTCTTCTGCCATGTTATCCTCTTTTATCTGTTTTATTAGCCGGTTAACCGGCAAGCTTTGCTAACATCGGGTCTAGATCGCCATTGCGATCCAGCGCCCATAAATCGTCTGAGCCACCAACATGGGTGTCGCCAATCCAGATTTGAGGCACGGTGTTACGGCCACTTTTGTCCATCATGGTTTGACGAATATCCGGTTTGCGGTCGACAAAAATTTCTTCGACGTTGACCCCTTTGCTGTCGAGGATTGACTTGGCTCGATGGCAATACGGACAAAACGCGCTGCTGTACATTACAACTTTGGACATCACTCTACGCCTTTACTAAAGGCAGATTCTGCCCCTTCCACTCTAACATACCGCCTGTGAGGCGATAAACCTGCTGATAACCTGCAGCCTTTAATGCTTTGCCGGGCGCGCTGGATGCGGTGCCCTGCTTGTCTACAACAATAATGGGGACGGTTTTGTGTTTTTCCAACTCCACCATGCGATCATTTAATTTATTTGCAGGAATGTTAACGGAATCAACTATATGGCCAGCGCCAAATTCTTTGCTATCGCGGATATCCACCACCACACCGTCCTGTTTGTTCATCATATGAGACAATTGCTGCGGTGTAATCGTCGGCCCAGCCTTGCGTGCTTCATACATCATTAACAGGGTTGCCAAGACTAAAAATGCCGTGACCAGTATCCACTGCTGTCCAAAAAATTCAAAAAACAATGCCATTGCGGTTATCCCGATGAGTGTCAGTAAATGATACGTATATTGTATTCGAGGCGGCATTATACACAGCCTTGCCACCACCAACAAAGTGGTAATATCCACCACTATGTAACGCCTCCAACCATGCTGCTCAACTCACCGTTGTCAGCGCTGCCAATAGCCATGGCCGTCATCAGCAGGTAGAATATCGGAAAATTTTTGCCCCGGCGGTCAGCCGCCTAACATTGGCCCAAAACAACAAGTATTAAACCTATGACAAACAGCAAGAAAACGCCGATTGCACTGATTATTCTCGATGGCTGGGGCCACCGTGAAGCCACTGACTACAACGCCATCGCCCACGGCAATACGCCGCACTGGGATAAGTTAATTGCCGAGCGACCACACACGCTGATCTCGGCTTCCGGCGAGGATGTCGGCTTGCCCGAGGGTCAAATGGGCAACTCCGAAGTAGGTCATATGAGCCTCGGTGCCGGCCGCATTGTCTATCAAAATATCAGCAAGGTTGACCAGGCAATCAAGACCGGTGAATTCGAAACAAACGCCGTGCTAGTCAAATCGATCGATGATGCCGTTGCCGCCAATAAGGCCGTTCACCTCATGGGGCTGCTATCTCCCGGTGGTGTCCACAGCCACCAGCGCCATATTATTGCCGCCATTGAATTGGCTGCCAAACGCGGTGCAAAAGCCGTCTATCTCCACGCCTTTCTCGACGGTCGCGACACACCGCCGCGCAGCGCCGAGACATCGATTGCCGCCATCGATGACGTCTTTAGCACCTTGGGCTGCGGCCGTATTGCCTCGATTATTGGCCGCTACTACGCCATGGATCGCGACAACCGTTGGGATCGCGTCAGTCAGGCCTACGAGCTGTTAACCGAGGCCAAGTCAGAATACAGCTTTGCCTCTGCCACCGAGGGCTTGAATGCCGCCTACCAACGTGATGAAAATGACGAATTCGTCGCCGCCACCGTCATCCAGACCGCCGGCCAGCCAACAGCAACCATTAACGATGGCGACAGCGTGCTGTTCATGAATTTTCGTGCCGACCGCGCCCGTGAGATTACCCGTGCCTTTGTCGACACCGACTTCGATGGCTTCGCACGTAATACCGTGCCTGCGGCCAGTTTCACCACACTGACCGAATATGCTGCCAGTATCAAAGCCCCCTGCGCCTTCCCGCCGGTATCACTCGACAATGTCCTCGGTGACTATCTTGCCAAGCAGGGTAAGACCCAACTGCGCATCGCCGAAACCGAAAAATACGCTCACGTCACCTTCTTCTTCAGCGGCGGCCAGGAAGAGCTGTTCGAAGGTGAGCAGCGCATTTTAATCAACTCGCCCGATGTCGCAACCTACGATTTGCAGCCTGAAATGAGTGCGCCCGAGGTCACCGAGAAACTGGTTGGCGCCATCGAAGGCGGCGAATTTGATGTCATTATTTGTAACTATGCCAACGGCGATATGGTCGGTCACACCGGTGTCTTCGAGGCAGCCGTCAAGGCCGCAGAGGCAATTGACCAGAGTGTTAAAGCCGTCACCGACGCCATCGAGCGAGTTGGGGGACAATGTTTGATCACTGCCGATCACGGTAACTGTGAGCAAATGCTCGATACGGTCAGCGGTCAAAAACATACCCAGCACACCACCGAACACGTGCCGCTGGTTTATGTTGGCCCGCAGGACATCAGTCTTAATAGCAATGGCCGCCTGTGCGATATGGCGCCAACCCTGTTATCGCTGATCAACGTCGAGCAGCCCAGTGAAATGACCGGCGTTTCTCTCGCCGTAAAACAATAAGAGTAGCCACGACTATGAAAACAGGGCAATGGCTGATTGCCATATTATGCCTGGTGTTTAGTGCCGGTATGCCGTTCCATGCCGGCGCCGATGAAGTTGACGACATTAAAGCTGAAATCAACAAACTGCAAAAATTGCTCAAGCAAACCAAGGGCCAGCGCAGCGAGTTACAACATCAGCTTCAGCAATCCGAAACCGATATTAGCACCATCCAAAAAGAAATAAGAACAATCCAACAGGGTATTAAAAAGGAGAATAAAAACCTCGACCAACTGCACAGTGAACGTCAAGAATTGCAGCAGTCCAAGGCCGAGCAACAACAGGCCGTTGAACAACAGCTAACCCAAGCCTACCAAAACGGTAGGCAGCAAAAACTGAAACTGCTGCTTAACCAGCAGGACCCCACCACCGTTGCTCGGCTGATGATCTATTACGACTATCTCAGCAAAGCCAATATTGCCCAGATTCAACAGTACAACCACACCATTGCACGGCTCGACCAAATCGAGCCGGACATGGTCGCCAGCCGAGACAAGCTCAGACGCGACCACGACAAGCTCAGCCTCCAGCGACAAAGCCTCAAAAAACAACAGTTCAGCCGACGCCAAACCCTGACGCAAATCGAAAAAACAATTAAAGATAAAGACAAAGAGCTGCAGCGCGAACAAATCCAACTCGAACAATTACTTAACACCATGCAGCAAAACCTCGCCGACATGAAGCTACCCGGCGACTATACACCGTTCAAAAAACAAGCAAAATCAATGCCGTGGCCTACCAAAGGGCAGTTGCTCAACGGCTTTGGTGGCAAGCGTAACAGCGCCGGTTTGCGCTGGCAGGGGGTCAATATTGCCGCCCGAGAAGGCGCCGACGTGCAGGCGATACACCGAGGCCGTGTGGTGTTTTCCGACTGGTTTAAAGGTCTCGGCATGTTGGTTATTGTCGATCACGGTGATGGCTACCTCAGCCTCTACGCCCACAATCAGGCTATCTTTCCCGCCCCTGGCGACTGGGTTCAGCGAGGTGAAGCCATTGCCACCGTCGGTAATTCCGGCGGCCAAAAAACCTCTTCTCTTTACTTCGAAATCCGCCATAACGGCAAGCCCCAAAACCCTAAGAAATGGTGTAAATAGCCGTTTTAAACCTCAATTCCCCTGCAAATAATAATAATTGCTTACATTTGCCCGTCTAAAATATACAGTATAGAAAAGCTCTCTAACCCTCTGTTTATTTCGGTTACAGCCATCGCTACTATTTTTGGAGTCAGTTTTAATGCCGCTGTTTCAACACCTGATCAAAACCGCCGCACTGTCTGCCGTTTTACTGTCGACACCACTGGCTCTGGCCGATGACACCACCAGCACTGAGCCCACGCCACCGCCGGCGCAATTACCGCTGGAAGAGTTGCGCATTTTTGCCGATGTCTTTAATCAGATTCGCCAGGCCTATGTCGAAGAAGTCGACGATAAAACGCTACTTGAAAACGCCGTCAAAGGCATGTTAACCGGACTCGATCCACACTCAGCTTATCTTGACGCCAAGACCTTCGACGATATCAAAGAGAGCACCAGTGGCGAATTCGGCGGCCTCGGTATTGAAGTAGGCATGGAAAACGGCTTTGTTAAAGTCATCTCCCCCATTGATGACACCCCCGCCTCCAAGGCCGGTGTCGAGTCCGGCGATCTTATTATCCAAATCGACGACAAGCCTATTAAAGGGTTGAGCCTCGATGACGCGGTCAAACTGATGCGGGGCGCCAAGGGCAGCAAAATCACTCTCACCATCGTCCGCGAGGGCAACGACAAGCCCTTCGATCTGGTGTTAACCCGGGCTATTATCAAGGTAACCGCGGTGCGCAGCAAAATGCTGGCGCCAGATTATGGCTATCTGCGCATCGCCCAATTCCAAGGCGCCACTGGTGACAACACCACCAAAGAAGTGAAAAAACTCATCGCCGAAAACCAGCAACCGCTAAAAGGTCTGGTCATTGATTTACGCAACAACCCCGGCGGGGTTTTACAAGCCTCGGTCAAAGTCGTCGACAACTTCATTAACAGCGGCTTGATTGTCTATACCGAGGGTCGCCTGCAAAACAGCGAAACCCGCTACAGCGCCACCGAGGGTGACATTCTCAATGGCGCGCCGATTGTCGTGCTGATCAATGGCGGCTCAGCCTCGGCCTCTGAAATCGTAGCCGGCGCCCTGCAGGATCATCGCCGTGCCGTAGTCATCGGCACCGACAGTTTTGGCAAGGGCTCGGTACAAACCATCGTACCGCTGACCGAAGACAAGGCCATCAAGCTCACCACAGCACTCTACTTCACCCCCGATGGTCGCTCGATTCAAGCCCAGGGCATCAACCCCGATATCGAAGTGCAGCGGGTTAAGATTGAGGCCATTGATGACCGCCGTAGAATTACCGAGGCCGATTTACAGGGCCACCTCAACAACGGCAACGGTGGCGATGAAAGCAATTCGGCTGAGCGTGAAAGACGCAAGGCTAATCAGTTAATTAAAGATGACAATCAATTGTTTGAAGCATTGAACCTGCTTAAAGGCATCAATATTTTAAAGCCGGCCGCGCCGGTTGCAGAGACCGACAAAGCGGCCTAACAATTGCCACCCACCACATTTTAACAGCTCCGGCGTCAGTCGGAGCGGTATGATTGATGACTTATTTACGTTCTGCCCTGCTAGTCCTAATACTGCTTAGCCATGTTACTGCCGCCGATAATTCCGTGGCGACAGCTGCCACCGCCCAAAAGACCTTCAAACTGGTATTGATCATCGATGATCTTGGCAACAACTATGCCCAGGGTCAGCGCGCCGTCGAATTACCCGGCCTCGCTACCATGGCAGTTTTACCCCATCGCCCCAGCAGTAAACGACTTGCCCGCAATGCCTTTGAGCAGGGCAAAGAAGTCATTCTGCACGCGCCGATGAGTAATGTGCACGGTAATAATTTGGGGGCCGGTGCTCTGACGCTGAATATGCCCGAGCAACAGTTGCTAGAGACCCTGCGCGATAATATTGCGTCGATTCCGCACGTGGTCGGAGTCAATAATCATATGGGCAGCGAACTGACCTCTGACCGTCAAGCGATGTCGCTGGTCATGGCGGAATTACAGACGCAGCAGCTTTATTTCGTTGACAGTCGCACCACGATCGAGACCGTCGCCGCCGAGCAGGCTGAATTGCTGGGCTTGCCGAGCATGGAGCGACAGGTGTTTCTCGATCACGTGATCAATACCGAGGCCATTGCTAATGAGTTCCAACGCTGGCTCAAGTTGGCCGAGAAGAACGGCGTCGCCGTCGCCATCGGCCACCCCCACGAGGCCACGATGAGCTACCTAGAGCAGCAGCTTCCGACACTGGCCGCAGCCGGATTCGAGCTGGTGACACCGTCACAGCTTTTACTGTCGCAACAGACAGGGGCAGAGGTATTCGAAGAGCGTGAACTAGCGTCAGCGACTGAGTTACCGGCGGAGCTGCCGGCCGACAAGAAAAAGCCCCAGCCTATCCTGGAACTTTATCGGTCACTGCTAAAATTGAGCAGTTTATAGCCGGACGTCGACACCCTGGGCACGCATAAATGCCTTTGCCTCGGGCACGGTATATTCACCAAAATGAAAAATACTGGCCGCCAGTACCGCATCAGCCTTACCTTCGACCACACCGTCAACCAGGTGCTGCAGGTTGCCAACACCACCGGACGCGATGATGGGGATATTAACCGCATCACTGATAGCGCGGGTCACACCGAGGTCGAAGCCATTCTTCATACCATCTTGATCCATACTGGTCAGCAAGATTTCTCCGGCGCCGTATTCGGCCATCTTAATGCCCCACTCAACCGCATCAATACCGGTCGGCTTACGGCCTCCGTGGGTAAATATCTCCCAGCGTGGCGTCTCACCGGCAACAGAAACCTGCTTGGCGTCGATGGCGACGACAATACACTGAGAGCCAAAACGACTGGCCGCTTCCTTGACAAAATCCGGGTTGAAGATAGCGGCGGTGTTGATGGCGACCTTATCGGCACCAGCATTAAGCATTAATCGAATATCATCACATTGACGAATCCCGCCACCAACAGTCAGTGGGATAAACACCTCACTGGCCATCTTCTCGACTGTATGTACCGTGGTATCCCGGCCCTCGGAGCTGGCGGTAATATCGAGAAAGGTAATCTCATCAGCACCTTGCTGATCATAGCGTTTGGCAATTTCAACAGGGTCACCGGCATCGCGGATATCCAAAAACTTAACGCCTTTGACGACACGGCCCTTATCAACATCTAAACAGGGAATAATACGCTTTGCTAAGCTCATACCAACTCTCAATTCTTATCGCTAATATTGCTGGGGCTTTGATTTGTTAAGCACACCCACAGCTCGTTCAACCAAGGCGGCCAATATTACCAGAGACCGCTGCCGCTGACACGGCTTGTTACTGTTTCAACATTATTCCTGATCCTGCCGCATGGCGTCTTTAAAGCCATGGATTAGTCGCCGATCACGTTTGTTAGGCCGCCGCTCTGTATGCACCATACCGGCGTTTTGTTGGCGGCGTTGCTCGCTGTTCATCGCTCGCTTGGCAATGCTGTCATCGGTCTCGCGGTACAGTTCCTTGGCTACGTCAAAACCACGACGCTGATCCGATAGCTGCTCGACAAAAACCGTCTTCACATCGTAGCCCTGGCGAATAGCCAGTTCGCTGCCGACAACAACCTCCTTGCTGACCTTGCAACGGGCGCCATCGAAATGCACCTTGCCCCCCTCAATCGCCTGCTTGGCCAGTGAACGCGTCTTATAAAAACGGGCTGCCCACAGCCACTTGTCGAGCCGAATTTTTTTACTCTTATCAGGCATGAATTACTCTCCCTCTACTGGCGGCATGATTTCATCGAAATGATGAAATTGGGGGTAGCGCAGATCTGACCGGCAGGGATTTTTGCTGTCGGGCTGGGACAGCGTCAATAAATGTTTAATGCCAAACGCCTCTGCGCTGGCCAAAATGTTTTCAGTATCATCAATAAACAGCGTTTTATTGGGTTCAAACGGGAACTGCTGCCGCAGCTGCTGCCAAAACTTAGCCGACTCCTTCGGTTCGCGGTAATCATGAGAGGCTACCATGGCATCGAACCACGGCCTTAAATCGACCTTTTTCATTTTTAAGTCTAAGCCGGCTCTGTGCGCATTGGTGACCAATATCACCTGTTTATTTGCTGCCTTTAATGCCTGCAAAAATTCGATGACAAAAGGCCGGGGGGCGATTAAATCAGCTATCTCGTCCTTTAAACCGACAATGTCCACATCGAGCTCGGCCTGCCAGTAATCGAGGCAGTACCAGTCCAAACTACCCTTGGTATCCATGATTTTGCCATACAGCAGGTCCTTGGCAATATCGTAGGGCATAGCTTTGAGCTCGCTATAGCGCTTGGGCAAATGCTGCAACCAAAAATGATTGTCGAAATGTAAATCCAACAACGTGCCATCCATATCCAATAGCACCGTGTCTATCGCCTGCCAATCGACCATGTAAACCTCTTCAATAATTCCTGGGCGGCGTTTTATACCGGGCCGCTATTTTAGACCGTAGTGGTGTTGTTATACTAGCGCCTTCTCACTAACGACGACGCCTTTATGAGCGAGCAGCAGCCCCCCAAAATCATCGATCAACAATGGCTTACTCACAGCAAGCTGTTTCATGTTGAGCAATTAGACCTGGCGTTTAGTAACGGCGAGCAACGGCGCTATGAACGGCTCAACCCAGGCCGCCATGCCGGGGTGATGGTGCTGCCTATTCTCGACAACCATTCACTGATATTGATCAAAGAGTTTGGCGCCGGTATCGACCAATATTACCTGTCCTTCCCCAAGGGCGCCGTCGATTCAGGCGAAGATATCCTCGACGCCGGCCTGAGAGAGCTGCAAGAGGAGGCGGGCTTTGCTGCCAAACGCTTAACACCCTTGAAGCAAATCTCGTTATCGCCATCCTATATGGGCAATCAGATGCAGTACATTGTCGCCGAGGACCTCTACCCCAGCGCATTGCCTGGCGACGAGCCAGAGCCTTTAGAGGTAATTCACTGGCCGCTGAGTGAGATTGACCAGCTCGCGCTACACCCGCAATTTATTGAATCCTATGGCTTGGCAGGGTTGGCGCTACTACGCGCACATCTATCGGCAGGTAAAAAATAGCTCGGCCAATTTTCTAATTGTTTGCTTTCAGAGGCTTAGCATTTTCAACCACCGCCAAACTTGCACAGAGTGTTAACCTCTCCTATTTTTATAGCACAACAGCACTCTCGCCATGACACAAACGTATGGCCGAGTCACAATAATGTGGTTAGCTTGCAGGACGCAAAACAATGAAAACCCAACGCCATAGCGCCGAAGACCGTCGCGAACAACGACGCCGCGCACTGCTTCACCTACACCTAGAAAACACTGAACAGCTTCGCGATAAGCTACAGCAAGAAATACACTCTATCGATGACAAACTGCAGGACTTAAAAATCGCCAGCAACAACGTCAATTTTGGTCTGATGCAAACCTACGTCGAGATGCTACACAGTCGCCAATCCCTGTTTCGTCAATTAGACTCTGGTAAACCGCGACTCTGGTAAGTATCGAAACAAAAAGGGCGCCCGCACCCTGCCGGCTACCCACTGAGCCCTGCCAGCCAAAGCCTCACCCGCATGCCCCAGCTTGATGTAATGCCCGAGGTTACCTGATTGACCTCGCCGCTTTGATTGATGATGAAAATACTCGGCGTCACTGTCACGCCCCACTGCTTAGCATAGAGTCCGTGCTCATCATTAATGGTCAAAAAATCATAACCCTGCCTGGCTAAATGCTGATTGACCTCGGCGTTATCCCCAGAACTTAGCGCCATAGTAACCACCTGATAATCATCGGCGATGGTATCAACTGCCGGCGAGACTACATTACAGATAGGGCACCAACTGCCCCAAAAATACACCAGAACCGGGCCCTTGGATAACTGCTCGCTGAGATTAAAGCGCTCACCTGCAATTGTCGCCACATTAATTTCTGGCGCCATACCGCTGACCATATTGCGCTGCTGATAAAATGCCGCAGCCATTGCTGCCAGACAAATAATGACAAGAGTTTTTGCCGTCGACGTCCAAAAAGAAGACTGTTTCCAAAAAGCGGGCATTAGCACAAGCTCATAAGATTAGAGATATTATATGACTAACTATTAACCTTTAAGTTCCCGTTGATAAGGTGATTTACCACTAGTAATCGTCGAGATCTTCTCCTAGTCTTAGCAACTATTTTGAATATTTCACCCATTAAATTACGCTATTAAGGATGTTTACATGAGGCTGTTTTCGACCGCTAAATTGGCGCTTAAGACTCTGCTGACAGCGGTAAGCGTCACCGCCGTATTAACCGGCTGTGATGAACAACCAAAAGAGCCGAGGGCGGCTGCCGAACAGGCTGAACGACAAATATTGCAAGAGACCGTATCGACACCCGAGGAGCTGTTAGCCCTCTTCCAACGTCTCAGCTATACCAACGAGAGCTGGCAGCAGGGCATCCATCAGGTGCCTCGGCTGATCGCCGGCGATATTACAGAAAACTGGCAACATATTTCTAATACCATCCCCGTACAGCAGAAGAAGAATATCTTTTTCCGGCTAATGGCACCGCTGATTTTAATCTCTAACGAAAACATTATTGCCGAGCGCCAACTGATTCAAAACGGCGACCGTGACAGCGCTGAGGTCAAACAAATAGCCATACGCTATCGGGTGCTCAAATCGCTGAATGACAGCCTTGATGAGAACAGCTATGCCGAATTGCTTAGCCGTGTCGATACCGTGCCGCCGTCATTGGCGCTGGCGCAATCCGCCGAGGAGAGTGGCTGGGGCACTTCACGTTTTGCCGCCGAGGGTAACGCCTTGTTTGGCCAATGGGACTTCAGCGGCAAGGGTATGATTCCTGAACGTCAAAGAAAAGAGTTGGGCAACTATGGCCTCGCTCGCTTCGACTCGCCTCTGGCCTCAGTTGAGGGCTATATGCTTAATCTCAACACCACCGGCGCCTATCAAAACCTACGCGACCTTCGCCAACAACTCAGGGCCGACAAGCAAAAAGTCACCGGCAAGGCGCTGGCGACAACACTGGACAAATACTCTGAGCGCGGCCAAGCCTATATCGACGGGTTGCAGCAGATGATGTCGTTTAATCGATTGGCGGCCACCGATGAAGCGTACCTGTCAGACAGCCCTGAAATCCAATTGATTACCGTGCCCGCTAACGCAAAATAGCCCGTGAGGGCGAGACAAGACATCGCCCTCTAAAACACCTTAATCAATACTTTCCAGCACCGCCTTCACATCACCTCCGGCCGGCTTCTGGTAGATTTTGAGGTCAAACTCCGGTGCTATCGCCATAATATGATCAAATATGTCCGCCTGGATGTCCTCGTAAACGCCCCATTCCGTCGTCGTGGTAAAACAGTAAATCTCTATCGGCAACCCCTCGGAGGTAGGCGATAAATGTCGCACCAACAGTGTCATATCTTTATGAATGTCCGTGCGCTGCTTTAAATAATTATAGATATACGCACGCATAGTGCCGATGTTAGTCAGCTTGCGACGGTTAATCACGTCCTCTTCGCTGCTGGTGACAGTACTGTTTGCCAGCTGAAGTTCGGACTCTTTGTGAGCCAGATAGGGCTTTAACAATTCGACCTGCTTGAGCTTCTGTTGTCTTTGCTCGCTCAAAAAACCGATGGTTGCGGTATCGAAGTATAACGAGCGTTTGATACGACGACCTCCGGACTCGCTCATGCCCCGCCAGTTTTTAAAGGAGTCGCTGATCAATCGATAGGTCGGGATGGTACTGATGGTCTTATCCCAGTTTTGTACCCGCACCAGGTGTAATTCGACATCGACGACATCACCATCGGCACCAAAGGCCGGCATTTCAATCCAGTCTCCCACACGCACCATATCCTGGGCCGATAGCTGAATACTGGCCACCAAGGACGATATAGTGTCTTTGAATACCAACATCGTCACCGCCGTCATCGCGCCCAAACCACTGAGGAAAATAGTGGGCGATTGACGAAGAATAATCGACACCACCAAGATACTACCAACAACCCATACAAAGATTTGTACCAGCTGAATAAAGCCTTTGATCGGCCGCTGCTTAGCGTTGGGGCGCTGTTCGTATATGCTGTTAAACGCGTTCAACAAATAATTAACGGTCAGCACTAGAATCAAGCTCATATAGACAAAGACGGCATTACGTATCACCAGATCAAATTCCGGTGGCAGGCTGGGAATTAAATCGATGCCCCAGTAGATAATTATCGCCGGTAATAGCTGTGCTAGGCGGTGGATAACCCGGTGATCGACAATGGCGTCATCCCAAGTTGTCTTGGTCGAACGGGCGTATTTAACAATGCCTCGCTTGAGGTACTCTTTTAAAAATATATCGGCCACCAAGGCGGCAATAATAATCGCGGCAACACTCGCAGCGTCAGGCATAAGCGGATGAATATCAGCAAGATTGCTAAACATTTTTATTCTACTCTCGGCAATAATCGGGGGTTGAATGACTATAGCATTGCTGGCCACAATATTGGATGCCAGCGAGAGGGGGAATCGTAGAACCGTCGACCCGTGGGCAATCAGACCGGCATAAATAACGCGCATAAAAAAAGCCGTTACCTTGCGATAACGGCTTTTTAAATATGGTGCCCGGAGACAGAATCGAACTGCCGACACGGGGATTTTCAATCCCCTGCTCTACCGACTGAGCTATCCGGGCGTTGTCTTGAAGACGGGGCGTATTAAACAAGCTCAGCCCCAATGAGTCAAGCGCTGAAATAGAAATTAAAGCAATATTTTCACTATTTCTCCCAAGCCATCAATATCTGCTTATTTTTCAGGCGGAACGTAGCCTTCAATCTTCTCAATCTGCTCATTGCTGAGGAATTTCTCAAGCTGCTCATCGAGAAAGACCTTGGTCGACGGGTCTAAAACGTTTAGCTGCTTTTCATTAATTAGCATGGTTTGTAAGCCCAACCATTCCATCCACGCCTTTTTTGATACCGTCTCAAAAATCTTCAACCCCTTTGGACCGGGATAAGGAGGACGAGCCATTGCCTCTAATTCTTGCTGGTACTTACGGCAGACTACGGTATTACTCATGACTCTCTCCACAGATCGAACGAAAATTAAGCCGCCATTATAACTGAGAAGCTGAATTTAGCGACTACGGTATTAGGGCAGTAACGCCAACTCTTCAAATAGCTTGGTCACCGGCGCCGGCAAACCCAGTACATCGCGCTCGGCGCTAAACCACACCAGGGGCTGATCGGCAACTGCGTCACAATGCCCTAGCAGTCTCAAACGGCAGGGAACAAAGTCGAGGTGGTAGTGGCTAAAGGTATGACGCCGCTGCGCCATCGACTCCACCAGTTCCACCCTCAGGTTTAACCGATCGGCACAAAACGCAATAATATCATCATCGCTTTCACACTGCGGCAGCGACCACAGACTACCCCAAATCCCCGTCGGTGGTCGTTTCTCCAGCAAGACCTCGCCGCTATCGTTTTCAATCACCAACAGCTTCGCTGTCTTTACGGGTATTTGCTGCTTCGGTTTTTTACCCGGGTATGACAACGGATCGCCGGCGCGGTTGGCCTCACAGTCATCTTTGAGCGGACAGTCCGAGCAGCGGGGTTTGGACCGAGTACAAACTGTCGCGCCAAGATCCATCATCACCTGGGTGTAATCATGAAAGCGGTAATCGGGCGTATAATGTTCGGCAATCTGCCACAGCTGTTTATGAACCGCTGCCTTACCTGGCCAACCCTCGACCCGATGGTAACGAGCCAAAACTCTCTTCACGTTGCCATCTAAGATCGCTGCCCGCTTTCTAAAGGCGATGGAGACTATTGCGCCAGCAGTCGACCTACCAATTCCCGGCAGTGTTTCCAGCTGTTCGACCGTATCGGGGAAATCGCCAGAGAACTGTTGGACCACCTGCTTAGCAGCCTTGTGTAAGTTACGCGCACGGGCGTAATAACCCAGCCCAGCCCACAGCGATAACACCAACTCTTCCTCCGCCTCAGCCAAGGCTTGCACCGTCGGTAGCAGCTCAGTGAAACGCTGAAAATAATCGATAACCGTGGCAACCTGGGTTTGCTGCAGCATGATTTCAGACAACCAAACACGGTACGGCGTTATATTTTGCTGCCAGGGCAGCGTTTTTCTACCGTAATCATCAAACCAAGCCAGGGTACGCTGCTGAAAATATTCGGCATCGCTCAGCATATCAAGAGGGGAGTTTTGTGACATAAAACGGACAGTCTCGTTATCGTTAGGGACTAAGCCGACGCCGTTGTGGTGCGATCATTAAACGCCGATGTCAGCCTAACATCGGCGCTATTGTAGCTTGATTACTAACGTTTAAGCCATTTGTTCAGCGCGTCATTTACGGCACCTTCAGCCTTGCGCTTCACTTCCTTGGTGGCTAGATCGGTCATGATCTTGCCCATTTGCTTCTCATCGACACCACACATGCTGGCTGGGTCATCGCTCAACTTACCGGTACAGCGCATTGGCCAATAAATATCGCGGTAGCGTTCGTTGACTCGGCAGCTGTTAACGCCTTTTCCATCATCACTGCCAGCAATCTTCAAACCAAGGCCGTAATCGACAGCCTCAGTGGCTAAATTCACCACACCATCGCCCTTGAGCATCATATTGGTAAGTCCACCACTGAGCTCAGTATTGCTGATCTTCTGACCATCGATGCGCACCTTACCGACGATGTCAGTTAATGTGGTGTGCTCAGACCACTGCCCAGTTAAATCATCGCCGTTGATCAGGGAAATGGCCTGACAGACATTCTTCTCCAGATTGAAACCCTCGGCACGGCCTTTGCGAAGACGGAAGTTAACATTGCCCTTGGCCTGCTTTTCCAGTGCAGCGGTGGTATTGCCTCGGCTGGTGATATCCATCGTCATATTGGCATTACCAAATATCCAATCGGTTTCGGCAACAGCGACCAAGACGGGATTGACCTCCACGCCCTGCACAGTATTTTTCAGCGACAGCTTCGGGGTGTCTGTTTTGACATCGAGCGCAGCCTGAGCATCAATCGTGCCCTGATAAGCCTTGGCCTTGAGAGAGTTTAGCTTTAGCAGCCCCTTATACGCCGTCAGCTGCAACTTGGCATCGGTCAGGGTTAGACCACTGGCCATCAGTTTATTAAGGGCAAAGCGGAAATCAACATCGAGCCCGCGTAGCTCCTCAACGGGGAATAAAAGCTCTTCCCCAGCATTGGCCGGAGCCTTGTTGCCACCGCTGGTATCGGCTGGCGTCTCACTGGCCGACGGCGCCTCTTCATCTGCCGGGGGCAGATAGCGGTCAAGGTCCAGTTGGTCGAGTACCAGGTTGGCGGCAATGCGACCACTGCGTTTGTGGTTGACCGTGGCCAAGCCAGTCAGCTGAGATTTATCGATAGTTAAGACGATGTCGTCGATCTTTATTTGTTCACCGCGCAAAGCCAGCACCGAGCTAAAAGCTATGTTGGTCAAAGCATCGTCGGCCGCCATCGGCGGCAATGTCTGCCCCAGCTCTTTCGCCAGTTTTGCCGCGTCGAAGGCGGCTACTTTGAGGTGGCTATCGAGCTGTAGGGTCTGCGACCACTGTGAGGCAGTCAGGTCACCGGAGGCATCGATACCGTTGAGAATAAGCTGCCAGAACTCGATGCTAACGGTTTCTGCGGCCACATCAGCGGTGACCTCTTTGAGCGCAAAGGTGGCTTCAACCTTCTGCCCTGCCAAGGCGTCGCCGTCGGCATTAACGGTGATTTTACCGTCGCCGATACTGACATTGTTATTATTCGCCACCGCTAAATTAGCCGCCAATTTTAACTGGGTAGTAAGCTGTGGCTCTGAGACTGAAAGAGACAGGCCTGTTTCAATAGGAAAACTATTGCCCTGCAAGTTAACGCCGCTGGCCTTGAGGAAAAAACCTGTCAACGCCGTCTCGGTACCCGCCTGCTGATCACGGTAGAGAATATCCGTGTCAGTAATATCGATAACATCGACATTAATAGCCATCGATGACTCGTCACCTGCCGGCTCCGCCTCGGTGCTCGGGGTGTTACCAGCACCCGGTTCTGCCGCCGGGCTATCGCTCGCCGCCATCACCTTCTCCCAGTTGCCAACCCCCTTCTTATCCAACACCAGGGCTAATTTCAGGCCGGCCAAGCTGGCCTCTTCTATCTCAATGCTGCCAGAGAGCAGCGGCATGACGGCCACACCTAAGCGCAAGGAATCCAGCGCCGCCAGGGGGTTCTCATCACCGGGTAATTGATAGCTGAGCTGACCCAGTTCAAGCTGCAGCTTTGGAAATATATGCAGCTGCAACGCGCCGTCGATCGTCAAGCTACCGTTGGTTTGCTGCTCAACAATCTTAGTGATTTCTGTCTTTAACCTCTGCTCATCGATCACAACGGTTAACAACACCCAAATGGCGATAAAAACAACAGCAACAAACCCTGTCGCAATCATTAACAAGCGCTTCATGACGCCTCCCTAGCAAGTAAAAATAATTCCAATAACTCGTGCTCATAGCATAGTCTGTTATGGCAACCTATATTAGCGCCTGAATTAGCCGCGTGTTTAGCATATAATGGTTGTTTTTGATGGGTTTGGGTATCCTAATAACGCCTAAATTACTGAAAATTATCGTTGGATTATATAAACGGAGCAGATACACCATGGCCGATCGCCAAGCCAGTGTTACTCGTAACACCTCAGAAACTCAAATTACTGTTGCCCTCAACCTCGATGGCACAGGCAAAGCCGAATTCGATACTGGCGTGCCGTTTCTTGAGCATATGATGGACCAAATTGCCCGTCACGGCATGATTGACCTTAACATCAAGGCCGTTGGCGACAACCATATTGATGATCACCACACCGTGGAAGATATCGGTATTACCCTTGGTCAAGCCGTCGCAAAGGCTGTTGGCGATAAAAAAGGTATTACCCGCTATGGTCACGCCTATGTGCCACTGGATGAGGCACTGTCTCGCGTTGTCATCGATTTTTCCGGCCGCCCTGGGTTGACCCATAAGTGTGATTATACCCGTGGCAGTATTGGCAAGCTCGATACCCAGCTGTTCGATGAGTTTTTCCATGGCTTTGTTAATCATGCCGGCGTCACTCTGCATATCGACAATATCCGAGGTAAGAACGCTCACCACCAGGCTGAGACTATCTTCAAGGCCTTTGGCCGTGCACTGCGCATGGCTTTAACTGCCGACGAGCGCATGGCGGGCATTATGCCGTCAACCAAGGGCTGTCTATAAGCTTGCATGCCCCTCTGCCTAACCGGCAGAGGGCAGTATTTATTTTTTGAGGTATTGCAGCGATGTCATCTGCATCACAACCGCAGACTATTGCGGTTATCGATTACGGTATGGGGAATCTTCACTCCGCCGCCAAAGCTATTGAACACGTCAGCGATGGTGCCAATGTCATCATCACTGGCGACCCCGAGCTTATTGCTCAGGCCGATCGGGTCGTTTTCCCCGGCGTCGGTGCCATCCGCGACTGTATGGCAGAAATCCTAGGTCGCGGTGTCGACAAAGTGGTTCATCAGGCCATCGATGCTGGCAAGCCAGTCTTGGCAATCTGTGTTGGCATGCAGGCGCTGCTCAACAGCAGCGAAGAAAACAACGGCGTTGATGGACTCGGCATCCTATCCGGAGATGTACGCTATTTCGGCGAAAATCACCGGGATAGCGCCGGAGAAAAGCTCAAAGTTCCTCATATGGGCTGGAACCGTGTCAGCCAAGTAGCACACCCCTTGTGGGCAGGCATTGAAGACAACAGCTATTTCTACTTTGTCCACAGCTACTATGTGGACCACGCCGTGCCGGAGCAAATTGCCGGCAGCAGCCACTATGGTTTCGACTTTACCGTCGCCCTCAGCGCCGGTAATCTATTCGCCGTCCAGTTTCACCCAGAAAAAAGCGCCGATGCGGGTTTACAATTACTGCGCAATTTCTGCCAGTGGCAGCCCGCCCCGTAATATCGACGTCGGATGCAGACCAGCGAGTACTGGGTTGGTTCAATAGCGCCAACCCAGCCTTGCAAAATACTCCACCGCCCCCATCTTGCTATTATCACCGGCAACAGCCGTCTATTTTTTGATCAAATTTGGTGTAGTATGAGCGATTTCTCCCAACGTTTTATTTTTCAAGATACCGATATCCGTGGCGAAGTCGTCAGCGTCGAAGACAGTTACCGTCAAATTTTAGCCAATCACAGCTACCCTGCGGTGGTTGAATCGCTACTAGGTGAATTTATCAGTGCCGCCGTCTTACTCGGCTCGACCATTAAATTTGATGGCTCGCTGTCGATGCAGGTCAAGTCTGAGGGCGAGATCCCATTACTTATGGTTGAGATAACCCACGATGGTGACGTTCGCGCCATCGCCAGAAACTGCAGCGAAGCGGTCAGCGATGACTTCCAAGTACTGCTTGCCAACGGCACTTTAGCAATCACTATAGAACCTAAAAACGGTCAACGGTATCAAGGTATCGTGCCGCTCGAAGGTGAAAACCTGAGCGCCTGTTTAGTGCACTATTTTGCCCAGTCTGAACAACTAAAAACCTCGATCCACCTCGCCGCCAATGGCCAGCGCAGTTGCGGCGTGCTAATTCAACAACTGCCGGTCGATAAGACACCCGATGCTGACGAGCGCGAGCAACAATGGCAGCATATTTTAACCCTGATCGACACAGTTAAACGCAGTGAATTACTCGAACTCGACAGCAATGAAATGCTGTACCGCTTGTTCCACGAAGAAAACACCCAGCTGTTCACCCCAGCGCCCATTCAGTTTAACTGCAGCTGCTCGATTGAACGGGTAAAGAATGCCGTTGCCACCATCGGCGAGGAAGAGGCCAGAAGCGTATTAGCAGAAAGCGGTGTGATTGAAATGAACTGTGATTTTTGCAATACAAACTACCAGCTTGGCTGCGCTGACGTCGATGACGTATTCACAAAAAACGACCCTACAATACATTAAAAAACAACGAGTTGAGAATTATATCGGCAGCTGATATCAACCTCGCTATCGCTGCCAACACCTCTCTCTGTCATTTAACTGAGCACCTCTCAGTTAACCCATAGCGATTAAATTTGTCCTGAAAATAGCGAATATCACCGCTGTAATTGAGTTTTTTTTAGCCTTTAGCGTTATTTTTTGGCATAATCAGCGCCCTTAAAAAATTTGCTCGCGGCGGCTTTATGCAAAGCCTTCGAAATCCGCGGCCATCGGCCTTACTGCTTGATAGGAATTCATTTCCCATGACAACCAAAAATGACGACTCAGTCACGATTGAAAAAAACCTTAGCCCAGCCCAATTGGTTGAGAGTGCACTAGCGCGCGGTGAAGGCGAACTTACTGATACCGGTGCCCTGCTTATTACCACCGGCAAGCGTACCGGCCGCTCTCCTGCAGACCGTTTTGTAGTGAAAGAGCCCAGCACCGAAGACAGCATCGAATGGGGCGGCGTTAACCGTCCTTTCGACGGCGGCAAATTTGACGCCCTATGGTCTCGCGTAGAAGAATACCTCCTGTCGAAAGATCACTTCCAACAAGAGCTTCACGTTGGCGCCCACGACGATCACTATCTCCCCGTTGTCGTCAACACCGAGACAGCCTGGCAGAACCTTTTCGGCCGCAACATGTTTGTTCGCCCTGAAAGCTATAACCCAAAGAGCAAAGAAGCTTGGACCATCATCAACGCCGCCGGCTTTGAATGTGTGCCAGAGCGTGACGGCACCAACTCTGACGGTGTTGTTATCCTTAACTTCGCTCAGCGTAAGGTACTACTTGCTGGCATGCGTTACGCCGGTGAAATGAAGAAGGCAATGTTCTCTGTACAGAACTTCCTGCTACCAGAAAAAGACGTCATGCCTATGCACTGCTCGGCCAACGTCGACGACTCTGGCAACACCACCCTGTTCTTCGGCTTGTCTGGCACCGGTAAGACCACGCTGTCTGCCGACCCTGCTTGTTCGCTGATTGGTGATGACGAGCACGGATGGGGCAAGGGCACTGTCTTCAACATCGAAGGCGGCTGTTACGCTAAGACCATTAACCTTAGCCAGAAGAACGAGCCTATTATTTGGGATGCGATCCGCTTCGGCGCCATCGTTGAAAACGTCGTTGTCGATGAAGGCCGTCACGCTGACTACGACGATACCACTCTGACGGAGAACGGCCGTTGCGCCTACCCACTAGAGCACGTCGAAAAGCGCGTTATCGAGAATGCCGCCGGCGAACCTAAGACTGTTATCTTCCTGACCTGTGATGTTTCTGGTGTACTTCCACCCGTATCCATTCTGTCTAAAGAAGCGGCAGCCTTCCACTTCCTATCAGGTTATACCGCGCGTGTTGGTTCAACCGAACTTGGTGCTGAAGCGGGTATCCACCCAACCTTCTCTACCTGTTTCGGCGCTCCTTTCATGCCACGTCCAGCAGGCGAATACGCCGAGCTGTTGATGAAGCGCATCGAGGACTTCGACTCTCGCGTCTACCTGGTTAACACCGGCTGGACCGGTGGTTCTGGTGCCGCTGGAGGCAACGGTTCACGTTTCCCGATTCCTGTGACTCGCGCCGTTGTAGCCGCCTGTCAGGACGGCAGCCTTGCCAACGTTGAGACCGAGCAGTTAGACATTCTGAACCTGACCATTCCTAAGGCCATTCCTGGCGTTGATGAGAAATACATCAACCCACGCAAAGCCTATGGCAGCGATGCTGACTATGACGAGGAAGCGAAGAAACTGGCTGTATTGTTCCAGGAGAACATTACTAAGTTTGACGTTTCAGGCGAGATTGTTGCTGCCGGCCCCAAGGCTTAAGCAACACGCTTTACAGCCCCTCGGGGCTGTAAAAAAAGCCGCATTAACTCAACGTTAATGCGGCTTTTTTGTGCCCGCCAACCCCGCTTTATCAGCCCTGCCATGTTTCGGCAAAACGAATAAAACGCTGTACCACCGCCGATTGGTATTTATCCTGATGATAGAGAAAGTAAAGCTGACGCTGGAACTTCTGGCGCAGCGGCAACACAGCCAGCCGTCCGCTGGCAACAGCGTGCTGAGTGGTAATATTCGAGAGAAAACCCAGGCCAAGACCTGCGGCGACGGCGTTCAATACCCCCTCATTACTGTCGACCTCAAGGGCCACATCATAGTCGGCAAGACTGGCCGCCAAGCATTCATCAAATTGGCGTCGTGTGCCCGAGCCCGACTCCCGCAAGACCCAGCGCTGACATTCCAAATCAGTCACATCTGTCACGTCAGCTAACGCAAGGGGATGATCAACGCGGCAGACCACGGCCATTTCATCACGCAGCCACTGCTGGCGTATCAAGCCTGTTCGACGAATATCAGCCTCGATAAACGCAATATCTAGCTCGAAACGTACCAACGCATCGACCAATTCGACACTGTTACGCATCGATAAGCGCTGCGAACGCAACGACTGCTGCTGGGAAAAATCGGCCAACAGCTGTGGCAGTAAGCCGCTGCCAATGGTGTGACTGCAACCGATGGTCAAATTACCAACCTGCTCGCTATCAGCGAATAAATCCTCGATATCAGTGCAGCGTTGCTGTAACTCCAGCGCCATCGGCAGCAATTGTCGTCCGCGCGCATTTATTTTCAGTCTATTACTGACCCGGTCAAACAGCGGCTCACCCAACCGGCTCTCCAGCTCTTGCAGCGCCATCGACACCGCAGCCTTGGAGATAAATAGTTGCTCAGCGGCACCGGCCAAAACTCCTTTATCGACAACGGCGGTAAAGACCTGCAATTGTTTTAACGTCAATCGGCTTGCGTTCAATTTTTATTAACCATATGTACAAATTGTTTAGATATTCTAATCGTTACTCCTCGCTTAAACTAGCCCCATTAACAGCTATTAACCCGGCGTGGTGAATATCATGGTCAAACGTATCCAACACAATATCAATCGAGTCCCCACCCCCATGGCCGGCTTAGCCCTGGCCATTGCCAGCCTCGGTTGGGTGTGGGAAAACATGACCGCCGACTACGCTGTTCGCCTTGCCGGTGCTAGTATTGCCGCTGTTTTGCTGGCGGTATTAGCGGCTAAGTTTATCAGCCAACCAAAGGCATTATTGAATGAACTGGCTCACCCTGTCGTCGGCAGCGTTATCCCCACTTTTGCCATGGCTTTGATGGTGGTTTCCGCTGCGGTTAATCTCTACCTGCCAACAACCGCCGCCGGATTATGGTTAACCGCCGTGTTGCTGCACTGCGCCTTTCTGCTGGTGTTTATTGTTCACCGGGTCAAGGATTTTAAGCTGCACCACATGCTGCCAAGCTGGTTCGTGCCCCCCGTCGGCCTGGCCGTTGCCGCGCTGACCTGCCCCGGTGCCAATTATTATGCGCTGGCTAAGATTATCCTACTCTTCGCCATGACCAGCTATTTAGTGCTGATGCCGGTGATGATTTACCGTTTGATCTTTGCTGCTGCTATTCCCGATACCGCCAAACCTACCATCGCTATACTGGCCGCACCCTCCAGCCTCTGTTTAGCCGCGTATTTAAGCCTGGTTGATCACCCATCTCTGTTGCTCACCGCAGTCTTAGCCGGCATTGCCGTGCTGATGACGGTGGTTATCTATATGGCATTTTTCCATCTACTGAGATTACCATTCAGCCCAGGTTACGCCGCCTTCACCTTTCCCACAGTGATCAGCGCCACTGCGCTGTTCAAAACAGCCGAGCTCGCCGGCCAGTATCCCGGCATCAGTGAGTACGCCAGCACACTGAATCATGCCGCCGTAATAGAGCTGCTGATTGCCACCGTCATTGTCGGTTATGTCGCGGCGCGCTATGTGAATAGCTATTTCGCCAAGCCAGCTTAATCTGGGTTGCATAAACGGATGCAGTGAACCAAAGTGCTTCCTGCTGCGTAACTCTCTGTGTTAGTTAACAAAGGCGGACTCTTTGGCGAGGGCCGCCTGTTATTGCCAGCCACAGTCGAGACGTGTTCTATGCTACTTGAAACCGATATTATTAATGACCTTCCCGAACGCTACAGAGTACAACTGATAAACTCATTGTCTGGCTATAAATCGGCGAATTTAATCGGCAGCTGCAACGCGCAAGGCCTGCTCAATCTGGCGCTGTTTAGCTCGGTCTTTCATGTCGGTGCCTCACCCGCTTTGATCGGCCTTCTATCGCGGCCTGACAGCGTCCCCCGGCATACATTGGAGAACATTCGTGCCACCGGCGAATTCACCGTCAACAGCGTCAGCACTGCTCTTTATCGCCAGGCGCATCTCTGCTCGGCCCGCTCCGATCGTAGTCAATCAGAGTTTGACTTTGCACAACTGACGCCCCAATTCAAAAAAGGCCACCGCGCACCGGCTGTTCAACAGAGCCCGCTGAGCATTTACCTGACCCTGAGGGAGATAACCCCCATAGAGGCCAACAATACGGTGCTGATCATCGGTCAAGTGCAGGCGATAGAGCTGCCGCAACAAGCACTGAGTGAGGATGGTTTTATCGACCATCAACTGCTCGACACCATCTGTGTCTCAGGCCTGGATAGCTACCACAAGACACAGCCTATCGCTCGGCTTGGCCATGCCAAGATGCCGACATCAGCCACCGAGGCCTAAAATAATCCACAACATCACCTCAACATATAGCCGCTATTGATTTGCCATCATTCCCCGCAAGCATTTGGCGCGTTACTATCCAAGGCTAGAGATTCCGTTAAATGATGAGGCCAGCAGTGAGCAATAATAACCAAAAGATTTCCACACCCGACCTCTGTGATAAGTATCCCGAGGTACAGGTACTGGCCCCACTGTTCAATAACTATGGCGGCATTCGTAGCTTTGGCGGTGAGGTAGTGACCGTGAAGTGTTTTGAAGATAACTCTCTGGTAAAGGAACAGGCCAGCTATAACGGCATCGGCAAGGTGATGGTGGTCGACGGCGGCGGCTCGCTTAGACGAGCCTTACTCGGCGATATGATTGCCGAAGATGCCGCCAAGAATGGCTGGGAAGGCATTATAATTTATGGCTGCATCCGCGATGTCGATGAAATAGGCAACACCTCCATCGGCGTTCAGGCGCTCAATACCATGCCGGTGAAAACCGAAAAACGCGGTGCTGGCGACTTAAATATTGCCGTCACCTTTGCCGGCCAGACTATTCGTCCGCGCCAGTATATCTATGCCGACAACAACGGGATTATTGTCAGTGACCACCCACTGAGCATGCCTCAGTAGTGGCGATAAAAAAAGCGGCCTTAGCCGCTTTTTTATTGCTCCGACCAATCAGCCCATATAGGCTTGGCCACCATCGATGGCAATGCTCTGGCCGTTGACATAACGGCTGTTTTCGCCACACAGTTGAGCAACAAATTTACCGATATCCTCTTCGCAGTCGCCGACATAGCCCTGTGGGATTGAGGCCAGATACGCCTCGGCCTCATCCTGCATATTCTCCAGCCACCATTTCATGCCCGGTGATTGCGCATGGGGGAGAATAACATTGGTGCGAATGCCATCGCCGCCCCACTCGCTTGCCGCCGCCTTGCTGAGAGCACGAATCGCCTCTTTGACCGCCGCATAAGCGCCATAGCCACTGGCATCCCAGCGCTTTGCCGAGGTCGAGGCCAGGTTGATAATACTGCCATCGCCTTTGAGGTGTGGGTGACAGATTTTCATCAACCGCAATACCGCCAGCGGGCCGGATTCGAAACCGGCAGTAAAGCTTTCATCTCTCACCTCAAACAGCTTACCTAGAGGAACTTCTTGGGCGTTGTTAACCAGGATATTCAGCCCGCCCAGCTCATTAACCACGCGGTCGACACAGGCCTGCATCGACGCTTGGTCTTTAACATCGAGCTCAAGCGCTATCGCCTTGCCGCCTCGGGCCTCGATCAATTCTACTGTTGTTTGGCATTTACTCAAGGTTCGCCCGGTCACTGCTATTGCAGCACCTTCGGTCGCCATGGCCAGCGCAATACCCTGGCCAACACCCTGACCGGCACCAGTGATTAACGCCACTTTGTTATCGAGTACACCCATTTGAGAAACCTCACTGTTATTTTATGGTGACTCAGAGTAACCCAATCGCCCGATCAACAACATTAGCATCGGGTAAGTAGACAGTGGCGGTGAAAGTCTCTACTCGCCACTGGCGATGTTGCTTATTTTTTCAATCGAGCCAATAAGCTAGAGGTATCCCAACGGTTGCCGCCGATGTTTTGAACGTCTTTATAGAATTGGTCAACCAGTGCTGTGACCGGCAGGCTGGCACCATTATTGTCGGCCTCGTTGAGACAGATTGACAGGTCTTTGCGCATCCAGTCGACGGCAAAACCGTGCTCGTATTCGCCGGCAATCATTGTCTTATGCCGATTATCCATCTGCCAGGACTGTGCCGCCCCCTTCGATATCACATCAATCACCTGCTCGACATCCAACCCCGCCTGCTCAGCAAAATGGATGCCCTCACTTAGCCCCTGAACCAGGCCGGCAATGCAGATCTGGTTGACCATCTTGGTTAACTGGCCCGCACCAGCAGCGCCCATCAGTTGGGTTTTCTTGGCGTATACATCCATCACCGTGACGATTTGTTCAAAGATCTCCGCCTCACCGCCACACATAATAGTCAGCTGACCGTTGATTGCCCCCTGCTCACCGCCGGAGACCGGCGCATCGATAAAGCCAATATTCTGGGCGGCACAAGCGTTGGCCAACTCCCTGGCCACCGCCGCAGAAGCTGTGGTGTGGTCGACCAACACCGCTCCCGATCTCATCGTCGACAACACCCCGTCACCACCAATGGTAACCGAGCGTAAATCATCATCGTTACCGACACACATCAACACCACATCAGCATCAGCCGCTGCTGCAGCGGGGGTAATGGCACAGCGGCCGCCATATTGCTGCACCCAGGCCTCTGCCTTGGCGGTGGTGCGGTTATACACCGTAACATCGAGGCCGCTGGCCAATAAATGACCGGCCATGGGATACCCCATCACTCCCAACCCAATAAAACTCACTTTCATCACACTGCCCCTTGTTAAATGACTCGATATTTATTGCCGAATAATCAGGTAGCGTTCAATCGCGCTAAACACTTGTCGACGGTAAAATTCACTCTCGCAGACCACATGATGACGCATCGCCTCGATGGTTTGTATCTTAGCCCGCGGAAATTTACTGCGCACCACAGGGAGGTTATGCCGCCAATCGACAGTAAAGTCGCCTGTTCCCTGCAGCACCAATACCCGCTGCTCACTCAGCGGCAATTTTTTAAAGCGTTCGATCCAGCGCGCCATCGAGGTAATCCACTCCAACGGCTGCTTACGGCACTGCAGCGGGTCTTGATGGCTGAGAAAGTCGAGAAACTCTTGATCGTGGGAGTTGAGTGTAAAGGTACGCTGCAAGTCGGACACAGATCGCTTCAGCAGCCAGTGACCCCAGCGTTTTGTCGCCCAGGCATGCGGCCTAATGAGAGGGGCCATCAGTACTGCCTTGTCGGCAATACCGGGGTTCTCTAGTAGATAGGTCATTACCGCGGCACCACCGGTGCTTTGACCAAACAGATAAACAGGGCCTTCGACCTTATCCTCGACCAATAACCGCAGCCGATGCAGGGCATCAATATAGCAGCTAAAGCTGTGTATATTGGCCACTTCGCCACTGCTTAAACCGTGTCCGGGCAGATCGAATAACACCACATTTAAACCCTGCTGCAAACACCATTCTACCAGGTGTTTATACAAAGCCGAATGGTCGTAATAGCCGTGTACCACTATGCAGGTAGGCGCCGACACATCGGTGATAAAACCTTGGTAGACCAGGTCGAATTCACCGCTGCTGAAACGGCCAATCGACTGTGTTATGTGCTCGAAGCGGTGATCAAAATCAATGCCATAATATGCCACGTAGTCCCTTGCCTGTTCATCGAGGGGCTGCTGCCAAGACTGCTCAAAGGTCGGAAGATACTGCCGCAGCTGACTGAAGTGAATCATAGTGAACGGATACTCAAATAGTGTTGATAAAGCGCGAATTTTGTTGCGCGCAAGTGTACCGGCATCAAGTTATTAGAAAATTGCATTAGGACAAAAAAGCCCAAAAAAAAACCGCAGTGCCTTTCAGCACTGCGGTTTAGTGTACAACACGATTGAGCTTACAGCTCGCCACGCTCGTACTTCATCGACATATCATCGAGGTTAATAGCTTTCATTTTGCTGGCGTTGCCGGCGGTACCAAACACTTCATAGCGGTCGATACAGATTTGCTTCATCGCATCGAGCTGTGCCTTGAGATACTTGCGCGGGTCAAATTCGGCAGGGTTTTCAGCCAGAAAACGTCGAGTAGCACCGGTGGAGGCCAGGCGAAGATCAGTATCGATATTAATCTTGCGGACACCGTGCTTAATGCCCTCGGCAATTTGCTCAACCGGGACACCGTAAGTCTCAGGGATGGCACCACCAAACTCGTTGATGATTGCCAACCACTCCTGTGGCACCGAGGAAGAACCGTGCATGACGAGGTGAGTGTTGGGAATACGCTTGTGGATTTCTTTGATGCGATCGATGGCCAAAATATCACCGGTAGGGGGACGGGTGAATTTGTAGGCGCCGTGCGAGGTACCACAGGCAATGGCCAAGGCGTCGACGCCGGTCTTGGCAACAAAGTCAGCGGCCTCTTCTGGGTCGGTCAGCATCTGGTCCATGCTTAATTTACCCGCGGCGCCAACACCATCTTCTTCGCCGGCTTCACCGGTTTCAAGCGAGCCCAAACAACCGAGTTCACCCTCGACAGAAACACCACAGGCGTGGGCCATTTCAACGGTGCGGCGGGTAACATCGACATTGTACTCATAGCTGGCAGGCGTCTTGCCGTCGGCCTCTAGCGAGCCATCCATCATCACTGACGAGAAACCCAGCGCAATGGAGCGCTGACAGATAGCAGGGCTGGTGCCATGATCCTGATGCATACAGACAGGAATTTCAGGGAACTCTTCAATAGCAGCCAAAATCATATGACGCAGGAAGTTAGGTCCTGCGTATTTACGAGCACCGGCCGAGGCCTGCATGATCACCGGGCTGTTGGTTTCCTGAGCCGCTTCCATAATAGCGCGAGTCTGCTCGAGATTGTTGACGTTAAACGCGGGGACGCCATATCCAAACTCGGCTGCGTGGTCGAGCATTTGACGCATGCTAATCAAAGCCATGTTGTAATCCTTATCAAAATTAATGGGTTGCGCAAGAGCGTGGACTCAACGCAATCGTTTAAATTGTGTGTCTAATAGTAAACTATTACGCTTTGGCGCGCGCTTCAAGTATCGCCACAGCCGGCAGTGTCTTGCCTTCGACGTACTCTAGGAAAGCGCCGCCACCGGTGGAGATATACGACACCTTATCGGCGATATCGTATTTATCCACCGCCGCCAGGGTGTCACCACCGCCAGCAATCGAGAAGCCCGCGCTGTCGGCAATCGCCAGCGATAATGCCTGGGTACCCTTACCGAACTGGTCAAACTCGAATACACCGACGGGGCCGTTCCAAATAATGGTCTTGGCCTTGCTAATAATCTCCGCCAACTGAGCCGATGTATCGGGGCCAATATCGAAGATCATATCATCGTCTGCCACATCGGCTGCGGGTTTGAGAGTCGCCTCGGCGGTCTCACTGAATTCTTTGCCTGTTACCACATCGCTGGGCACAGGAATCTCACACTTGGCCATCAATGCCTTGGCATTGTCGATTAAGTCTTCTTCATACAGAGACTTACCCACCGGCTGACCACTGGCTGCTAAGAAAGTATTGGCAATGCCGCCACCGACAATGATTTGATCGGCGATATCGGAGAGGCTTTCTAATACAGTCAGCTTGGTCGACACCTTGGAGCCACCGACAATGGCCACCATCGGACGCTCTGGGTTGGCCAAGGCCTTTCCGAGGCTGTCGAGCTCTGCCGCCAGTAGTGGACCAGCACAGGCAACAGGGGCGAACTTGGCAACGCCGTGGGTCGAGGCCTGGGCACGGTGAGCTGTGCCGAAGGCATCCATGACAAAGACGTCACACAGCGAGGCATAAGCCCGAGCCAGCGTTTCATCGTCTTTCTTCTCGCCTTTGTTGAAGCGAACATTTTCCAGCAGCACCATCTGGCCCGCCTCTACAGCCACATCCGCCGCCAGGTAATCGCTGACCAACGGCACATCGTCGCCCAGGGCTGCGGTCAGGTAATTGGCAACAGGGGCCAGCGTATAGTCGGCATTTTCCTCATCGCTGCCACCTTCGACGGGGCGGCCAAGATGAGACATTACGATGACTTTGGCACCAGCCTCCAAGGCCAGTTTAATCGTCGGCAGTGCAGCCCGAAGGCGGGCATCACTACTGACTACGCCGTCTTTAATCGGGACGTTAAGATCTTCGCGAATCAGCACCCGCTTACCGGCTAAATCGAGGTCACTCATTTTTATTACAGACATCTCAACACTTCCTATAAGTTAACTATTTACTGTTGCGGTATTTGATTTGATAGAAATGACGACACACGTCCAGCATACGGTTGGCATAGGCCCACTCGTTATCGAACCAAACAAAAACTTTTACCAACCTGCCGTTGGCGACGCGGGTTAGACCGGCATCGATAATACCCGAGCGAGGGTCCTGGTTAAAATCACAGGAGGCCAGCGGCTCCTCGGTATAACCCATAATACCGTCGTAGTGACTGTCCGCGGCCCTCTTCAAAATGCCATTAACCTCTGCTGCGTCAGTATTTTTGTCGACGCAAATCGTCAGATCTATCGAGGAGACATTGACCGTTGGTACCCGCACCGCTGTAGACGCCAATTTATCGGCCAACTCGGGGAAGAAACGACCAATACCCAAGGCTAAGCCGGTGTCGACGGGGATAATCGACTGCGAGGCACTGCGCGTCTTGCGCAAGTCGGTGTGATGATAAGCATCGATTACCGGTTGATCATTCATCGCCGAGTGAATGGTATTCATCACCCCGCTGTTAATTGTCAGCTCGCGATGCAAGACATCGAGCACAGGAACAATACAGTTGGTGGTGCAGGAACCGGTGGAGATAATGGTCTCGGCACCGGATAATTGACGATGATTAACGCCATAGACCACCGTGGCATCGACATCGGGCTGCGCGGGTTGTGAAAAAATCACCTGCTTGGCACCGGCAGCCAGATGCAATTCAGCAATCTCACGACTGCTAAAGGCACCACTGCACTCCAGCACAATATCAACCTCCAACGCCGCCCAGGGCAGCGATACAGCAAGGTCGGCACCGAATACCGCAATGCGCCTGCCGTCAATAACCAACGACTGATCATCGACCAACACCTCGGCCTGAAAACGTCCAAAGGTAGAGTCGTATCGCGTGAGGTGGGCAACGGTTTGAATATCGGCCGGTTCATTAATTGCCACGATGTCCAACTGTGGGCAATCTGACTGCCACAGCGCGCGCAAAATGGAACGGCCGATGCGACCGTAACCATTAATTGCCAGTCGTATTGGTTTCAACGGCGATTACTTCAATAAGCCGTTAACTGCCTCAACCACTGCCTCGGTAGTGATACCGAACAGCTTGTACAGCTCACCGGCTGGCGCCGATTCACCAAAGGTTTCCATGCCGACAATGGCGCCGTCGAAGCCAACATACTTATACCAGAAGTCTTTATGGGCGGCTTCTACAGCCACGCGGCTGCGAACAGCGGCCGGCAATACTGACTCGCGGTAGGCATCGCTTTGACGATCGAAGACGGTGGTAGAAGGCATCGATACCACACGCACATTCTTACCTGCAGCGGTCAGTGTCGCATGGGCTTCAACGGCCAGCGATACCTCGGAGCCGGTGGCAATAATAATCGCATCCGGAGTACCGGCGCAGTCGATCAACACATAGCCACCTTGGGCAACGGCGGCAATTTGCTCGTCGTTACGCGCCTGATGCGGCAAACCCTGACGTGAGAAGATCAGCGCCGTAGGGCCATTCTTACGCTCGATGGCAAACTGCCAGGCAACGGCCGTCTCGACGGTGTCACAGGGGCGCCATGCGTCCAGATTTGGCGTGGTACGCAGGCTGGTGAACTGCTCAACCGGCTGGTGTGTTGGGCCGTCTTCGCCAAGACCGATGGAGTCGTGGGTGTAGACGTGAATAGTCTGCTGCTTCATCAATGCCGCCATGCGTAATGCATTGCGAGCATATTCCATAAACATCAAGAAGGTGGCGCCGTAAGTAACAAAGCCACCGTGAAGAGCGACACCGTTCATAATGGCACTCATGCCGAATTCACGGACACCGTAATACATGTAGTTGCCCGAGGCATCGTTGGCCTCAACACCCTTGCAGCCATCCCACAAAGTCAGGTTAGAACCCGCCAAATCGGCAGAGCCACCGAGGATTTCAGGCAGGGCAGGGCCAAAGGCTTGCAGGGCGTTTTGCGAGGCCTTGCGCGAGGCAACCGCGGCACCTTTTTCATTACAATCAGCAATATAAGCAGCGGCAGTATCGGCGAAATCTGCAGGCAAATCGCCGGCCAGACGACGCTTAAGTTCCGCGGCTTCTGCTGGGAAGGCGGCGCTATAAGCGGCTAATTTGTCATTCCAAGCGGCTTCGGCGGCCTCACCTTTTTGCTTGGCATCCCAACCGCTGTAAACATCAGCAGGGATTTCGAAGGCCGGTGCCGACCAACCGAGCTGTTCACGAACAAGAGTGATCTCATCGTCGCCCAGTGGCGCACCATGACAGTCTTCCTTGCCCTGTTTGTTCGGGCTGCCCTTGCCGATAATAGTCTTACAGCAGATCAGTGTTGGCTTCGAGGTCTCGGCGCGAGCCGCTTCGATGGCCGCCTTAATTGCATCGCTGTCGTGGCCATCGACCGCTGGAATCACGTGCCAGCCGTAGGATTCAAAGCGCTTCGGAGTGTCGTCGGTAAACCAACCTTCAACTTCACCATCGATAGAGATGCCGTTATCGTCGTAGAAGGCTACCAACTTACCGAGACCCAGGGTGCCAGCGAGAGAGCAGGCTTCATGGGAAATACCTTCCATCATGCAGCCATCACCCAGGAACGAGTAGGTGTGGTGGTCGACAATATCGTGACCCTCGCGGTTGAACTGCGCCGCCAATACTTTCTCGGCCAGCGCCATACCGACAGCGTTGGTAATACCCTGCCCCAGTGGGCCAGTAGTGGTTTCAACACCGGGGGCATAACCGTATTCTGGGTGACCCGGTGTCTTGGAGTGCAGCTGACGGAAATTTTTCAAGTCGTCGATGCTGAGGTCGTAGCCGGTCAAATGCAGCAGCGAATAGATCAACATCGAGCCGTGGCCGTTCGATAGAATAAAGCGGTCACGATCAGCCCATTCAGGGTTGCTCGGGTTATGCTTCATGAAATCATTCCACAGTACTTCGGCGATATCCGCCATTCCCATGGGCGCGCCTGGGTGACCGGATTTGGCCTTCTGGACGGCGTCCATGCTTAGAACACGGATGGCATTTGCTAACTCAGTACGAGACGACATCAATAAAACTCCTGGCTGGGATGATGCGAAAGTGACAATTCGGAAAATTTTAAGCGCTGTATTTTCCCCTACCTTAGGCGATTGAGCAAATTTTTTACGCGAATACTCACGATCGAGAAAATAACACGCTCAAAGTCTAGTGTAGGGCTGGTAATTAATCGCTGTAATCGCTGGGAATATTTACCGTTTATTCCAATCTATACAGGCATCGAGGCTGACACCGCTGCCACCGAAGATATCGAGGGCACTGCCGATGGTCAGATCGACCTTGTTGTTTGACAACTCGGCTACCAGCTTGAGGTCATCGAGTGAGCGAGCGCCTCCAGCATAGGTTACCGGTATCGTGGCGGCCTCGCCCAGCATGGCGACCAATGACTGGTCGATACCGGCCTGCAAGCCCTCGACATCGGCGGCGTGAATCAAAAACTCGGCACAGTGTTGACTCAACTCGCTCAGCGTCTGCTGGTCGACGGCGGTATGGGTAACGGTTTGCCAGCGGTCGGTGGCAATGTGCCAGCCATCGGCCACCTTGCGGCAGCTTAAGTCCAGTACCAGTTTATCCTGCCCCACCTCGGCCTTGATCTGTTCCAGGCGCGACCAGGAGAACTCGCCGTTGTCGAATAAGTACGACGTGACAATAACATGGGAGGCTCCGGCCTCAATATAGCGGGCGGCATTCTCACGGTTAACACCGCCACCAAACTGCAAGCCTTGGGGCCAGGCGGCCAGAGCTTTTAATACCTGCTGTTCATTGCCGGGACCGAGGGCAATAACATGGCCACCGGTGAGCTGGTGCTGACGGTATAACTCGGCGTAGTACTCGCCGTCATAGGGACTGACGAAATTCGTCTCGGCGCCACCATCGCTGAGGCTGCCACCGACGATTTGCTTTACCTTACCTTGATGTAAGTCGATACAGGGTCGAAATTGAGTCACTACCACACCACCGCCCTTGGGCTGTTGTTTGTTTTGTCGCGCATTATAACGGATTCCATCGGCAAGTAACCCTGTAATCGGATGACCGGGGCAGCAATGAAAAATCTATATCAAAATATTTTGATATAGACTCAAAACGCTGCTAGAATCCTCGCCCATGAATGATCAAATCGCCCAATCATCGCAGGATGAAGAACTGCTTTCCCTACTTGCCCACTTTTCCAAGGCCAGTAGCGACCCTCTTCGTCTGATGATTTTGCGGGTCTTGGCCTCCGACAGTTTTGGCGTATTGGAACTGTGTACTATTTTTTCAATCAAGCAGTCGGCGATGAGCCACCACCTAAAGGTGCTGGCACAGGCTGAGCTTGTGGATAAACGCCGCGAGGGTAATTCGATTTATTACCGTCGCCAGGCACCCGGCGCCCGCGCCTCGTTGCAACTATTACAGCAGCAGTTATTCAGCGATATCGACCACCTGGTTATCGATGCTCAAAGACAGCAGGGCATTGATCAAATTCGCCAGGAACGCAGCCTTAGCAGCCGTCAGTTCTTTGATCAGAACAGCGAAAAATTCCGTGAGCAACAGGATTTGATTGCCCACTACCAACACTATCAAGACAGCGTCCGCCAGCTCGTTTCCAGCCTGCCGCTGCAAAGTGACCAACTGGCCCTGGAAGTTGGCCCCGGCGCCGGCGAATTTTTACCCGAGCTGAGCAAGCGCTTCTCCTCGGTCATCGCCCTCGACAACAGTGCGTCGATGCTCAACACCGCCCGTCAATTGACCGATGGCCAACAACTTAACAATATCGAATTCATTAATGGCGACACGGCCACGGCTCGTGAGCAGCAACTCGCCGTCGACTGCGTTGTCATGAATATGGTGCTGCACCACACCCCTTCACCGGCGGATATCTTCAGCGATATTGCCAGCGTGATGCGCCCCGGTGCCTCACTCATTGTCACCGACCTCTGCAACCACGATCAGGTGTGGGCAAAGGAGTCCTGTGGCGATTTATGGCTCGGTTTCGAGCCGAGCGACTTAACCGACTGGGCCAGCCAGGTGGGCTTGTTAGATGGACAAAACATCTATCTGTCACTGCGCAACGGCTTCCGCATTCAAGTACGACAGTTTTACAAACCATCACCGGCAGCGACAGCGCGCTGTTGATTACAAATAAGATTACTAAGAGCCCCTACTATGTCTGAATACAGCACGTTTACCTCAGAGTCAGTCTCTGAAGGTCACCCCGATAAATTGGCCGACCAGATCTCAGATGCCATTCTAGATTCGATTATCGCCCGCGACCCCTACGCCCGCGTTGCCGTCGAAACTCTGACTAAAACAGGTA
Organism: Sinobacterium norvegicum; assembly: GCF_923077115.1. Taxonomy (NCBI): domain Bacteria; kingdom Pseudomonadati; phylum Pseudomonadota; class Gammaproteobacteria; order Cellvibrionales; family Spongiibacteraceae; genus Sinobacterium; species Sinobacterium norvegicum. The sequence goes on from NZ_CAKLPX010000004.1 coordinate 132,974, forward strand.
TGGCCGTGGTTGCCGGTGAACTCACCACCAACTGCTATGTCGATTTAGAAGATACTGTCCGCGATGTCATTACCGGCATCGGCTACAATTCCTCCGACGTGGGCTACGACGGCGCCAGCTGTGCCGTGATCAACGCCATCGGCAAGCAGTCTGTCGACATTGCTCAGGGTGTTGACCGTTCAAAGCCGGAAGATCAAGGTGCCGGTGACCAGGGTTTGATGTTCGGCTATGCCACCAATGAAACCGACACACTGATGCCGGCGGCTGTTTACTACTCTCACCGCCTCGTCGAGCGTCAGGCCAAGCTGCGTAAAGAAGGCGTGCTGCCGTGGTTGCGTCCCGATGCAAAATCTCAGGTGACACTGCGCTATGAAGACGGCAAGCCGGTTGCCATCGACGCGGTCGTGCTCTCTACTCAACACGACCCCAGCATCAGTTTAGAAAACCTGCGCACGGCAATCTTGGACGATATTATCAAGCCTGTACTGCCCGCTGAATTACTGCATGAAGGCACTCAGTACCACATCAACCCCACCGGTGTATTCATCATCGGTGGTCCTGTTGGCGATTGCGGCCTAACCGGCCGTAAAATCATCGTTGACACCTACGGCGGTGCCGCTCGTCACGGCGGCGGCGCATTCTCTGGCAAAGACCCCTCAAAGGTTGATCGTTCAGCGGCCTACGCTGGTCGTTACGTCGCCAAGAACGTCGTTGCCGCAGGCCTTGCCGATCGTTGCGAACTGCAGGTTTCCTACGCCATCGGTGTCGCCGAACCAACATCGATCTCGGTCAACACCTTCGGTACCGGCGTGGTCAGTGATGATGAGTTGATTATTGCCATCCGCAAGGTTTTCGACCTGCGCCCATACGCGATTACCAAGGTGCTCGATCTGCTGCACCCAATGTATCAGCTAACCGCAGCCTATGGTCACTTCGGCCGCGAGCCCTTCGAACACACCTATACCTGGGAAGAGCGTGAAAACGGTAAGACTGTTACCAAGTCTGACACTTTTACTGCCTTCACCTGGGAAAAAACCGACAAAGTCGACGCGCTTAAGGCTGCGTTGGGTAAGTAATTAATTTTTTGCAGCGCTCACCATCCGTGGGTGCCGCCTCTTAAATGTTAAAGGAACCTCTATCATGAGCACCGACTATAAAGTTGCCGATATCAGCCTCGCTGGCTGGGGCCGTAAAGAAATCGAAATCGCCGAAACTGAAATGCCGGCACTGATGGCACTGCGCACCAAATATGCCGCCAGCCAGCCATTGGCCAATGCCAAGATTCTTGGCTGTATCCACATGACGATTCAGACCGCCGTGTTGATCGAAACCCTGGTTGCCCTTGGCGCCGAAGTTCGCTGGTCTTCATGCAACATCTTCTCTACTCAGGATCAGGCTGCCGCTGCCATCGCCGATGCCGGCGTCGCTGTCTACGCTTGGAAAGGCCAGACCGAAGAAGAGTCTTCTTGGTGTATCGAGCAGACCATTCTGAAAGACGGCTCGCCTTGGGACGCCAACATGGTTCTCGATGACGGCGGCGATCTTACCCTGATGTTGCACGACAAGTACCCTGAAGTCCTCAACGACGTACACGGTATTACCGAAGAAACCACCACCGGTGTTCACCGTCTGCTTGAGATGCTGGAAAACGGCACGCTTAAGGTGCCTGCTATCAACGTTAACGACTCTGTTACCAAATCAAAGAACGACAACAAGTACGGCTGTCGTCACTCACTGAACGATGCCATTAAGCGCGGCACCGACCACCTGCTGGCCGGCAAGAAAGCACTGGTTGTCGGTTACGGCGATGTCGGCAAGGGTTCTGCTCAGTCACTGTCTCAGGAAGGCATGATTGTTCGCGTTGCCGAGGTCGATCCCATCTGTGCCATGCAGGCTTGTATGGACGGCTTCGAAGTTTGCTCTCCCTATATCGACGGCGTTAACACCGGTACCCTGGAAGGCATTAACAAGACGTTGCTCGGTTCTACCGACCTTATCGTCACCACCACCGGTAACACCAACGTCTGTGATGCGCAGATGCTGCAATCGTTAAAGAATGGCGCCGTTGTTTGTAACATCGGTCACTTCGATAACGAAATCGACACCGCCTTCATGCGTGCGAACTGGGAATGGGACGAGGTGAAGCCTCAGGTTCACAAGGTATACCGTGACAAGGCCAGCAACGATCACCTGTTGCTGCTGTCTGAAGGTCGTCTGGTTAACCTAGGCAACGCCACGGGTCACCCAAGCCGTATCATGGATGGCTCTTTCGCCAACCAGGTCCTGGCTCAGATCCACCTTTGGGATCTTAAGTTCGCCGACCAAGACGCTGGCACTCAGGCCGAGATGCTGACCGTTGAAGTACTGCCCAAGAAGCTGGACGAAGAAGTTGCCGCCGATATGGTTGCAGGCTTCGCCGGCGTATTGACCAAGCTGACTAAGACCCAGGCCGACTACATCAATGTTGATGTCGATGGTCCGTTCAAGCCAGACAGCTACAAGTACTAATCCAGTATTAGGCTGAAGCGAAACCTCGGTGCCGTGCTGCGGCACCGAGTCGAATACCTAGATGTTAGATTCACAACGAGTGCTAAACTGCGCCTACAATAATGACCACGCCGTTAGCCAATTCGACACAAGCGAAGAGCACCACCATGACTAAGCGATTCAGTTTTGAGTTTTTTCCTCCCAAGACACCTGTCGGCATTGAAAAGCTGCGCCTTGTTCGCGAGCAACTCAATACGCTAAAACCCGATTTTTACTCGGTGACTTACGGTGCCGGTGGCTCTACCCGTGACAATACCATTGGCGTGATCAAAGAAATGCGTGCCGAGGGCATCGACGTCGCCCCCCACCTTTCTTTTGGTGGTGACAGTGAAGAAGAAATGATCGAACTGCTCGACACCTATCGCGAACTCGATGTTAAGCGTCTGGTGGCATTGCGTGGCGACATCCCATCCGGCATGGGTATTGCCCGCATGGTTTACGCCAACGAACTGGTTGAGTTCATCCGAAAGCACAGTGGCGACCACTTCGAAATTGAAGTGGCGGCCTACCCGGAAATTCACCCCGAGGCGAAAAGCTACCAGAGTGACGTGCAGTTCTTAAAGCAAAAATTCGACTGCGGCGCCAACAGCGCCATCACTCAGTACTTTTTTAATCCCGATTCCTATTTCCACTTTATGGAAGAGTGCACCAAGGCAGGTATTACTAACCCGGTTTATGCTGGTGTTATGCCGATTACCAACTTTGCCAACCTGTGTCGTTTCTCGGCCAACTGTGGTGCCGACATCCCGCGCTGGTTAAAACAAAAAATCGAAGGCATGAGTGATGACAGTGCTGGTATTGCTGAATTTGGCGTCGAATTTATCAGTCGTTTAAGCGAGCAACTATTAGCCGGTGGCGCTCCTGGTATACACTTCTATACCATGAACCAGGTCGAGCCGACCCAGGCCATTTGGACCAACCTCGGCATCAACCGCTGACACCATCGCCGCCGATAACCTCGGCGGCTCTGTTGAGTGACTCTATGCGCATCCCCCGTATTTTCTGCTCCATCGATCTCGCTGACCAACAATCACTGACCCTCGATGCGAGTGCCAGCCATCATTTGGCCAAGGTTTTGCGTTTTAAAGCCGGCTATCACATCATCGTTTTTAATGGCCGTGGCCAGCAGGTCGATGCGACAATTGTTGCCATCAGCAAACAAGCGGTGACTGTGCAGACCGATATTGTCAGCCAGCAAGACAACCAAAGCCCGCTGAAAACAGTGTTGGCGATAGCACTGTCCAAGGGCGACCGTTTCGACTGGGTACTGCAAAAGGCCACCGAACTCGGCGTCCATGAGATTTACCCACTATTCAGTGAGCGCAGCGAGGTCAAGCTGAGCGGCGAGCGACTGGAGAAAAAACAACAGGCCTGGCAAAAAATTATTATCTCCGCCTGTGAGCAATGCCAGCGTAATACCCTGCCAATATTGCACCCGGCACAGGCATTAGAGAACTGGGTTCAACAGGCAGATTATGAGGTTAAGCTGGTTCTGCATCATCGCAGTGATCAGGGCTTGGCGGCGGAGCAACCGACCGAGGTGGCACTGTTAATTGGCCCCGAGGGGGGCTTGAGTGAGGCTGAGATCCAACTGGCCGAACAACACGGTTTTGCCGCACTGACACTGGGGCCAAGAGTGCTACGAACAGAGACGGCGCCACTGACAGCGCTGAGTATTTTACAGTACCGCTGGGGCGACTTCTAAGCCTCTGCTGATAGATACACTAGGCAGTGGCCAGCTTCAACTCGGCTAACAACGTTGCTATCTTATCTTCGATAAAGTTTAAATCAGGAATAATAGCCGCTTCGTCATTGACGATAACGCGCTGTGCCTCCGCCGGACCACCAATCACCTCGCTGCTGGCAACCACCTGCTCCTCCGTCAGGCGAAGCAGCTTCGGCGTGCCCTCTGTCAAAACAGCCCAGAACGGAATGTCGCTGTCGGTGCCGTTAACCACTGCGATATGACGCTGATTCTCATCGCCAACGAAGGGCTCATCGTTAATCGCCTCGTAGGAAATCACCGGCACGGACAAGTTACGCCATTGCATCTGGCCGACGTACCACGTCGGCACATCGTCACCGACATCGGTGGCTTGCCGGCTGATGATCTCGGCAACGGTAACGTTGGGCAAGACCAGGTTTTTCCCCTGCACGGGGATCATCAGTATTGCTAATTCAGACGCCGCCTGCGGGCTTTGTATTGCCTTTTTCATATTTTCTAACCTAATTCTTTTACAACTGCGTTAATAAACTTAACCGCTTTTGATGACTGTAATCAGTGCCAGATAACCGTTTACTGTCGGCTAAACTGCTGCGCAAAGGCTTCGGCCAATTGTGTTGGCGGCGCGACAAAGGCGCTGTTGGTCACCGCCAACGCCGCCTCCGGCATGGCGCTGTTGGCACAGCTATCAAAACTTTGTATCCAGACCGTGCCACCGGAGCTTTGCATTACCTCACAGCCCTTGGCACCGTCATCACCCATACCGCTAAAAATAATACAGCCGCTGGCAGTACCATACAACTCCGCCGTTTGACTGACCAGGCAATCGATCGACGGCGAAAACGGACCCGGCCAAGGTTCATCGAGAACGATAACCTGTCCCAGTGGCAACAATTTTAATCGCTGCTCGACCGGCATCAAGCCTATCTCCCCGTGCCTGAGGACATCCCCCGAAGCCAATACCTTGGTAGACATCGTCGTCTTCTTTGACACAGCTTGCTGCAGTGTGTCATTGAATTGAGGGTCGATGTGCTGACCGTAGACAAAAGCAACCGGCAGATCATCTGGCAGCGCCGCCAAAAATTCACACACTGCCTCAGGGCCACCGAGGGAAGCACCCAGCACCCAAACATTAACCGGCCCATTGGCTTGTTGGCTGAGTTGCTGCGCCTTATCCAAGATTGGGTTGACCGCGAGCTCTGCGACAGGCTGTTGCTCTAGTTCAGCCGGCAGCGCCTTTTCAATCTGCTTGATCAGTCGATGCTGACGGGGTGTTGGCCCATCTTCGTCAATCCACTGCTCGGAGCCATCTTCGATTAACACCGGGATATCGCTGTCGGTATGTAATTGGTCTAAAAGACTGTCATGTTCGCTGTTTTCAGAGAGACACAATAGCCACAGATGAACCTGATCAGCACGGAGATGTTCAGCGCTGATTTGTTCCGGCGACAAGGTATAAACAAGGTGATAGCCAGCCTCCTGTAACAGTGCTCGTAACTGATACTGTAACAGGGGCTGTTCGACAATGAGGCCGATTCTTGCGGCTACCGTCATCGCTGATTATTCCGGTAAAGTTACCAGTTCGGCCATGGTTTCAAGCAGCTGGGCTTCTTGATATGGCTTACCGAGGTAACGATCGACACCCAGAGAGAATGCCCTCTCGCGGTGCTTATCACCGGTACGCGAGGTAATCATAATAATCGGAATGTCTTTCAGGCGGTCGTTATGCTTGATTCGACTGGCTACTTCAAAGCCATCCATACGGGGCATTTCGATATCGAGCAACATAATATCGGGCTTGTGATCGATCAACAGACGGATCGCATCGGCACCATCTTTGGCCAACAATACCGACATACCGTTACGCTCGAGGAAGCGCGAGGTAACCTTTCTCACTGTCACCGAGTCATCGACAACCATCACCGTCAGCGCCGAAGCCTCTGCCGCCTTGGCCTGCTTCTGCTCTTCCAACGCCAACATATCGTAGCCGCGGGAAACATCGGCACGAATCATCGCCATCAAATCAAGGATGACAACAACCGAACCATCACCGAGCACGGTGGCACCGGTTAAACCCTGTACCATGGCAAACTGGGCACCCAGGTTTTTAACCACGATTTCACGCGAACCTAATAAGGCGTCAACCTGAATCGCAACCGAGTGATCGGCACCGCGTACCAACACCACCGGTAATGGTGCGGTCTGACCCTCGAGGTTGGGTTTGGGTTGAGTGTGTAACAGTGAGCCCATATAACGCAGGTTATAGGGCTGACCAGCGTATTCAAACAGCGGTGCATCGGGCTGATAATAAGCCTCAAGCTCGAAGGGGCTGACACGTACCACACCCTCGATAGTATTCAGCGGGATGGCGTAAATATCGCTGTCAATTCGCACCATCAAGGCACGGTTAACCGACACCGTAAACGGTAGGCGCACGGTAAACTGAGTGCCGCCGCCAAAGTTGGAGTCAATGTCGACAACACCGCCCAACTGTTTGATCTCAGAGTGCACCACATCCATGCCAACACCACGGCCCGATATCTGCGTTACCTCCTTCGCGGTCGAGAAGCCAGAGCTTAAAATAAACTGCAGTACTTCTTTATCGCTCAACTCTGCCTCAGGCAACATCAGCTCACGCTCGATGGCCTTGCGTCGGATAACATCGAGATCTATACCGGCACCGTCATCGGAGATTTGAATGACAACCTCGCCACCTTCACGAGCCATGGCGATCACGATATTCCCCTCCTCGGCCTTACCGGCGGAGAGACGGCGATCGGCAGATTCAATACCGTGGTCAATGGCGTTACGCAGCATATGCTCCAGCGGCGCCACCATTCTTTCAAGTACGATGCGGTCCATTTCACCCTCGGTATTATCGAGGACGAAGTTCACCTTCTTGCCCAGCTCGCTACTTACCTGGCGAACAATACGACGGAGCCTGGGCACCATCCGGGAGAACGGTACCATGCGCGAGCGCATCAAACCTTCTTGTAAATCGGTATTTACCCGCGACTGCTGCAACAATAACGTTTCAATATCTCGCGCCTTATCAAAGATAGTGCCCTTGATATCGGCAATATCCGAGGCTGATTCAATCAACGATCGAGACAGTTGCTGCAAGGCGGTATAGCGGTCCATTTCCAGTGGGTCGAACTCTTCCATACCCGAGCTTTCCATTTGCTCCTGGCGGAATAAAATCTGTGCCTCGGTCTCAACATCGAGACGTCGTAGCTGATCTTGTAATCGGTCAATGGTCGATTCCATCTCATCGATGGCGTAGGAGATATCGGACACTTGCTCCTCAACACGACCACGAGCGATAGTGGTTTCACCGGCAAGGTTAACCAGCTCTTCAAGTAATTGTGCCGAAACCTTAATCACTTCCTGCGGTGCCTTGGCCTGGGCCATCGATTCCGCCTGCAGGGTATTACCGGCGACGCCACTATTAATATTGGCGATACCGCTGCGTTTTGCCGGCAGTGGCACCATATTGCTAGGCGTACTGAATGGCACAACGTTATCGGGAGCAGAAGGTTCAACAGTGCCCAAGTCACCTTCAACCAGTGTCAGCGGTGTCAGCTCTTGTTCATCCGGCTCGATAATAATCGGGGAACTTTCCGCCTCCGCTTCGGTTGGTTCCAGCGGAGTAATGAGCTCAGCATCAGCCACTAACACGTCATCTGTCGTCTCGGCTGAGTCAGCCTCAACGACCTCTGGCTGTTCAACTACCGGCTGGCTAGCCGCAGCCATTGGTTCAGGTGTCGGCGCAGGTGACAGCTGTGGATTCAGTATGTGATCCATTGCCGTCTGCATACGGTCTTGGTAGGACTGAAACTCTGCTAATGCGGTTTCATTGACGCCGTTAACACCATCGACCTCGATGACATAGGTTTCAAAATCGTGACTCAAATCACCGAGTTCAGCAATACCGGCTAAGCGTGCACCACCCTTGAGAGTGTGCAAAAGACGCAGCATCTCTGGCATGGCGACGGTGTTATTGATATCGTCGGCCCACTGCTGCAGCGTTTCATCGATACCCTCCAGTAGATCGCCGGCTTCTTCGATGAAAATCTCGAGAATCTCGGCATCGACTTCATCATCGTCGTCATCACTGTCATAGGGACTGGAAGCTACTTCGGCTACTTCGGCTACTTCGGCTACTTCGGCTACTTCGGCTACTTCGGCTACTTCGGCTACTTCGGCTACTTCGGCTACTTCGGCTACTTCGGCTACTTCGGCTACTTCGGCTACTTCGGCGAAGAAAGCTTGCTCATCGAGGGGCTCAGAGGCAACGGTGAAATCGTCAATTTGATCAATATTCTGGTCATTCAGCGCACTGTCTTCGACTGCATTCTCACCGGCCAATTCAATAGCATCTGCGAGTTCAAGCAACTCAGATTCATGCTCAAGCTCATCCTCGGCAGCCAACGATTCCGCTTCTGACGTAGCATTAGCAAAGTCGAGTTCATCCGGTAGATCAATAATAATCTCTGGTGCCACATCGCTTTCGGGCAACAATTCAGGCTCATTCGCTGAGGCCAGTTGTTGCTCACACCACTGTTCAATACTGGCGATTAATTCTTCCTGTGGCGCAATATCCATGCTCGCAGCCACGCAATCCATCATGCTAATAATTGCCGATAGAGCCTGCTCGCCATGGGCTTTGTAACTGTCTAAATTCGCCTCGCTGGCGACATCACCGGCTTTGACAACAACCTCAGCAAGGGCTGTCATCGGGCTGAATTGTAACTTTTCGGCAATCGTAATAAAGGGCTGCAGGGATGCCGAGATAACGGCGACGGACTCTATCACCAAGGAGTCTGACATCAGCAGATCCTCTGCATCAGACAAGGAGTCCATGCCCTCAGTCATTAACAAACTGAGCATCTCGGGGTCGATTACATCTTCTTCGACATTGTTCAGATGAGGGTCGGTCAACAATTGATCGGTTAACTCGGCAACATCACTTAGCAACTGTTCGCTGCCGCTCAGCGCCGCAGAGGGTTGTTGCGGCAGCAAATTGAGGCCCTGCTGGACTAAATTAGCCGTTGTCTGCAGCACGCTCAATACCGATTCGTTGGCTCTGACCCGTGTCGACTGCATACCTTTGATCAATTTCTCAACCGGGCCTACCATCGTTGCTATCGACGAGACATCGGCCATATGGGCGCTGCCTTTAAGCGTATGCAAGGCTCGTTGCAAATCGTTGGTAACAAACCGTGGATCCACACTTTCTAATGCATCGGCAATATAGCTTTGAATAGTATCGAGGTGCGTGGCCGCTTCCTGGGCAAATATATCGAGTAACAGCACCTGTTCCTCATCGACAGCGTCTGCTGCCAGGGAGGCCTGCGACTCAATCTCATCCTCGACTGCCGATACTTCCGCAGTGGTAGTCTCAATATTGCCTGCGGCCACCAGGTTGATATTATTGCTGTTCAAGGTGCTGAGATCGACCGAGGCACTTGCTTGCTGTAATTCGGTCGCCAGGCTAATTGCCTGCTGAACAACGGCCTTGTTAACATCTTTTCGCTGCTCAAAAGCTGTTACCATTGGCGGCATCATCGCCGTTACCGTTGTGATTAATTCAATGCGTACTGCATCGAGTTCAATTGACTTTTCTATAACTCGATTAAGCAGAGACTCGATAGACCAGGCAAGCTCACCGATAGTTTCAGCGCCAACCATTCGACCGCTGCCTTTGAGGGTGTGATAGGCTCGTCGAACCTCGATCAGCCCCTCTTCATCCGGACCGGCGGTTGACCATGCAGGCAACCATTGGTTGATGGTTTCAAGTACTTCCTCAGCCTCTTCGACAAATATTTCTAAGATCTCAGGATCTATCTCGTCTTCATCTTCTTCAATAGATTCACTTTCTGTGGTTGTTGCCGCTGACGCCGCGTCAGAACTCTCTGTTTCGACCAGCAGTGCCTCAACCGCAGCAGGTTGATCATCCTGCGCCAAGAGTTCATCCTCAGGGGCTGGCAAGTCATCACCGATAAACTCGTCGATGGCATCGGTGACTCCATTTTCCAACTCTGCCGATAAGCCTTCATGTGACTCGATCTCTGACAGTAACTGAGGCTCCGCCGCCGGCACTATGGCCAGCTCTTCTGGGATGACAATCAGGCCATCACTTAACTGATAGCCCAAGCCCAGTAAGCTCTCTTCTGCAAATTGCAGAATGCTGCTGTTATCGGCGCCATCGAAATCTTCCAGCAGTCGTTCTAGATAATAATCGATACTGGTAATCGCATCCGCCAGCGCATCAAGCTGCTGAATATCTCTAATATTATTATTTAACAGCGAGGTGTTTACACAGTGCTCACAAGCCTCAACTGCGGCTGCGACTTTATCGAACGAGCTGAGGGTAAGCGCACCGGCAGCGGCGGACAAAATAGCGGGGACACTGGCTAAATGATCCGCATTGTATTGGTCGGCGACATATTCAACTATCGACTCTTTCACCTGCTCTAGCAGGCTGCATACTTCGCGTACCACGGTCTCAGTGGCTTGATCAAAGTGCAGTTCAGCCTCGGTCTTAGATACTGAGCAACCATTGCTCTGGATATACTGCCCAAGTGCACTCTCAACAGAGATGACATAGGAAGCCATAGCCTGCAGTAGCTCAACCTCACCGCCGTTGCTGATAAAATCAGTGAGAATCGCCAATTGTTCACGCAGGGTTTTCAGCGGCTCGTCAAAGCTCAACAGCTCCATGGTATCGCAAACACGCTTAAGAATAGGCTGCGCTGGTTTTAAAATTTCGAGATTGTCATCGTTGTTGCGAACAAAAATATCGATAAAATCTTTTACTGCTGCCAGCTCTTCCAACAGCGCATCGATAACCGACTCCATGGCATCTTGATCGGGCAGGGCAACAAAGTTTTCATAACTCGCAGGCAAAGCTTCATCGAGGCTGCAACTAATACGGAGTTCTTTAATCAATGGCGTATCGCCATCGGCGGTGGCGACAAAGTATAAGAAGTGTCGCAATAACTCTTCGTTAACAGCGCTATCCATATAGGACGGCCCTTGTTCAACCAGACCTTTTAGCTCGCTATCAATCTGCTTTAACAAGGTTTTAACACCGGCACTGGGTGCAATCTTGCGACCAGCAATCCCCTCTATTAGAGCCAGTGACACCAACCACAGCGGCTCATGTTTTTTCCCTAAAGCAAGCACGCGCAAGCGCTGACAGACCTTGGCCAAATACTGTAGGTTTTTACCCAGCTTCTTATCCCTGACAATACCAACAAAGGCTATCTGGAACATTTGCCGAAGCTTATCAACCAGCTCGACAAACTCATCCTCGGGTAGCTTCAATGATTTGTTGGCACTTAGCTTGAGACCAGTTAAGTCGGGATAAAACAGGCTGTATTCGGCCAGGTCATCCTCGCCACGTACTCGGCGCATATCGTTTAATATGGGCAATATTGCACTAGGGGAGTCGCTGTGGGTAATTTTTAAACGCTGTAAATAAGGGGGCAATTGCAATAAGCCCGCCATTAATGCGACCAGTGCTTCACGTTCACCCGTGGTGGTTTCATCCACTAACGACTGAATTAAGGCCTCGAGCTCTGCGGCAAACAGTGCTGCGCCACTAAACTCAACAATGCTTAAGGTACCATAGACCTGGTGCACGTAGGTTAGACAAAAGCGTAACTGCGAGCGGTCTTGAGGATTTTGAACATAGGCCTCAAGTGCTTGCTTAGCCTGCTTTAGCGTCTCTACAATCTCAACAGAAACCCATTCTAATGCTACATAATCTCGACTTTTAGCCATCACCCACAAAGCCCTTTTTTCTCAATTCGTCACAGCTTGATATAGCCTTCGACGCGGTTATTATCTATCCGTCTAACGCCGGCGTGGCACCACCCCTGGCTCTCGCCGGGACCGGTAATTAACAAACCACCGGGTTTTAGTCTTTCAAACAGTGCATTGAGGACTGAAGTACGCCCCTCCTGCTTGAAATATATCAACATATTCTGACAGTAAATGACATCCATCATCATTTTAGGGAGCTGCTCTACCAAGCTAATATTGGATCGGCTAAAACATACTCTGCTTTGAACAGCCGGTACTACTTGATACTGACCCTTTGCTATTGGCCTGAAGTACCGATAGCGCAATGATGGTTCTATTATTTGTAATTGTGTCTGCTTGTAAACTGCTGTTTCTGCACTGGCAATGGCACTGTTACTAATATCTGTACCGGTTACCCCAAAAAATGTATCTGTCGAGGTAGCACGAACAGCCTCTGCCGCGGTAACAGCCAAACTGTAGGCCTCTTCCCCGGAAGAGCACCCTACGCTCCACAATTCTAACGACTCTTCTACGTTACCCTGTGTAATCTGCTGTTCAAGATATTCTTGCACAGTAATGAATGCCGCAGGGTCTCTGAAAAAACGTGTTTCTTGTACCGTCAGGCTGTTAAGCAACTCACCCCATTCAATAATGGAACTGCGCTCTACGCTATCAACCTGTTGTAAATATTGATCATAACAGTCACAGCCAAGCTGCCTCATTCGTTTGAGTAGCCCGGCCTGTAAAATTGACTTATGGCCACCCAGGTAAATCCCTGTACGGCTCTCTAGCAGCTGCTGCCAGCGCCTAAACTGATTGTCAGTTAAGTCTGGCTGCGATTTCAACGCCCAACTCAAAGCACTATCGCCCCTTTGTTAAAGCGTTGCGAAAAAAAAGCAAAAACATCATTTAAACAACGACGATTGCAGCACGGGTTAAACCGGCTGCAACTCATCCGCTGGCCGAGACAGCTCTGGCAACTCTGCACCAAGCTCCATCTCTTCTTCTGGCAAGGTAAAACCAGCAACCGACTCACGAAGATCGACGGCCATAACAGCCAGGTTACCGATCGACGTTGCTGTGGTTGTGGTACCAGAAGATGTCTGCGAGGTAATTTCTTGGATAACGTTCATCGTATTAGAAATGTGACCCGCTGATGCAGCCTGCTGTCTCGCAGCGTTCGAGATGTTCTGGATCAATTCAGCCAAGCTGCTCGATACACTCTCGATCTCTTCCAGTGCAACACCAGCATCCTGCGCCAGACGTGCGCCTCGAACAACCTCAGAGGTGGTTTGTTCCATCGAGATTACAGCCTCGTTGGTGTCAGACTGGATCGTCTTAACCAGTGCTTCAATCTGCTTGGTTGCATTCGAAGAACGTTCCGCCAATCGCTGTACTTCATCGGCAACAACCGCGAAGCCTCGACCAGCATCACCGGCCATCGATGCCTGGATTGCCGCGTTAAGTGCCAAGATGTTGGTCTGGTCGGCGATGTCGTTGATCAACGATACGATATCTCCGATTTCCTGCGACGATTCACCCAATCGCTTAATACGTTTCGCCGTATCCTGTATCTGCTCACGAATAGTATCCATCCCGTGGATAGTATTCTGTACCACTTCGGCGCCAGAGTTAGCAATTTTTACCGACCTGTCGGCAACCGAAGCTGATTCAGAGGCGTTAGCCGATACTTGGTCGATGGTCACAGCCATTTCATTAATCGCGGCTGATGCTCCGGCAATCTCTTGCGCTTGGTGCTCAGAAGCCTCTGCTAAGTGCAGTGCCGTACCCTGAGTTTCTTCCGCAGCCGATGATACTCTTACCGCGGTATCGTTAATCTGCGATACAAGAATACGCAATTGGTCAATGGTGAAGTTGATAGAGTCGGCAATGGCGCCGGTAAAATCTTCCGATACTGTCGCAGTCGTCGTCAAGTCACCATCAGCCAAGTCAGCCAGCTCATCTAGCAAACGCAGGATTGCTGTCTGGTTAGTTTCGTTGGTTTCGTTCTCTTCCACTAACTGTTGCGATGTTCTACGCGAACTACCCATACCCATAATGGCAAGTAGAATCAAGATTGCAGCGCCGATACCGGCGAGGGTTTGTGGGTTGATAGCACGACTGCTATCCAAGCCACCAATAGCCGTTACTAGATCCGCAATAGCAAGCTGCATCTGGCTCTCGCCGTTAATGATTTGCTCTGCAGCCTTTCGTGCAAGCGCCAAGTCTGGCGAGGCCAATACGATTTCATCAACCGAGTCCGATACAAAGCCATATAGTTCAACAATTTCTTGCAAGCTTGTTAGAGCGTCGGGGTCTTTTACCTTGGTAATACGCAGAGAACGGTTGCCCTCTAGCATTCCTGTTAGTACTGCACGGAACAGAATGGCTTGCTGGCTAAACTGATCAGCCGCCTCTACCGCGTCAACACGACCCTCTAGCATTTTATCGACGTTACGAGCGATTCGCTCCATCAACAAACTTTGCCCCTGAGCCTGAACGGTAGATTCTGCATCGGCGTTGGTGTCGAGCATGATCTCAACAACGTTTTCATATTCGGCCTGTACCGCGGGAACCGATTCGTTAAGCGTATCGGCAACCTCATGCAAAAGCAGGATACGATCACGGTTGTCAACGATGGTCATCGAAGATTCATCAAGCATTTTCCATACCTGATTAATCTCCGATAAGTTGGCTGCCAACAAGTCGCTATCTGAGCCACTACTGGTCAACTTCGACAATGTCGCCTTAAACTCACCACGCGCATCTTTCAGCTTATCAAACGCCGACTCCACGCCTTCTGTGGCTTCACGCGATGATGTTGCAATCTGCTGCAACAACACGCGCAAATCACCAGTAGATTCTAAGTAACTAGCCTCATCACCTACCTGCTGAATCACCTTATAGCCAACACCCATAAACGCGACAATCAAAAGAACAAGCAGGACTGTTAGCCCTGAAATTCCCGATGCTTTTGACGCATTGGCCGTTTTTTTAGTATTACTCATGCCCCCGATCCCCGACAGTACTCATTTTAAGTATTTTTATGTCTATATCTAACTGGCCGCAGCATTTGAGAAATGCCCATCAGCCGCTAACAAAAATGGACTGAAAACAGCCCATGCCTCATTATTCACGATGTACGAACCGACGAGAAATTCACTAAACTCGGCCGCATCCTCAACAATTTCATCGGCAAAGTTATCTGCCGGAAAGTGCTGCATACCAAAAACTTTATCAACAACCAGGCCAGTATAAAGCTCACCCTTTTCTACCACCAACACACGACGCTCTCTGCTGGTGGTCACCTTATCCCCGTCAAAAAACTGATTGAGATCGATCAAGGGAAGCAATCTACCGCGCACGTTTGCCACGCCTTTTACCCAAGGTTGGACCCCCGGCATGCGTGTCACTTCTGGCAACACTAACATTTCAGCCACTTCGGCCATCGGGGCTACCATTTTCACCCCGCCTAAAGTAAAGCCGACACCACTCCAGTAGGTTTGAATATCTTGCTGTGCAGGCAAGCCCGCAGCAGACTCAGCACTGCGCTGGGCAATAGCCGATAATAAAGCAAATGGCTCCTGGGTATTGTTCATGCTGGCGTCACCTAGTTCTTTAAATTGTGGCGCTAGCCAGCACGTCTTTGATGGTATTCATAAGCAGCTTTTCTTCCAGCGGCTTAGTCAAGTAACCTTTGGCACCCTGTCTTGCGCCCCAGACACGATCGGTCTCTTGATCTTTGGTTGTTACGATAACAACAGGGATATGACTGGTGATGTTGTTACGGCTAAGCTGACGGGTGGCCTGAAAGCCATTGATGCCCGGCATAACAATATCCATCAGCACTAAATCTGGCTTCTCTTGCTTGGCCTTGGCCACGCCATCTTCACCATTTTCAGCTTCCAACACCTCAAAGCCGTGACGGCTAAGAATTGACTTCATCTTCATAGTTTCTGTTGGTGAGTCATCTACAATTAACACTCGTGCCATGCTTAATTCTCCGGTACTACTATTGTTTAAATCCGAAATACTATTGTTTAAATCCGAAATACTATGCTTATGCCAGCGCTTTTTCACCAACGTGGTTTTCAATAGCGCCAAGCAACTCGTTCTTACTAAAAGGTTTTGTTAGGTATTGATCGGACCCTACAATGCGGCCTTTTGCCTTGTCGAATAAGCCGTCCTTACTCGACAGCATGATTACTGGCGTTGACTTGAACTCATTGTTATTTTTTATAAGCGCACAGGTTTGATAGCCATCGAGACGAGGCATCATAATATCGACAAAGATAATGTCAGGTCTGGTATCAGCTATTTTTGCCAACGCATCAAAACCATCGGTTGCGGTAATGACAGTACACCCGACCTTATTTAACAAAGTCTCTGCGGTACGGCGGATAGTTTTACTATCATCTATCACCATAACCTTTAAATCTTCGAAGTTAACACCCATTAAGACAACCCTAACTATATTTATTCTTTTAATTATAACCATGCACAAATCTGCTTGCAGGCTATATTACATTTATTTTTAACACAGATTACTAATGCAATCTACATCCGACGGATTATTATAGAGCCATGTTAATCCCAATAGAGTGGTTTTGTTCACGACTGATGACCCATGTGTTGTAATTAACTATATTAGTACCAGCAACAACCTCTGATTATTAAAGGTATTTACCATGACCACCAAGCTTGCAGTAGTGATGGATGACATCCTCAGCATCAATGTAAAAAAAGACAGCACACTGGCAATGTTAGCCGCTGCTCAGCGTAAAGGCTGGGAGCTCTATTACATACAGCAAGGGGATCTTTACCTCGATCAAGGAGCTGCCAAAGCACTATGCCAGCAGGTCACCAACATCAGCTATGATCCGGCTAATTATTGTACCCTTGCCGCCGCCGAAACAGTCTTACTGCAAGATATCGACGTCATTCTAATGCGCAAAGATCCGCCATTTGACAATGAGTATATTTACTCGACCTACATTCTCGAAGCCGCCGAACAACAGGGGGTGTTAGTTGTTAACAAGCCTCAAAGCCTTCGCGACTGCAACGAGAAGATTTTTGCCACTCAGTTCCCGCAGTGCTGTCCGCCGGTAATGGTCAGCCGCAACGCCGATTTGCTTAAGGCATTTTACGCGGAACACAACGATGTCATATTCAAACCGCTTGACGGCATGGGAGGCACTGCGATCTTTCGTGTTAAACCTGGCGACCCCAACCTGAATGTCATCCTGGAAACTTTAACCAGCTATGGCCAACAAAGCATTATGGCGCAAAAATTTATCCCTGAGATCAGCCAGGGTGACAAGCGCATTCTATTGGTTAATGGTGAGCCGGTTAGCTACAGTCTTGCCAGAGTGCCCGCCAAAGGCGAAACCCGTGGCAACCTTGCTGCAGGCGGCCGTGGTGTGCCGCAACCCCTTACCGATAGAGACCGCTGGATTTGCCAACAAGTCGCTGCCACTTTAAAGCAGAAAGGCTTATTATTTGTCGGTCTAGATGTCATTGGCGACTACTTAACTGAAATTAACGTGACCAGCCCTACCTGCATCCGGGAGTTAGACAGTCATTACAATCTCGACATTGGCGGCCAACTAATGGACGCCATAGAACAACAACTCGTTCATAAATAAGAAGGTACGCGGTAATACAATGGCAGCACAGAACCTCTATAGTCAAAGCAGCTCAGACCGGATTAGCTTCACCCTGTTCTTAGCCGTTGCGGTGCACGCCATTGTTATCCTTGGCGTCAGCTTCAGCAACACACCAAGCACCAATAGCGCATCAACTCTCGAAATCACCCTGTCAATGCACAACAGCACTTCGACACCAGAGGAAGCTGATTATATTGCTCAACACAATCAGCAGGGCTCTGGTACTCTCGATGAGAAAGCAGAGCTGACTACTCGCCAAACTGCACTGTATAACGACCTAGAAATCAAGGATACCGGACAGCCTGCGCAACAACGTAGTGATACCTTAGCGCCGAATATTGAGAGTCAGTACATCACCACCCTCGGGGAAAGCAGCTACACCATTAATTTAGCCCCCCTCGAACAGCAGCTCGAAGAGCAGCAGCACCAGAAACAGCTCTCTGACGAACAACTTAATCAAGATATTGCCAGCCTCAACGCCAGAATAGACAGCAATCGCCAAGCCTATGCCAAGCGACCACGTATTCATCGCATCACCTCGGTTTCTACTCGCTCCAGCATTGATGCTCAGTATCAATATAAATTTCAGCAAAAGGTCGAGCAAATTGGTAACGAGAACTACCCTGCCGCCGCTAAGCAGCGCGATATCGAAGGCGATGTCCTGTTAGTCGTTACTCTTAAACCCAACGGCACCATCCACAGCATTGAGGTAGCTAAATCCTCAGGTCAAGCGATTCTTGATGCCGCAGCGATTCGCAGTGTTCGCATGTCAGCCCCGTTCGAGCCATTTAATAACGAAATGCGCCAAAAAGCAGACCTGTTAGAAATCATACGAACCTGGCAGTTTAGCCAAGACCACCTCACCTCACGCGGCTAAAACGAAATATGACGATAAAAACAGTGCTTGGCTTTGATTATGGCCTTAAACATATCGGCGTAGCCAGTGGTCAAACCATCACCGCCACAGCCACCCCCTTGGTAATATTAAAGGCACAGGATGGTCAGCCCAACTGGCAGCAAGTGAAGCAGTTACTCGACGAGTGGCAGCCCGACCTTGTCATCGTAGGCCTGCCGCTAAATATGGATGGCAGCGCATCGGATATGTCAAACCGGGCAAAGAAATTTGCCAACCGTATTCACGGCCGCTTTGGCGTCACTGTCACCACCGTTGACGAGCGACTATCAAGCTACGAGGCCAAGGGGCAGATAATTCAGCATAGTGGTAGAAGGGATTTCGGCGACAACACCGTCGATGCAGTGGCCGCCCAGATTATTGTACAAGACTGGTTGAATTTACAATCCTAACAATACAACAGTAACGCGGCATGCCGCCGCGCCACTATCAAAAGCGGTTATCGCTGGACTCTTCTTCCAGGCTCAAACCACCGGCGATAGAGTCGACCTGCGACGCACTGGCATCGCCGTCCTTGCCCAGCTTGATCATCAATCGCAAATCATTCGCCGAATCCGCGTAAGCCAGAGCGTCTTCATAGGTGATTTGACCCTCGTTATAGAGTTCATACAACGCCTGGTCAAAGGTTTGCATACCCTGCTCTGACGAGCGCCCCATCAATTCTTTCAACTCGTGTACATTGCCCTTGCGAATCAGGTCAGAGGCCAACGGAGTATTAACCAGCACCTCGACACAGGCTCTGCGCGATTTACCATCCGGCGTTGGGATCAGCTGCTGTGCAATCATGCCACGCAGGTTTAACGACAAGTCCATCCACAGCTGCCGATGCCTATCCGCAGGAAAGAAGTGCAATATCCTGTCCAGTGCTTGGTTAGCATTGTTAGCGTGTAACGTACAAAGGCAAAGATGACCCGTCTCCGCAAAGGTGATGGCGTGCTCCATCGTCTCGCGGCTTCGCACCTCACCAATCATGATGACGTCAGGAGCCTGTCGCAGCATATTCTTTAGCGCCACTTCAAAGGACTCAGTGTCGATCCCCACCTCACGCTGAGTGACAATACACCCCTTATGCTGGTGGATGTATTCGATTGGATCTTCAACCGAAATGATATGACCTTTAGAATTACGATTTCGATGCCCAATCATTGAGGCCAAAGAGGTCGATTTACCGGCGCCAGTGGCACCAACGAAAATAACCAAACCTCGCTTGGTCATGGCCAAGTCTTTAATAATATCGGGCAGCCCGAGGTCTTCCACCATGGGTATATGGGTTTCAATGCGTCGCAATACCATACCGGCAAGGTTACGCTGATAAAAAGCACTGACACGGAAACGGCCAACACCGCGTGCAGAAATAGCAAAGTTACACTCTTTGTTATTTACAAAATCACGCTTTTGCCCCTCATTCATCACACCTAACACAGTCTCTCGTGTTTGCTCGGGACTCAGCGCCTTCGTGGTGACTGGCAAAACCTTGCCATGTACCTTAATCGAGGGCGGGACACCGGCAGTGATAAACAAGTCCGAGGCCCCTTTCTCAACCATTAGTTTTAATAGTTTTTCTATATCCAAGAGTTACTCCATAAACCGCAATATTATCTGACCTACAACCTACCACTACTGTTAGAAGTTAGCGGGAACCTTGGCCTGTTCGCGAGCAATCTGACGGGTGATTTGATTTTTCTTTAACAACCCCTCTAAACACTGATCCATAGTCTGCATGCCGACATTGGCGCCGGTCTGAATAGCAGAGTACATTTGCGCCACCTTACCTTCGCGAATAAGGTTACGAATTGCCGGCGTGCCGATCATAATTTCGTGGGCAGCAATACGTCCGCCACTCACCTTTTTCAAAAGTGTCTGCGAGATAACCGCCTGCAGTGATTCCGACAACATCGAGCGCACCATCTCTTTTTCCTGCGCGGGGAAGACATCAACCACACGGTCAATAGTCTTAGCGGCACTGGTGGTGTGCAGTGTACCGAAAACCAGGTGACCGGTTTCCGCCGCCGTTAAGGCTAGACGAATGGTTTCTAAATCTCGCAATTCACCCACTAGGATAATATCGGGGTCTTCACGCAGCGCCGAGCGTAATGCGTTGTCGAAGCCATGAGTATCTCGGTGCACCTCTCGCTGGTTCACCAGGCATTTCTTAGACTCGTGCACAAATTCTATCGGGTCTTCGATGGTCAAAATATGGTCGTAGCGATTGTCGTTGATAAAATCGATCATCGCTGCCAGCGTGGTCGACTTACCCGAGCCTGTCGGGCCGGTGACCAACACCAAACCGCGCGGTTGCTCAGCAATTTGCTGAAACACCTTACCCATGCCAAGGTCTTCCATGGTCAAAACCTTAGAAGGGATGGTACGGAATACACCGCCGGCACCACGGTTATGGTTAAAGGCGTTAACACGGAAGCGGGCGACACCGGGAACCTCAAAGGAGAAATCGGTTTCGAGATGCTCTTCGAAATCTTTGCGCTGCTTATCATTCATGATCTCGTAAATTAGACCGTGAATCTCTTTATGCCCCATCGCAGGAACATTAATACGTCGCACGTCACCATCGACGCGAATCATCGGCGGTAGATCGGCAGATAGGTGCAAATCAGAAGCACCTTGCTTAGCACTAAAGGCCAGTAGTTCAGTAATATCCATAGCGGTTAAACCGTTTCACTTTTATTTATTGATATGTCTGAGCCCAGCAAGCAAGCTTCACTCACTGTGCGCTATAATCCGGTAATGTTAGATTTTATAGAGAGTTATCACCGTAATGATCAAGATAGCAGACAAAGTCAATCTCGTACATGAGCGCATAGCCAATGCCTGTCAATTGTCAGGGCGAAAATGTGACGAGGTTCAGCTTTTAGCCGTCAGCAAAACCCGAAGCCCTGAAGAGGTTGCCGAGGCTTACCAACAGGGTTGCCGTGATTTCGGTGAAAACTACCTTCAGGATGCCCTGGGCAAAATAAGCGCCACGGCACTTGAACACTGCCGCTGGCACTTTATCGGCAAACTGCAGTCCAATAAAACCCGTGCCGTCGCCGAACACTTCGATTGGATGCACACTGTCGACCGCTTGAAGATTGCTCAACGGCTGAGCGAGCAGCGACCCGCCACACTGCCGCCACTGAATATTTGTCTGCAGGTCAATATCAGCGGCGAGGAGAGTAAATCGGGCATCGCCCCAGCAGAGCTGATCTCGCTGGCCGAGAAGATTTCCGCCCTTAGCGGGGTGAAACTGCGCGGTTTGATGGTCATCCCTGCCGCCAGCAACGAGCCAGAACAACAACGGTCAGCCTTTGCCAACAGCTACCAACTCTATCGGCAACTGCAGCAGCGTTTCGATGGTATCGACACCCTGTCGATGGGCATGAGTGGCGACTTGGAGGCCGCCATCGCCGAGGGCAGCACCATTGTCCGTGTTGGCACCGATATATTCGGCCCCCGCGCGGTTTAATACCCCGGCGCCGAGAAGTAATTAACATGCGAGCAAATAGTCAGTAAACTGCTTGCCAATTATAGAGATAGTTAACTCGAGGATTATCGCCGTGAGCGACAACACAATTGCATTTATCGGTGCCGGCAACATGGCCAGCGCACTGTTTGGCGGTTTAATCAGCCAGGGTTACCAGGCCAGTAAAATTTGGGCCGCCGACCCCTACCAGGGCAGTCTGGACAACGCTGCCGCTCTCGGTGTCAACACCACCACCGACAACACCGTCGCCATTGCCGAAGCTGATATTGTTGTGCTCGCGGTAAAACCTCAGGTGTTAAAAGACGTGTTGCTGCCACTGCAGAACAGCTTTGCCGCGCGCAAGCCACTGATTATCTCCATTGTCGCCGGCATTGAGATCAGCAGCCTGCAGCAGTGGCTCGGAGATGACCAGGCCATTGTTCGCTGTATGCCCAACACACCGGCACTGGTTAAACGAGGCGCCACCGGCCTGTTTGCCAATACCAATGTCAGCAGCGAGCAACGCCGCGCCACCAGCGCCGTGCTCGATGCTGTCGGCATCAGCCTGTGGGTCGACAGCGAGACTCAGATCGATGCTGTCACCGCCGTCTCAGGCTCTGGCCCGGCATACTTCTTTCTACTTATCGAGGCGATGACCGACGCCGGCGAGAAACTGGGCCTCAGCCGTGACACCGCCGCTCAACTGACCTTGCAAACCGCTCTCGGGGCAGCAGAAATGGCCTGCAACAGTGATGTCGATGCCGCCGAATTACGCCGTCGCGTCACCTCGCCAGCCGGCACCACCGAAGCCGCTATTAACAGCTTCGAGCAGCAGGGCTTCAGAGACGTCGTCGACACGGCACTCAATGCCGCTAATCGTCGCTCCAGCGAACTGGCTGAATTGCTGGGTAAATAGTTCACGGCAGAGTAAACACGGGGTGATATTTAGAATATCGCCCCCATATTGAATATCATTACTATCTTTTTGCGGAGACCATTATGGGCGCAGTGTCTGAAATCGCCGGCTACCTCGCCAGCACGCTGATTACCTTTTATCTGTTTATTGTTATTCTGCGCTTTCTTCTGCAACTGGCCCGGGCTGATTTCTATAACCCAATTTCGCAGTTTATCGTCAAGGCCACCAACCCGCCGCTACGGCCGATGCGCCGGTTTATTCCCCCGATGGGCGGCCTCGATAGTTCCTCATTAATACTGGCTCTAATTGTTCAGGCCATCGGCATCAGCGCCTTGTTATACATTAATTACAGCGCCGTGGCACCGGCCATCTCGCTGTTGATTTGGTCTTTGCTCGGCGTCGCGACTGCGTTTACCAAATTGTTTTTTATCACTATTTTAGTGTCTATCGTGTTCAGCTGGCTGGCGCCCCAGAGCCGCCATCCGGCGCTGACGTTACTGCATCAAGTCAACGAGCCGGTCATGGCGCCCTTTCGGCGTATTCTGCCCGATATGGGCGGCCTCGACCTATCGCCCATCTTGGTCTTTATCAGCATCAACGTGTTGGAAATCATGATCCGTCATGGCGCCGTCGCCTCTGGTATGCCCGCCGGTATTATCATCGGCTTAAACTAACAGCGCTTGCACAGACGCAGCACCGCTTATCCCCTTGCGGGCTGCGCTTATTTTTTGAGGAAACCATTATGCCGCCAGAGGCAACAGAGCAATCCGTAGGCTTAGTCACCCCTATTTTGCACCGCTTCGAAGATGACCTTTTGCTCGCCTGTGGCAAGACGCTGAACGGCTATGAGCTCATGTACGAGACCTACGGCGAGCTCAACGAAGAGAAGACCAATGCAGTATTGATCTGCCACGCGCTATCGGGCAATCACCACGCCGCCGGCTATCACAGTTTTGATGATAAACGCCCCGGCTGGTGGGATAGCTATATTGGTCCCGGCAAACCCATCGACACCAACCGCTTCTATGTCGTGTCACTGAATAATATTGGTGGCTGCTCAGGTTCGACAGGACCGCTGAGTATCAACCCTGATACTGGCAAAGCCTGGGGGGCAGGCTTTCCAGGACTGCGTGTACGCGACTGGGTCAACACCCAGGTCCACCTCGCCGACCTACTCGGCATCGATGTCTGGGCCGCCGTTGTTGGCGGCAGCCTCGGCGGCATGCAGGCACTGCGCTGGTCGCTGGAATACCCTGAACGGATCAAACACTGCGTGGTCATTGCCTCGGCAATGAAGCTGACGGCACAAAATATCGCCTTCAACGAGGTGGCACGCAAGGCCATTACCTCAGACCCAGAATTTCACGATGGCAACTATGCTGAACACGGCACCATTCCTAAGGATGGCCTGGCGCTGGCGAGAATGGTTGGCCACATCACCTATCTCTCCGATGAGGTACTAGGCAGTAAATTTGGTCGAGAACTGCGGTCTGGCTCTTTTAAAATGGGCCAGGATGAGGGGGTCGAGTTTCAGATTCAGAGTTATTTAAACCATCAGGGCGAGAGCTTCTCCGGCAGCTTCGATGCCATCAGCTATATCCGCATGACTCAGGCATTGGACTTTTTTGACCTCGCCCGCGAATACGGTAACAATGCGCCCTCCGCCTTTGCCAACGCCACCTGCGACTTCTTTGTGGTGTCGTTTACCAGTGATTGGCGCTTCAGCCCCGAGCGCTCACAGGAGACCGTCAAGGCATTAATGGAGGCGCAGAAAAACGTCTCCTATGTCGAGATCGAATCGAAGCTTGGTCACGATGCCTTTCTGCTCCCTAATACCCGTTACCAAGAGGTCTTCAGCGCCTATATGAATCGCGTCTTTAAATCGATTAAGGAGGTAAAATAATGCGCTTCCCTACTAAGCTAGTACAGCCATGGATTACCCCGGGCAGCCGCGTTCTCGACCTCGGTTGCGGCGACGGCACACTGTTGCGTCAACTGCAGGAAAACATTGATGTTCGCGGCTATGGCATTGAAAACGATGATTTTAACATCACCGCCTCGATCGATCAGGGGATTAATATCATCGAGCAAGATCTCGACAAGGGGCTGAGCAACTTTGCCGACAACAGCTTCGATACGGTGATAATGACCCAGACACTCCAGGCCGTGCGCTATCCGCACCTGGTCATCGATGAAATGCTTCGGGTCGGCAAACAATGTATCGTCGCCTTTCCCAACTTTGGTAACTGGCGCTCCCGCTGGTATCTCAATACTCAAGGTAAGATGCCGATCTCAAAATTCATGCCCTATACTTGGTATGACACACCCAATATTCACTTCTGTACCGTCGCCGACTTCGAGGCGCTGTGTGATCAGAAAAACATCGATCTGGTCAATCGTTGCTACGTCGATCATATGAACAATACCGGCCCGATGTCCAAAACATGGCCCAACATGTTCGCCGTCACTGCCATCTATCGCATTACCAAATAGGCCATACCATGTCGTACTTTTCCGCCGCCCTTCGTCTACCGGTACTCGTCATGCTACTGCTCACCAGCAGCCTTGGCTGGGCAGACTTTAAAACCCAGACTGACATCGAGGATGTTGAGATCCACTATGTCATTTTTCCCAGCTCGATGATCGCCCCTGAGACGGCCAACGCCCTCGGTCTCACCCGCCACAGCAATATCCAGTTCATCAATGTGTCTGTGCGGAAAAAACAGCCCGACGGCAGCACGATTGCCAACCCCGCCGTGGTCGGCGGCGAGTATTCAGACCTTATCCACCGACGCCCTCTCGAGTTTATAGAGGTTAAGGAAACCGGTGCGATCTATTATTTGTCGCCGATTCGCTTCCCCGGTGAGGATGCCAAGATGACTTTTTCACTCGACGTCAAATACGACGATAAAAAGCCCGCAACAAAAATCGAATTCGTTCGCACCCTCTACCGCGACATCAAATAAAGGCTTTTTATGCAACAGATCGTCCTCGCCAGTGGCAACCAAGGCAAGCTGAAAGAATTCAACAGCCTGCTTGGCGACATGCACATCGAAGTCATACCACAGAGCCAGTTTGGATTTGCCGAGGCCATCGAAGACGGCCTCAGTTTTGTTGAAAATGCTATTATCAAAGCACGCCATGCCTGCCTTCATACCGGCCTACCCGCGCTGGCCGACGATTCTGGGCTAGAAGTTGACGCCCTCAATGGTGCCCCCGGCATATACTCGGCTCGCTACAGCGATGATGTTACGGCTGGTAAGGCCACCGACGACAGCAATAATGATAAACTATTATCCGCCCTCACCGATGTTGCCGACGGCCATCGCAGCGCTCGCTTTCACTGCGTACTGGTCTATATGCGCCATCATCAAGACCCCACGCCGCTGATCTATCACGCCAGCTGGGAGGGCACGATAGGCCGCCAGCGTCACGGCGCTCAGGGCTTTGGCTATGACCCGATATTTTGGCTGGCAGAGCACAACTGCACCAGCGCTGAGCTGCCTCGCGATCTCAAGAATACGATCAGCCACCGAGCTCAGGCACTGCAACAGTTAGTACCTGCGCTCAAGGCGCGTCTTTCGCCATGATGCTGCCACCACTGTCGCTTTATATTCACGTACCGTGGTGCGTGCGTAAGTGTCCCTACTGTGATTTCAACTCCCACAAACAGCCCGATGTGATCCCCGAAGAGGCTTATATCGATGCGTTGATCGCTGATTTGCAGCAAGAAGCTCAGTTGATCAGTGGCCGTCGTATTCACTCGATTTTCATTGGTGGCGGCACCCCCAGCCTTCTAAGCGCTGCGGCATACCAACGCTTGTTCGATGCCATCGAGAACATCGTCGGCATCGAATCCGGCGCCGAGATTACGCTGGAGGCAAACCCGGGAACCGTCGAACAAGATAAGTTTACCGGTTATCGTGCCGCCGGCATTAATCGACTATCGATTGGCGTACAGAGCTTTCACCCTGAGCAACTTTCAGCCCTGGGCAGAATACACAGCAGTGGCGAGGCCATCGTCGCCGCCGACAAGGCCAGAGCCGCTGGATTTGATAACTTCAATATCGACCTGATGCACGGCTTACCAGGACAGCAAGCTTCTCAAGCCTGTGCCGATATACAACAGGCCATCGATTGCGCCCCCAGCCATATCTCGTGGTACCAGCTGACCATCGAGAAAAACACTGAGTTTTTTAACCGCCCTCCGGTGATTCCTGAGGAACAGGTGTTGGCCGATATTCAGTGTCAGGGCGAGGCATTACTCAAACAGCACGGCTATGTTGGCTACGAGGTTTCAGCCTATGCCCGGCATGGCAGACAGTCACAACACAATCTGAACTACTGGCAGTTTGGTGACTATATAGGGATCGGCGCCGGTGCTCACGGCAAGATCAGCAGTCTGGACGGGTCGATTATTCGCCGGGCCAAAACCCGCCTCCCCAAAGACTATCTCGACCCCACAAAACAATTCTGCTGCCAACAAGATGCCATTGCCAGTGACGACATTGCCATCGAGTTTTTGATGAACAGCCTTCGTCTGACCGGGGGCGTTGCTCAATCACTGTTCCAACAACGCACCGGCCAAGCCTTTAGCCTTATCGGGGCCCAAGTCTCCGAGCTACAACGGCGCGGCTTGCTATTAAAAGGCGACAGGATTGCCACCACCGCGCTAGGGCGACGCTATTTAGACAGTATCTTAGAGCAGTTTATTTAAGCTGTTCGAAGCCGTCGATAATTGGGCAGTCATCGGCGTTATCCCTTCCTTCACAACGCTCCACCATGGCCGAAAGCTCTTGGCGCAGCAGCTGCAACTGCTCTATTTGACCATCGAGGATTGCCAGCTTTTGGTGAATAATTGCCTGAGCACGGGATTGGGAATGGCTGCTGTCACGTCTCAGCACTAATAGCTCAGCAATTTCCTTCAGTGAGAAATTCATCAGCTGCGCCCGTCGAATAAACTGCAGGGTCGCCAACTCGTTCGGGCCATAACTTCGCTGGCCAGATTGCAGGCGTTTGACGCCTTTCAGTAAACCAATTTTTTCATAGTATCGTAACGTGTCAACACTGACACCGGCAGCCAGGGCAAGCGCACCGATACGCAACGGCTAAGACTCTTGCTGCTGGGCCGGCTGGGCGGCTTTGCTGGCATTATTGCGTTGACCACCGCGCTGGCTCCGCTGATTACGGTTGTTCGTCCGACGGCGACGATTGTTACCGTTGTTGTTTCTACCACCACCGGCAGGCTTTGCCTGATTGACCGTGACGTTTCTGCCATTAAAGGCGCTGCCATCGAGAGCATGAATCGCATCCTTGGCCTCATCATGATTATTCATGATGACAAAGCCATAGCCCTTCGGCTTACCCGTTTCCTGATCTTTGATCAGGTTAATTTTTTCAACATCACCAAAATCTTCAAAGGCATCACGAAGGTCTTCTTCTGTGGTCTCAAAAGTTAGGTTTCCAACAAATATATTCATTTATTACGCTCTAATCGCTTTTCACAGAGATATTTACAGCCCACGACCATTGTCAAATCGTCGAGAACTCGAAAGCTTTTAATCAAATTTCAATTTTTCAGTTGTATCTGGAGTCAACTCTAGGTTTAACCTTGCTACTCAATCGAGAGTACTACATTTATAGCTGCTCGATTTGACGAAAATTTAACGCGTTGTTCTGTTAATAGTCCGGCAACAGACGCAACGAAAGTTCTTTAAGATTGAAAACAGTCCATATCGCTATAACTGTAGAATCAGCTATAGCCACTATCGGCGGGAAACTGGTTCCCTGCCTGCAAAATACTTAACACAATTGCTAATTTATAACGTGTCTTATACAACAGTCGGTTGTATTTAGTCATCTTATCACATGACCGACGGTTGCACAGTTTCAAAATTAGCCTTAATCGGCGACAACGGCAAGTGAAATTCGTCGTAGATTAGAAACCAGACGTCAAATGGGGGTTGTCATGACATCAGCAGCATCGAAAAATCGGTCAACATCTAGCAACATCGTCAATCAATATTTGATCAGCGGGCCCCGCTGCAATAGCTGTGTGGCCAAGGTTGAGGCGGCTATTGCCCCCCTGCCAAACGTCTCTTCAGTCAACTTCAACCTGCCTCAGCTCACCCTGACAGTCACTGGCCCGATCGCTGATACTGAGATTTTCCGTGCCATAGAAGCGCTGGACTACAGTGCGACCAAAATACATTCTGTGGCTGAGGCCGAGTCTGAGAAAGCATTACAGCAACACGAGCAGTACCTCCGTCATCGCAATCGCGGTCTGGCAGCGCTGGCCCTGGGTCTACCACTAATGGCCTATGGCATTATCTTCGACATGTCGATTAGTCACAGTCAACAACAGCTGGGCTGGGGCTTGGTCGGCCTGTTAACGTTGGCAGTCCTCACCCTTTGTGGTGGCCACTTTTTCAGCAGTGCGCGTTCGCAGTTTCGTCAGCTCAGTTTTGGCATGGACAGTCTTGTCGCCGTCGGCACTGGTAGTGCCTGGCTGTATTCAGCGGTTATTGTGATTGCACCAGCAGCTTTTCCGCCCGCGGCCAGACATGTTTACTTTGAGGCCGCCGCAATGATCATCGGCTTGATTAATATTGGCCAAGCGCTGGAACTCAAGGCCAAGGGAGCAACCTCGCAAGCGTTGAAGAAACTGATTGGATTTCAAGTCAAACAGGCCATCGTCATCACCAGTGATGGCGAACAGCTGACCGCCTTTGAAAACATCAACATCGGCGACCTTGTTCGCCTGCGCAGCGGAGACAAGGTGGCCGTCGATGGTATTATTCATGAGGGTGGTGGCCATGTCGATGAGTCGATGCTAACCGGCGAACCCATCCCCAACTACAAGGCCGCTGGAGACTCTATTTTTGCCGGCACACTCAACACCGATGGTAATATTGTTTATCGAGCCAGCCGAGTCGGTCGTGATACCGCACTGGCTAGAATCATAGAACTGGTAAAAAGCGCTCAGGGCAGCAAGCTGCCCATCGGTAAACTGGCGGATAAAATAGCCTCTGTCTTTGTCCCCGTTATTTTCTTTATTGCCCTGATCAGTGCAGTCGCCTGGTATGCCTTCGGGCCCGAACCAACCATACTCTATATGCTCATCACCGCTGTCACGGTTCTCATTATTGCCTGCCCCTGCGCCCTTGGACTCGCCACACCAATGTCGATCATGGCCGGTATCGGCCTGGCGGCAGAGAAAGGCATCTTGATCCGCGAGGGGGAGGCCTTACAAAAAGCCGCCTCCATCGATACCGTTGTGCTCGATAAAACTGGCACAATCACCATAGGTGGCCCTAGATTAGTCGACACTGTCACCGTTGACGGCTACAACAAATCAGAGGTTCTCGCCATAGCGGCCGCGCTTGAAACTGGTTCGAGCCACCCTGTCGCCCAGGCATTAATCAACGCCTATCAAGGCCGACCCTTAAAGGCACAGCAGTATGTCTATTATGCTGGGCTGGGAGTCCAGGCTGAGCTAGATGGCAAACGCTACTTGCTCGGCAATCTAAAGCTGCTGAGCCAACAGCGCATCGCTCAATCGACCCTCTTCAATAATGGCGAAAAGCTACAACAGCAGGGTAAGACTGTTATTTATCTCGCCAATCACGAAGCCGTACTGGCCTTGTTCTCCTTCGAGGACAGTCTCAAGACTGAGGCCACCGTCATTATTAGACGCTTACAGCAACATGGGGTGACAGTAATTATGGCCAGCGGTGATAACAGCGCCACCTGCGCCAACGTCGCCGATAAGGTTGGCATCGAGCAATATCATGGCGATTTCTCGCCCGATGATAAACAACAACTGATCGGGCAGTTACAGGCGCAGGGACATCGTGTGGCAATGGTTGGCGATGGGATCAATGACGCGCCGGCACTGGCTCAGGCCGATGTTGGTTATGCCATCGGTGATGGCACTGACATTGCTATTGAAGCCGGTGATATTACCTTAATGGGTAACTCCCTGACCGGTATTCTCGATGCCACCGTCATCAGCAAGGCGACACTGCGCAATATTAAGCAAAACCTCTTTGGTGCTTTCATCTACAACATTGTTGGCATTCCCATCGCCGCAGGCGTGCTATACCCAAGCCTTGGTCTGCTGCTCAATCCCGTGGTTGCAGGCGTCGCGATGTCGCTGTCATCGATTACCGTGGTACTTAATGCCAACCGCTTACGGGGTTTAAAGATTCGCCATTAGCCAGGCATGAAAAAGGCCGCATCTGCGGCCTTTTCTCAACGTCAAAACACTATCAAGCCGTTTTCTCGAACAGCAAATCCCAAACGCCATGGCCTAACTTCTGGCCTCTGGTTTCAAACTTGGTAATGGGGCGATTCTCTGGACGCGATGAGAATACCCCATCACCCAGGGTATTAGTAAAGCCTTCAGCTTCGGTCATCACCTCCATCATCTGCTCGGAATAATGCTCCCAGTCCGTCGCCATATGAAAAATACCGCCCTTTTTCAATTTACGGCGAACGAGCTGAACAAAGTCAGCCTGCACAATACGGCGCTTATTATGACGCGCCTTGTGCCAAGGGTCGGGAAAGAAGAGCTGCAGGGTATCGATACTCTCATCGGGGATACATTGATTCATTATTTGAATCGCATCCTCGTTATAGACCCGCATATTGTTCAGTTCTTTGCTCTCCGACAACGCCAACAGCCGTCCCACACCGGGGCGATGGACTTCGATGCCGATAAAGTCTTTTTCAGGCGCCTCTTCGGCCATCTGCGCCAACGAGGTACCCATACCAAAGCCAATCTCAATCACTACCGGAGCATTGCGGCCAAATACCTCGTTATAATCGATCATACCTTGGTCTAGGAACAGACCTCGCTGCTCCTGCAGTGCCTCGAAAGCAATACGCTGGCCATCGGTCATACGACCACTGCGAAGGACAAAGCTTTTAATCGGTCTGCGTTTTATTTCTTCACTCATCTTTCTTTCACTTTTATAACGATTTAACGCCGGCAATGACTAAGCATAGCCACCCCGCCAAAAAACACAGCCCGCCAATAGGCGTCACCACGCCGAGTATCTTAACCCCGCTTAATGCCAGAGCGTAAAGGCTGCCAGAAAATAACACAATGCCCAGGGCAAACAACCAGCCGGCGACCTTATACAGCCCAATCGATGGGAACTGCGCACCGATCAACACCACCAACAACAGCGCCAATGTATGATAGAACTGATATTCTACCCCGGTTTGATAGGCGGCCATCAGTGTATCATCGAGCTTATTTTTCAGACCGTGAGCACCAAAGGCTCCGATGGCCACCGCCAGAAAACCACTGATGGCGGCAATTATTAACTGGTTAACAGCCATGGCTGAGTCCCTGTTGGTTGGCTATTTCTACGAACAAAAAAATACCCGCGCATGACTGCAGCGGGTACCTGTATTGGCTACGGTCTTACTGAGCAGCGGCTAAGCGCGCTCTTTCCTGTGCCACTAGAAAATCGACGACTTTTAGCATATCAGCTTGGCTACCTGCCATGCGTGCACTGACACGATAACGGCCGTTGACGTTCATCTCTGGCGTTCCTTCTATTTGAGCACCACGGGCGCGAGCATCGGCTTGTTTCACCAGAGAATTAACACCAAAGGAGTTAAAGGCTTTATCAAAATCTTCTGCTGCCACACCATTGCTGACAAAGAAGCTTTTAATATCGCTTTCGGTCATTAATGCTCGCGGCTTGGCGCTCAGCAACTGAAAGAATTTAGCGTGCATTACGTCTAATTTTTTCAATACCTTGGCGGTATAGAAGGCCTTGGCATGCAACGCCATAGGCTGATTCCACATGGCAGGAGAACCGGTTAAAACGGTGTCCTCTGCCGCTGTTTTTTGCCACTCATGCAACAGTGGTTCAAAGTTGGCGCAGTGACCACAGCCATACCAGAAAAATTCAAAGACTTCGATTTTACCCTTGACCGTCGTGGGGACTGGCTTGTCCAGTTTGATATAGTGCTCACCTTCGACATAATCGGCGGCCATGGCAAAGACAGGGGCCAGGACAAGCAGGCTTGCCACTACTAAACGTTTAATCATTACTTCACTCCAGCTGGGGGTAAGTCGAACTATCAATTTTAATTACTAACAAGATTAGAGTCGGTTAACGATTGATAGTTCCTGTTAAGAGGACGAAAAAAGGCGGCACAGGCCGCCTTTTCAACATCAATTACATGGCAGACTAGTGTAAGCCAGAAATATAATTAGAGACCGCACGGATTTCACGGTCTGATAATTTTCCTGCGATGCCACGCATAATCATCGTGTCACCGTCGTTGACGCGGGCAGTAGCATTCGCGGCATCATCATAGCCGGTGCGGAAGGCCTTAAGCTGAGTTTCCACATACTCGGCGTGCTGTCCACCAAGATGCGGGAAACCTGCTGGCGCATTACCTGAGCCTGTTGGCGAATGACAAGCGACACAGGCAGCCAGTCCCTTCTCCTGATCGCCGCTGCGATAGATTTTCTCACCCAAGGCAAGATCAACATCTTTGGCGGGGTTAACCGTGGCGGTTTGGCTGGCGTAAAATGCAGCAATATCTGCCAGATCTTGCTCAGACTTACCATCGAGCTGACCCGTCATCATCGGCACAGGGCGTGCGTTAGATTTGATATCGCTCATTTGCTTGAGCAGGTATTTTTCACCCTGACCAGCAAGTTTAGGGTACATGGCCATGGCACTGTTGCCGTCGGCACCGTGACAGGCAGAGCAGGTAAGTGCCTTATCTTTTCCCGCTGCAGCATCACCAGCGGCATTCACAAAACCAGTGGCGCCCAAGGTCATTAGTGCTATCGCAATGACTTTTTTCATATTCTCAATCCGTATTTATTATTTGCCGGTAGACATATAGGTTATCAATTTTTCGAACTCTTCTGGCGTACAGGTGGTACACATACCCTTAGGTGGCATCGCACCCATGCCGCCGTCAACGGCCTTGACCAGCGCAGGCATGCCCTGCTCTAGACGGACAGCCCATTCATCTGCAACAGCAAATTTCGGCGCACCGGCAGCCCCTGTTCCATGACAGATGACACAGGTTTTATTGTAGGTATCAACCGTTGCTTGATCGGCAGCGTGGGCGCCCATGATGGCGAATAACGCAGTCGTGGCAAGTACAATTTTCTTCATATTTCCCCCAATTCACACAATGCGGCCACCTACGTGATAAAATGACCCCGACAAAATTATTGGTATTATATACAACTACCGTTACAACTGAAACTTGATCGACACTTCGACCCCATTGGAAATCCAAATAATGTCAGATATTCGCTATGAATCGGCACAATTTCTTATCAGCGCGGCAAAATTATCACAGTGCCCGCCTGAAACCGGCTATGAAGTTGCCTTCGCCGGCCGCTCCAATGCGGGCAAGTCCAGCGCGATCAATACATTAACGCACAACAAGAAGCTGGCTCGAACCAGTAAAACACCAGGTCGCACCCAATTACTCAACTTTTTTGACCTGGGCAACAGTCGTTTTCTCGTTGACCTACCTGGATATGGTTACGCCAAAGTCCCCGCCCACATGAAAATTCAGTGGCAAAAGCATATGGAGGAATACCTCAGCGAGCGACAAAGCTTGAGAGGCTTGGTACTGGTTATGGACTGCCGCCACCCATTGCAAAATTTCGACATTATGATGCTAGAGTGGGCCACCGAGTCAGATATGCCCTTGCATATTATCATGACCAAGTCAGACAAACTGAAGAAAGGCCCTGCCAGCAAACAACTACTGATGGTAAAGAAAGAGCTGCAACAGTATGGCGAAAACGTTACCGTACAGCTGTTTTCATCGCTGAAACGCGATGGCCTGACAATTCTTAAAAACACCCTGAACAGCTGGCTGGCGGAAGATGAAAACGTTGTCCTGGCAGATGAGGCCGACGACCAGCCAGAAGCCTAAATTCAGGCAAAAAAAAGCCGGTTAACACGAGGTTACCGGCTGTAAAAGCTGTCAGCTAGGGGTACTGACTAAACTAGACCATGGAATGAAGAAATCACTTTCATTGTATAGATAGACCAGCCTTTACCCTGTTAGTTCCCCCGCACCATAAAATTTATCTATTGCTCTGTTACAAAAGCACCTTTTCAGCCTCAGTATTTCCCGCTGTGCAACAAAAACACTAATGTTAATAAATATTTATAGCTGTTTATTGATCAATATATACCCGCGCTGACTCGAATTGATCTATTTTTGTGATAGTGGAAATTTTTAAGGGGTATATCAATGGATATAATCAACACCGTTGTCGACTTTCTCAACGGCATTTTATGGGGCTATGTTCTTATCTATCTACTCATTGCAGCAGGCCTGTTCTTTACTGCTGCGCTTGGGTTTATTCAATTCCGTCGTTTTTTCACCATGTGGAGCCTGTTGTCCGGCAGCAATCAACACAGCGCTAACAGTATTTCGTCCTTTCAAGCCCTGGCAACAGGCCTTGCCGCTCGCGTCGGCACCGGTAACATGGCCGGCGTCGCCGTGGCGCTTACCCTCGGAGGACCCGGTGCTATTTTTTGGATGTGGATGATGGCTCTGGTCGGCATGGCAACCGCTTTTGTTGAATCGACACTGGCGCAAGTGTTTAAACAGCGAGAGCACAATGGTGAGTTTATTGGTGGGCCCGCGTTTTACATGGAGAACGGTTTAGGGCAGCGCTGGATGGGGTTACTGTTCTGCTTCTTTTTAATCATCGCCTTCGGCTTGGTGTTTAATGCAGTTCAGGCAAATACCATAGCCGCAGCGCTCGATCACTCCTTCAATATCGACCCGCTGTTCAGCGCCATTGCGCTGGTTCTTCTCGCTGGCGCCGTTGTTTTTGGCGGTGTCCAAAGCATCGCCAAGTTTGCCGGTTTTGTCGTCCCCTTCATGGCAATCGCCTATATTCTTATTGCTCTCGCCGTCATCAGCTTGAACCTCGATCAAGTTGTCGAAATGTTTTGGCTGATTGTGCGCAGCGCCTTTGGCCTCGATCAAGCCGTCGGAGGCGCCATGGGGGTTGCAATGATGCAGGGCATTAAGCGCGGCTTGTTTTCCAACGAGGCGGGTATGGGTAGCGCCCCTAATATTGCGGCAGCGGCAGACCCAACACCCAAACACCCTGCCTCACAAGGGTTTATTCAAATGCTAGGCGTATTTATCGACACCATTGTAATCTGTTCGTGTACTGCCTTTATCATATTACTGTCGGGCACTTACTCTGTCGGCAGTGAGATGGGTGGCATTGAAATCACACAGACTGCCCTCGATTCCAGCGTCGGTGACTGGGGAGGGGTATTCATCGCACTGTGCATTTTCCTCTTTTCCTTCACCTCACTCGTCGCCAATTATTCCTATGCCGAGTTCTGCGTTCGCTTTATTAAAGACAGCCCCTTGGTCGTGCTTTGCTATCGTTTTGCTTTTCTAGCGATGATTATTTTTGGCACGATTGCCAGCCTGCCGATGATATGGAATATGGCGGACGCCGCAATGGCATTAATGGCTGTCGTCAACATCGTCGCCATTCTGATGCTCAGTAAACTGGCCTTTAAACTGGCAAAAGACTTTAACCAACAACTGCGCGAGGGAAAATCCCCGACATTTAACCCCGATGACTACCCGGAGTTAGAGGGAAAAATTGACCCAGATGCATGGCCTAGGCTTAAGTAACATACTGCCCTCCACAGTCTATACTGATACTGTGGTTTACTACTCGATGAGTGGCAAAAGCTTTGATGCTTAACTATTCTCGGTAATATATACACAGTGCCAACAAAATTTGTTGTGAGGGAGTGTTATGCCGTCAATCAAGAATATTTGGACCCGCGAAATGGTCAATAAGGTGGAAAAAAGTCTCGATGAGCGAAAATCTCAGTGTGAGAGACGCATCTCGAACACCCCCTTGCCTTCTGTTATTGAACGCCGCTCCGGTTATGACCGCCGCCGCCTGACAACCAAGAACTTTTAACTCGATAGAGTGAACTGCCATCATGACACCTACCCCAGCCCACAAATACGAAGATTCTCTGCTGACCGGTCTGGCTATCGCCGAACGTATTAGCAGTGAATGGAACAGCGGTCACTATCAGTCAGTCGCGCAGATTACCTCAGTCATTCATCGTCAGTGCCCCAATATGCCAAGAAGCACTATTTTTTGGCTTGCCTATCATACGATTAATAAATCCAACCAGCTGACCACGCTGTAAATATTACCCCGATTCGCTACAACCTCATTTTTACATCCGTTATTATCAATACCCTTATTATCAGCGGTATTGTTCATCATGCCTGAGTTACCAGAAGTCGAGACAACACTACGGGGAATAGAGCCCCATATTCAGCGTCAGCGGATCACCGAGGTTATCATTCGACAACCACAGCTGCGCTGGCCTATTCCATCCAACCTCGACCAACTTCTCGCGGGAAAAAAGGTACTTAGCTGCCAGCGCAGAGCCAAGTATTTGCTGCTCAATATCGGCAACGGATTTGTTATTATCCACCTTGGCATGTCGGGCAGCTTACGGATTATTCCCTCGGAAACGCCAGCAGAAAAGCACGATCATGTAGACATTGTCTTCGATAACAACAAGACACTACGGTACCACGACCCAAGACGTTTTGGTGCTGTACTCTGGGTAGAGCCCCCTTTTGAACAACATAAACTATTCAGCCAGCTCGGTCCCGAGCCGCTCACCGATGACTTCGATGGCAAGCGCCTTTTTACTCTCTCCCGTCAAAAGAAAACGCCAGCAAAGACCTTTATCATGGATAACAAAACCGTGGTTGGTGTCGGTAATATCTATGCCAACGAAGCACTGTTTATGGCCGGTATTCACCCCCGTCGAGCAGCAGGTAAAATATCCCTGCAGCGCTATATCAAACTGGCTGGGGCGATCAAACAGGTATTACGCAAGGCAATTGCAGAAGGGGGAACGACGCTGAAAGATTTTGTTGGTGGCGATGGCAAACCGGGGTATTTCCAGCAACAACTCAATGTTTATGGCCGCAGCTCCCTCCCCTGCGTAAAATGTGATAGACCTCTAAAAGAAATAAAAATCTCTGCCAGAAGCACGGTTTTTTGCTCCAACTGTCAGAGATAATTAGACTTTCGCAAAAAAGTGGCGGTGATTGTGTTATAAATCAGCTATATTAATGCCAGAAGCAACTAGACTTCAGTTTCACCATGGGGGCAGAACGATTCTTCCTCAATGTTTTTGATAATAACAGCAAAACCAATGTGGCCTAAACCATGAAAAGCCACAGGATGAGGGAGCTTACCACTATGAATACTCTGTTCCAGCGCTCGATAGTCGCTGTCTTTTTCAGCCTTTTACTGAGCCTGCCACAATTAACCTTGGCCAAGGCTGTCTACGAAGAGCCGTCTGCCGCGGCAATGACTGCCGACCTGGTCGTCGCTCGACCTGCTCTTG
Source organism: Sinobacterium norvegicum (assembly GCF_923077115.1). NCBI lineage: Bacteria > Pseudomonadati > Pseudomonadota > Gammaproteobacteria > Cellvibrionales > Spongiibacteraceae > Sinobacterium > Sinobacterium norvegicum. Next base: position 171,445 of record NZ_CAKLPX010000004.1, read on the forward strand.
TGGTGCTGACTGTATTGGGCACTGCCACCTTTATTGTCGGCCTGCCCTTTTCCCTCCTAGGTGGCAACACCGGTGACTCAGCCAGTACCTTGGTTGCAGGTCCGTTCAAGACAACTTTTCTGCGCTGCCTAGGCTGTGAAAACGGTCGTAAAAAGGATGTGGTCGAAAACTCTTCTAGCAATGACGAGCAATAGTCTCCGCTAGTACCCACTGACTCGGCCCTCTCTCCGAGGGTCGGCAGCCCCGGTGAGTTCTCCGCTATCACCAATCAGTACCGCATGAATACCGCTGTTGATTAGCTTGACGTCTACGCGGTGCCCCATCTGCTCAAGCTGCGGCTTCAGGTGCTCAAATACAGCACTCTGCTCCAATTCCAAACGCCGCCCCATATGAATGATTTGCGGGCTGGCAATAGCCTCGGCTAATCCTAATTTTTGATCCAATACATAGGCTGTTGTCTTGGCAACAAAGTCGATAATTCTCGCGCCACCAGGACTACCGATCAGTAAGTAGGGCCTATTATTCTTCATCACAATCATGGGTGACATTGAACTCCTCGGCCGTTTATTCGCCTCGACACGGTTGGCCACTCGGCGATCATCCGCATCACGGGAAAAGGAGAAGTCGGTTAACTGATTGTTGAGAATAAAGCCTGCTACCATCAGCCGGGAACCAAAGGCGTTTTCAATACTGCTGGTCATGCTGACGCTATTGCCATCGCTATCGACAATCACCAAATGTGTTGTTGAGCTCAGTTCTGGGCTCGCCGCAGTTATGTTGGCCAGCCCATCAAAACGTCCCGCAACAGCAACATCCGCAGGCATTGTCTTATTGTGGCGTAGCAACTGTGCCCGTTGTTGTAGGTATTTCGGCGCAATAATCTGCAGCGGTACCTCGACAAAATCAGGGTCGCCAACATAGCGGTTACGGTCGGCAAAGGCCAAGCGAGAAGACTCGGCAAATAGATGGGTGAATGACAAGCTCGATGGCTGATAATCCTGCGCCAGCACCTGTTCAAGAACGCCCAAAATGGCAATCACGGTTGACGCCCCTGATGATGGTGGTGCGGCTCCGCAAACATCAAACTCACGGTATTGACCACACAGTGGCCGACGCTGTTTACTGTGATAATTTTTCAAGTCGTTTATTGCGAGGCTACCGGCATTTTCATCCGTCTGAACCGCCGCGACTATCGCCGCCGCCACCGCGCCCTGATAAAAGCCCTTGCTGCCCTGCTGCGCAATCAGAGTCAGCGTGTCGGCATAGGCAGGGTTTTTTAATCGATAGCCAACGGCAACAGGATTGTCATCGATAAACAGGTAGTCACGGATAGCCTTTCTTGCTTCAATTTTCGGGGTTTTGGCGACCATCTGATGCATTCGCTCTGACACGATAAAGCCATCTCTCGATAGACGAATAGCGGGTTCAAACAGTGTCTTCCAGGGCAGTTTACCACCATGCTGATGCGCCTTCTCAAGCATCGCAACCACCCCAGGAACGCCGACTGAGCGGCCACCCACCACAGCCTCATAAAACCCCATCGGCTGGCCATCACCGTTGAGAAAAAGGTCATCACCGACGCCGGTGGGTGCCGTTTCTCGGCCATCAAAATAGGCTAATTGCTGCTGACTGGCATTATAATGGAGCAGAAACGCCCCGCCGCCAATACCCGAAGACTGTGGCTCAACCAAACCCAACACCAACTGAGCGGTGATTGCCGCATCGATGGCGCTGCCACCACGCTTGAGTATGTCATTGGCGGCGTCACTGGCATAAGGGTTGGCGGTGACGGCGATAGCATGCTCGAAGCGAGCACTGTTGACCTCGGCTCTGATACCGCTGCTGGCCTCTGGCGCGATGTCGTCAGTTGCCGCAACCACTGCACCGTAGCTGGTTAGCAGCAGTGCAAGTAGAATCAGTAAGCTTATTCCTTGCCCGTTAGCCCGCGATACTTTTGCCATAACTCGTCCTCTGTTTCTACCTTGTTCGGGTTGAGAGGAATACAGTCAACAGGACACACTTCTACGCACTGAGGATCATCGTAGTGACCAACACACTCGGTGCACTTATCGACGTCAATCACATAGATCTCGTCGCCCTGAGAGATCGCCTCATTGGGGCACTCCGGCTCGCAAATATCGCAGTTGATGCATTCGTCGGTAATCAATAATGCCATGACGGCCTCTATTCCGCGGAGGCAAATCGTTCGGTTAAGGCCTGACAAACAACCGGATGAACAAACTGGGAGACCTCACCGTTGAGCGCTGCAATCTCACGTACCAGCGTTGAAGAGATGAATGACAGATGATCAGATGGTGTCAAGAACACCGTCTCAAACTGCTTATCCATGGCTCGGTTCATATTGGCCAACTGGAACTCATATTCAAAATCTGACACCGCCCGCAGACCGCGCAGTACCACATAGGTATCGTTATCCTTAACCAAATCCACCAGTAAATTGCTAAAACCAACAACCTCGACATTGCCGAGATGTGATAGCGACTCCCGACAGAGCTCAATACGCTGCTCCAGAGTAAACAGGGGCTTTTTTTTCTCGCTAAACGCAATCGCCACAACCACCTTGTCGAATAACTTTGCCGCGCGCTCAACAAGATCGATATGACCGTTGGTAATAGGATCAAAAGTGCCGGGATAAACAATACTGGTCATAGCGTTTCCGTCTATTCAAATAGGGGCCGATACGGCGAGAGCAATGGTGGCAATTTTAGCTAATTTGCCGCCTTGTCGCCACCTTGTTTATGCGCCGATCATCGCTCGCTCGATCGTTGATATAGGTAGACACTGACCTGGCCGGTATTCTTTTGTTTGAGTTGCTGCCAGCCTGCCGGAACAGTAAAGGCCTGATACTTAGCCGTTTCGATATAGATAAGAGTGGAATCCTTTAACCAGCACGCGGCCTCCATTTGCCTTAGGCTTTGCTCGAGCAGGTCGCCGGCGAAAGGAGGGTCGACGAAGACAATGTCCGCCGCCTCAGCCGAGCCATTCATCCAGTCGATGGCACTGCCGTTAACTATCTCAACATGGCCTGCATCGAGTAATGCCACATTCTGCCTCAAGCGCTCGGCAACCGCCCTGGATTTTTCAATCATCACTACCTTGGCTGCGCCTCGGGAAGCGGCCTCAAAACCGAGTGCGCCGGCGCCGGCAAACAAATCGATACAGACAGCCCCCGGCACATCGACCTGCAGCCAGTTAAACAGCGTCTCTCTTACCCGATCGCCGGTCGGCCTAAGCCCTTCGCTATCAATAAAGTTTAACCGTCTCCCCCGCCATTGGCCGGCAATAATACGCAGTGAATTGGCGTTCTTGGCCACCGGCTTTTTGCGAGATGCCAATGCCTGTTTTTGCTGTTTACGTTTAACCACGATGATCTCTTTTCTTTACTGTCTTGAGGCTGAGCAATCAAACCATACTCTGTGGATGTTTTGAGCACAAAAGCTGGTAGAATATCCTAATTCTCTAATTTTTTGCCAATAACTTGTGCCCAAGTAACCATGAAGTTTTTTAAACGCCGTAAAAAAGAAACCCCAGCCGAAGTCCCCGCCGAGGTTGTCAGCTCACAGCCAGTCGCCCCCGAGGCAGTGGTTAACACGCCAGCCGCCGAAGAGGTCAGCTCGGAGAAACCCAAGCAAGGATTCTTCGGTCGACTCAAGCAGGGCCTCTCTCGTACCAGCGCTAACTTCAGCGATGGCATGGGAAGCTTGCTGCTTGGTAAAAAAGAGATCGACGACGAGCTGTTGGAGGACTTAGAGACCCAGCTGATCATGGCCGACGTCGGCATGGTGGCGACCAACCGCATCATCGACAACCTCACCCGTAAGGTTTCTCGCAACGAATTGACCGATACCGACGCCCTCTATCAAGCACTGCAGGACGAACTGTCAGCACTGTTGATTCCCTGCGAAGCGCCGCTGGTCATCGATACCACCAAATCACCCTATGTTATTCTGATGGTTGGCGTCAATGGCGTCGGCAAGACAACAACTATTGGCAAGCTTGCCCGCCGCTACCAGGGCGAGGGAAAATCCGTCATGCTCGCCGCCGGAGACACCTTCCGCGCTGCCGCCGTAGAACAGCTGCAGGTCTGGGGTGAGCGTAACGATGTTCCCGTCGTCGCCCAGCATACCGGCGCCGATAGCGCCTCTGTTTTGTTCGATGCCTTATCGGCAGCCAAGGCGCGTAATGTCGACGTTTTAATTGCCGATACTGCAGGTCGCTTGCAAAATAAAGATCACTTAATGGAAGAACTGAAAAAAGTGATTCGGGTGATGAAGAAGATCGATCCTGAGGCCCCACACGAGGTTATGCTAGTCCTCGATGCCGGCACGGGGCAGAATGCCCTGTCACAGGCACAGGCTTTTCAGCAGGCAGTCGGTGTTACCGGTCTGACGCTAACCAAGCTTGACGGCACGGCTAAAGGCGGCGTTATCTTTGCCATCAGCGAGGCACTTGAGCTGCCTATTCGCTTTATCGGTGTCGGAGAACAAGTCGACGATTTACGTGATTTTAATGCCGCCGATTTTACCCGCGCACTTTTTAATACAAATGAAGAATAACAAGTCTCTCAATGATTGAATTTGACAGTGTCAGCAAGCGATATTCGACGGGGCACGAGGCGCTGAATCGAGTCAGCTTCAAAATTCCCCGCGAAGAAATGGTCTTTCTGACCGGTCACAGTGGTGCCGGCAAAAGTACTCTGCTCAAGCTCATTATGTTGATGGAACGCCCCAGTGCCGGCCAGATTATCGTCGACGGTCAAGATTTGAAGCAAATGCCGCAGCGGCAAATCCCCTTTCACCGCCGTAAAGTTGGCGTGGTTTTCCAAAACCATCAGCTGTTATTCGACCGCACTGTGTTCGATAATGTTGCCCTGCCACTTATCATTGAGGGGCACCCGCCCCGAGAGATTGGCCGACGCGTTCGTGCCGCTCTCGATAAGGTTGGCCTATTAAAATATGAGAAGCTCAACCCGATAGCGCTCTCTGGTGGTGAACAACAACGGGTGGGTATAGCCCGCGCCGTAGTCAACAAGCCCGCGTTACTGCTGGCCGATGAACCCACCGGCAACCTTGACCCGGAGCTATCCGCCGAGATAATGCACCTGTTTGAGGAATTCAATCAGGTTGGCGTTACCGTATTAGTCGCCACCCACGATATCGCACTTATCAACTCGATGGACCACCGCATACTCAGCCTCAGTCACGGCATGACTGCTGGAGTGGGTACTTAATGGCGAAGGCAAAGCAGCAGCGCGGGGCACAATCATCCCATGTCAGCCTCAACGACTTATTCCACGCGTGGATAGACAATCATCGGGAAGTGGTCAAAGACACTGCTCAGCGGATGCTGAACGCCCCTATTTCGACTCTGTTAACCTGGTTGGTACTGGCTATTGCATTAGCCTTACCGACGACACTGTATCTCGGCTTGACCAATGTCAGCAGCATTAGCTCAGGCATTGATCAAAGCGCCCACATCTCGCTGTACTTAAAGACCGGTATCAGTGAAGAAGCTGGCAGGAAACTCGCCGAACGACTGCCGCTGGATACCGATATTCGCGCCGCACAATATATTTCCAAGGAACAGGCGCTGGCTGAGTTCCGCCAATTATCTGGCTTTAACGACACCATCGACGCCCTCGATAACAATCCGCTGCCCGCCGTCATCCTGATACAGCCCAGTGCTGCCATCAGCGGTGCTGACGGTGCTCAACAATTACTGCACACGCTGCAACAGATGAAAGAAATCGAGCTGGCGCAACTCGATCTGGAGTGGGTGCAACGCTTGCAAAGTATGATGGAGCTGGCCAAGCGTATAATCAACAGCCTGGCGCTGTTACTCGGCTCAGGCGTTCTGATTGTGATAGGCAATACCATCCGCCTGGCAATCGAAAGCCGCCGGGATGAAATCGTCATCGTCAAACTGGTCGGTGCAACCGATACTTTTGTCCGCCGCCCATTTCTCTACACCGGTCTTATTTATGGCCTCGGCGGCGCTATCCTGGCCTGGGTTATCGTGTTTTTTGCCCTGCTCTGGTTCAGCCAACCAATCATTCAGTTGGCCGACCTCTACCACAGTGATTTTCAGCTGCGTGGCCTCGATTTTGTCGACACCCTACTGTTATTATTAGGGGGGAGTATGCTAGGCTGGATCGGTGCCTGGTTGGCGGTTACTCGTCATCTAGGGTCTATTCAGCCGAGATAACGAGCGATCGCGGCTATTAAGCGTAGATAGCGACAATATTCAGTAATTGGCAGCATGTATACATCATTCTCGATGATTTTTGCTACGGATTACTACGCATGGTTTGGCCTTACTCAAACAACTAGAATGGTTGTCAGTAATGGAATCGAAGCATTGTTAGATAGAAGCGGAACTTTTATCGCCACAGGGGTTCAAAGTAAATGCCCTGTTTAAGGCGCTATCTTCCGTCAGGAGAGCTAAATGAGTAATTACTTACAGACTTTAAAAACTGTCAGCCCAGGCGCAGACCTCAACGCCTATAAATCGTCGGTGAATAGTTTTTCCATTCTGACACCCGATGAAGAAAAGAATCTTGCCGAGCGTCTCTACTACGACAGCGACTTAGACGCCGCGCGCCAGTTAGTCATGGCCCATTTACGTTTTGTTGTTCATCTCGCCAAAAGCTACAACGGCTACGGCCTGCCCCAGGGCGACCTGATTCAGGAAGGTAACGTCGGATTAATGAAGGCCGTTAAGCGCTTTAACCCAGAAAAAGGTGTGCGCTTGGTTTCGTTCGCCGTGCACTGGATTAAGGCCGAGATGCATGAATATATTCTTCGCAACTGGCGCATTGTGAAAGTAGCGACCACCAAGGCTCAGCGTAAGCTGTTTTTTAACTTACGTAGCTCTAAGAAAAGCCTGTCATGGTTAACCGCAGACGAGGCGCAGTTAATGGCCGATGATCTCGGTGTTAACCTCAAAGATGTCTATCAAATGGAAGGCCGTCTAACCTCTGTCGACCCAGCCTTCGATTTGGTCGGCGATGATGACAGCGATTCAGGCACAGTGTATTCCCCCTCTCAGTATCTCGAAGATCAGGGTGCTGACCCAGCGCTGTTATTAGAGAATGAAAACTGGGAAGACAATAATCACCGTCAGCTTACCGAGGCCCTCGATGCTCTCGACTCTCGCTCACGGGATATTCTTGCCAGCCGCTGGTTAGGCGAGAAGAAAGAAACACTGCATGAGCTGGCTGCACGCTATGATGTTTCTGCCGAGCGCATCAGACAGCTTGAGAAAAACGCAATGAAGAAACTGAAGACGACACTCGTCGCTTAAAACAGCTTCTTGCAACACAAAAAAGCCGTTTACCATCGCTGGTAAACGGCTTTTTCATGCTCGTAGCCTCGGCTAGCCCTGCCAGCTCTCGGCGTATTCTTTCACCTCTTGCCAGCTGCCCCTGAAGACCATCTTGTCGAGTTTTTTCTGCAGCTGATACTCGTACATCGGATCGTAATATTCCTGCATTAAGCCGGCCATAACCGCCGTCAACAATTCGTCAGTTCGGCCGATATCACCGGCGGCGACAGCCTGTTCAAGTAATACCTTCATCTTGCCGTAGCGCTCATGGCCGAGACGTTTGACAATTCTTTCCAGCGACGCCAGCAGCGACTTACCAAACTCCGCCAGCCCTAATTCGGCACCATAGAAGTCCTCATATTCGCTGATCGAGTCGTAAATGTAATCCTGGCGAAGGTTTTCTATGCGTTCGTCGAAGCCCATATCGACCACGGCAACGGGGCCGATATCCATGGTGCTGCGAAGCGGCAACGGCACGTTACAGCGACCGACCATGACACCCTCATCTTCAAGAATAAAGCTGGTCGCGCCAGCGGCCTCACGCTTGAGAAAGTCGATCGACAGATTATTCTCAAAATTGATTTGCTCGGGCTGGCCAGCCGGTCGACGACCGAAGGCGCTGCCACGATGGTTGGCAATGCCCTCCAAATCGACACCATTGGCGAGCTGCTCAATCATTCGCGTCTTGGCTGTGCCGGTAAGGCCATTAATCCTCAGCATCGGGGACTGCTCGGCCACCCGCTGCTGCTCGTCGATGAGAAAACGGCGCATCGCCTTATAGCCGCCTTTGATAAAGGGGTAGTTACGACCCGCTTCTTTCAGCCACTGCTGACTAATACGGGAGCGCAGACCGCCGCGAAAACAGTACAGGTAACCTGCCGGATTAGCATCGACTATCGGCAGCCAGCTATCGATACGCTGTTGATGAACATCGCGGGTTGCCAGTTTGTTACCCAGCACAATCGCCGCATCCTGCCCTTGTTGCTTATATTCTGTGCCGATCAAACGACGCTGCTCATCATCCAACAACGGCTTATTCACCGCTGCGGGAAAACTGCCCTCGTTATACTCGACCGGGGCTCTGACATCGAGCAGGGGGATATCGTTTAATAAAATACGACGAAACTCATCGCTGTCTGGGCGAATACTATCCACGGACTTTGCTACTCCTGCTCAATACGAATACGGTGGTCGCTGGCGCTGCGCTCAACGATACGACCAAAACTGTGAAGCGGTATCGCCGCCTCATCGGCCAGGGCTATCACCTGCTCGAGACTGTCCGGACTGACCGCTAACAGCAGACCACCGCTGGTTTGCGGGTCACACACTATATGGCGTGCACGCTCGGTCATCGGCGCCAGTTTACTGCCATAACTCTCGAAATTACGCTCGGTACCACCGGGAATACAGCCCTGGTCGAGGTAATATGCCAGTTGCTCAAGCTGTGGGATTTGGCTCATTTGTAGCTCGGCATCGACACCACTGCCCTCGCAAACCTCCAGCAGGTGGCCGGCAAGACCAAAGCCGGTCACGTCGGTAATTGCATTAACGCCGGGGATCTTCGCTAAAACACTGCCAATTGTATTCATTTGGCACATTAAATCTGCTGCAACCCCTTCATCTTCTAGGCGTAGCTTCTGCTGTTTTTGCGCCGTCGACAACACCCCGATACCGAGTGGCTTGGTCAGCAGTAAATAATCACCGGGCTTGGCGCTGTCATTACGCTTTAAATCATCGAGGGCAACACTGCCTGTTACCGCCAGGCCAAAAATCGGCTCAGGGCTGTCGATACTGTGGCCGCCGGCCAGCGGAATACCCGCATCGAAGCAAGCCTGACGCCCGCCCTCGACCACCTGCTGAGCGACTTCTGGTGCCAGTACATTCACCGGCCAACCCAGTATGGCGATCGCCATCATCGGCTTGCCGCCCATCGCATAGATATCACTGATGGCATTGGTTGCCGCAATCCGGCCAAAGGTAAATGGGTCATCGACGATTGGCATGAAGAAGTCCGTGGTGCTGATCACCCCCTGACCATTACCAATATCGTAAACAGCCGCGTCATCTTTGCTGGCATTACCGACAACCAACTTGTCACTGGCGGCGATGGGAATCTGCGTTTTCAGTATGGTATCGAGTACGTTAGGGGCAATTTTGCAGCCACAACCCGCGCCATGGCTATACTGTGTCAGTTTTATCGAGCTCATATTTAGGGTCCTAAATCGCAATAGCCGGCATTTTACCTGAGTTTCTTGCTCGCTGGGGTTTTTACCCGGCAGTTAGACGCTTATAATGACTTTTTTAACCTCGCATTGCACGAGTACATATAATGAATAAAACCTTTGGATTCGCCCAAGCAGCTTTGCTGCGCGCGTTTATTGCAGCGGTTGCCCTCTGTTCCCTGTTGGCCTCTGCGGCCCATGCCGAAGCCCCCGGCTTTACCTTTACTGCCATCCCCGACCAAGACGAGAGTCAATTGCGACAGCGCTTTGCTATTGTGGCCGATCACCTGTCAAAAGAGCTTGGAGTCAAAGTCGAATATATACCGGTTAAGTCCTATGCCGCTGCTGTCACCGCATTCCGTAACAACCAAGTACAACTCGCCTGGTTTGGCGGTCTTTCTGGGGTCCGCGCCCGCGGCCTCGTCAACAATTCACAAGCCATTGCACAAGGCGCAGAAGACCCAGAATTCAAAAGCTATATTATTGCCAATCGCAGCACCGGCCTGGCAGCCAAGCCAGCCTTCCCCAGCGACACTGGTGAGCTGAGTTTCACTTTTGGCTCCAAGGGTTCAACCTCCGGTCGACTGATGCCCGAGTATTATATTCGCAAGAATACCGGTCTGGCGCCGGACAAAGCCTTTGCCCGCGTCGGCTTTAGCGGCGACCACAGTCGCACCATTGCCCTGGTAGAGGCTGGTAGCTTCGACCTGGGGGCGGTGAACTATAAGGTTTGGGACAAGGCGGTTGCCGAGGGCAGAGTCGACACTGAGAAGGTGACTGTTATCTGGACCACACCGAGCTATCCAGATTATCACTGGACGATTCGCGGTGACGTCGACAGCCAATATGGTGAGGGTTTTTCCCAGCGCCTGCAGCAGGTACTGATTGACATTAAACAGCCTGTCATCCTCGAGGCCTTCCCACGTAGCGGCTTTATCGAAGCCGACAATAACGACTTCGCTCCCATCGAGTCCGTTGCCCGCGAACTCGGCCTGATGCGTTAATGGCAGTAAAGCCTCAGCCTGCAGAGTCAGATAACCGAGAGGTTATCTGCCGTCTGCACAGCCAGCAACTCGGCCATGGCAACCAGCCGGTATTACACGATATCGACCTTACCCTTTATCGCGGCGACCATGTTGCCGTCTTGGGAGCCAGCGGTGTTGGCAAAACCACGTTGCTGGCAAAGCTGTACCAACAGATGGCCGATGTCGCCGCCTATAGCCCGCAACAGCACGGCTTGGTTGAGGCTCTCAGCGCCTATAACAATATTTATATCGGTGGCTTGGAGCGGTATCATTGGCTCTATAACATCAGCAATTTGATCAAACCTAAGCGCCAAGACTGGCTGCAGATCAGTCGGCTTGCCGACGATTTAGCCATTGCCGACGAGCTGACCAAATCTGTCGACAGGCTCTCCGGCGGCCAGAGACAACGCGTGGTGATCGCCCGGGCACTGTTCCAACAGCGCCAGATTTTCATTGGTGACGAGCCGGTGGCGGCCCTCGATCCCGTTCAGGCAGGTCGCTTACTCGCTCTGATCCAGCAACAGCACCACAGCAGCATTTGCGCACTGCACCAGAGGCCGCTGGCGCTACAATACTGCAACCGTATTATTGGCCTCAAACAGGGTGCCATCGCCTTCGACCAACCCAGCTCAGCAGTCAGCCTCGATGACCTCACCGCGTTGTACCGGTGATGCTGCGCCAATCGACCGCCATCGCCTACCGTAACATCGCAGCAATATTTCTTTTTTTCACCGCTATTGCCTTCTACTTCGGCGATTTTACCCTCTACCAAACTGACCCACTTGCAGCCTTGCAACACTTTGCCAGCGGCTTCTTATCTCCACAAATCAGTTCACTCGACGAACTCATTCAAGCCTTGCTCACCACGATTGCCTTCGCTCTTATCGGTGTTGCAGCTTCGGTTGTTCCAGGTTTTCTACTGGCACTGGTCTACCACTTTACCGTTGTTCGCTGGCTGTGTAGTTTCGGCCGTGCAGTGCATGAGATTTTTTGGGGGTTGTTGTTTCTACAAGTCTTTGGCCTCAGTGCCAGCACTGGCTTGCTGGCCATTATCATCCCTTTCAGTTGCATCTTTGCCAAGGTCTATTCCGAGCAGTGGGCCAGTCATGGTGCCGACGCCGATGGCATTCACGGGGATTCGGTTTCGGTACTGATTTATGGTCGTCTTGCCCGCAGCTGGACCGCCATGTGCCACTACACCCGCTATCGCTTCGAGTGTGGACTACGCAGCGCCACTCTGCTCGGATTTATCGGTTTGCCGACCATCGGCTACCATCTCGATACCGCCCTTAAACAGCTTCAATACCAGGAGTCGGCCACCTATTTGCTGCTTTTTTACCTACTGACAGCAACCATCAAATACTGGCTGCGACCTGCGCTGATTCCGCTGTATTTGATCGCCGCAGTGGCCTTATTGCCGGCCTTTGCTGGCACCGCTGATAATGCCCTGTGGCGCTTTATCAGCCAGGATATTATTCCCTACCCACTGCAGAATGGTGTCGATGGCAGCGCCATTGCTGCTCTGTGGCCATGGCTAAGCAGCCTGATGACCAACACCGGCTGGCTGGCCATCGTCAACACACTGATACTGACTGTCGCCGCCACCGCGGTCAGCGCCCTGCTTTGCCTGGCACTCTTTCCACTGGCCAGCAACCGTATCGACAACCCGGTTATCGCCTTTGTCGGCAAGGCTATGTTAGTGGTTTTTCGTGCCACCCCCGAATTACTTTTTGTCTTTATTATCTTGCTGATGACAGGGCCCTCGATGTTGCCTGCATTAATCGCCCTGGCCTTGCACAACGGAGCCCTGCTAGCCTTTCTATTGGCCAAAGAGCTCGATAATATTGATACCAGCGAGCATGAGACGCGGGGGGTGAATGGCTGGTGTTATTTCTGGCTGCCGCGGGTATTTGGCCCCTTCCTCAGTCTGCTGCTATACCGCACCGAGCATATTCTGCGGGAATCGGCCATTGTGGGTATTATCGGCATTACCACCCTCGGCTTCTATATTGACAGTGGCTTCGAGGATCTCCACTTCGATACCGCCTTCTTTTTTATCGTCATTACCGCCTTGTTAACCCTAGTAACAGACTCCATATCGCGCCGCGCGCAGCGCTATATAGGCAATTAATCTTTCGGGTGGGCTGCCTGTCTGGCATCGATATAAACCCGGTAGGCGAAGATGGTATAGAGCGATGAGAACAGTGCGTAGACAATATTAAACAGCGCTTCAAAGACGATAAAAGCCGGTGCATCTGTGTCTAGCAGCTCAGCAATGCCGAAGTAGGGCAGGTAGAGAAGAGCGCTGATAATCAAGCCGCCACCGATGATACAGGGCATTAAACCGGTGGTTTTGGTCCAGCTTAATTGCAGGCTTTCCAACGGCTTTTGACCATTTAGCACCAACTCAAAGCCGGCAAAGGCATACTTGCCGGCAAAATAAATCCCCGGAACAATCAGCAACGACAAACCCAGCACTATCACCACCATGGCCAACACCGATAACAGCAAATACGCAGCCCAGATATCCTTGGCTGCCCACCAGCTCTGCAGCGGCGTTACTTTTTCACCGCCCACCGCTGCATCGACGTAAATAATAGTCGCCGCACCATAAATCGCCGACGCCGCTAAGCTCACCACAATCAACAAGATCTGCAGCCCCGCCTGACTATCGTCAGCCATGGTGTTGGATAACAGTGCCATGATAATTTCGAGGGGTATGGCAATCGGTAAAATAATCCACGCCAGGGCAGCAAAATTATTCTCAAAAAAACGCCAGCTATCTCTTAAAAAATTACTCACCACAAGCGAACCCTTACCCTTAGTTAGTATTAATATCTTACTGATTCAATTGAGATTAAACCAGTTATCCAGACAACAATGTGGCCGAGATGACAACCGAATCAACAATAAACCTGCCGCTGGTCGATCTCGGCTATCTAACATCACCGTCACTATTCAGCCTCCGGCTGAACTGCTAACGTAATGCCATCTTTATTAACAACAATAAAACATTATGATTACTGAAAACGCGGTTATTTCCGACACGGTTACCATTAATGCACCGGTTGAATTAGTCTGGCAGATCCTCGTCGACTTCGAGCAATATCATCGATGGAATAAATTTTGCCCACAAATTATCAACCATAGGTTGGCCATCGGTGAGGCTGTTGATATGCAGGTTGAACTCGGTAATGGGTTGCAGCAACAGGTCGAGTACATCGAAGAAATCACCCCCAACACATCGATTAGCTGGGGCGTCAGCCAGCCGGATAAAGAAACCCTATACGCCAGCCGCAGCCAACGTTTAACCGCGCTGGATAACAACCGCTGCGAATACGTCAGTGTCGACGCGTTCTCCGGCAAGCTCACCGCATTGGTGATCGAGCACAGCGGCGCAGCAGTAGAACGGGGCTTCAACCTCTGTGCCTACGGTTTAAAAGAATACGCCGAGGCACAGTTTCAGCAGCAGGCTTAAGCTAGGGCAGTTGACGATAGGCCTGCTCAAGCTGGCCTAACCATGGCGCCCCCTTGGGTGCCCGTTGCTTTAATGCCTTCAGGTAGTACCCTGCCTGGGCCTTGTCACCCTGCTTGATCAAGAAATCGGTCAGCGCGAACAGGGTCTGCAAGTCATTGGGATTCAACTGCCACGCCTTGGTAAAGGCAGTCGTGGCCTGCTCGGCATCCTCATTCATTAAAGCCACAGCCAAAATATACTGATAGCGTGGGTTCTCCGGCGACTTCACGGTGGCCTGTTGTAAGTCTGCCAGCGCCAGGGGCAGTTGCTTGGCCCGCACATAGTAAAGCCCGCGGGCATGCAGGAGACCGCCACTGTTTGGCGCCGCTCTGACACCCTGATCCAGCACCGACAGTTCCTGCTCCGGCCGGTTGAGTTGGCGCTTCATATCGGCCAGCGCGACATAGGCCAAATCGGAGCTGGGCTCGATACGAATAGACTCCTTAAAGGCCTGCTCGGCTTTTTTATACTCCGCCAGATTCAAATAGCTGAGGCCAATATTGAAGTGCGAGCCACCGCGATCACCGTTGAACAACTGTACGTCGATATACTCATCCAACGCTTTTTTCAGACGCTGCTGATCGGCGGCGGCCAGCTTGGGCATGTATTCGCTCAGCGCGGTTGCCGCCTCGGTGCGAATCGACAGGTGCTGATCCTCTAACAAACCGTTTAGTAGGCGCCAACGACTCTCGATAGGCATCTGCCGGGCACCGGCAATGGCACCGGCGCGCACCAACGTTTGCTCACTCTCAACACCGCGCTTGAGCGAAATAATAGTGTTCGGGTCGTTATAATTTTGCATCCGCAGCAGGGCGGAGCCACGGATAATCGCCGGATAATTTTGATCCTGGGCAATCTTGGCCAACGACTGACCACTATCGATACCGCTGTCGGCACGACTGAAGGCAACAGAGAAGTGCTCCGAACCAATCAGCGTCGAGTTAGGATAGTGCTGTTGCATCTTCGCCAGCGCCCATTGATCGTCCTTGTCCTCATGACAGCTGCTGCAGGCATTCGGTGCTCCGGTGGTCAGCGATAGGTCGGGGCGGGGAATAGTAAAGCTGTGATCGCGGCGATCGTCAACTTCCATATAGCGGGTTTGCGGCATATGGCAGTCGACACAGGCGCTGCCCTTGCCAGCCTCAGCTGTGACCAATACCGGGTGCATGGTGTGTTTCCTGGCACTGTATTCTGCCGCGTTGTGGCACTGGGTACAGGTTTGATTGATATCGAATTTTAATTCGGCGGTATGGGGGTTGTGACAGTTACTACAGGTCACCCCCTGCTGGTGCATCTTACTCTGAATAAACGAGCCATAGACGTAATCTTCATCGTAAATTTGGCCATCGGGATAATACAATGACGGCTCTAACAGACTCAGTCGATAGCGACTGTCAAAGCCCGTAGATAAATGGCTGTTATCATCATTGAGCTGGTTGCGGCGGGCGTGACATTGGGCGCAGGTCTCAACCTGGTCGCTGTGCTGAAGCGTCTTGGGCATCAGCACTTTCGGGGTCGGCTCGTACTCGACGATTTGGCTGGCTATGTTATTGAGTGAGCTATCGTCACCCTTGGCACCGGCATTGGCCCACTGCCGATGCTCCTCACCGGGGCCATGACAGGCCTCACAGCCAACGCTGATTTCAGCGTAATCGGTGTCGTAGGTGTTAGTGGTTATATCGAAGTTTTTCTGCAGATTGGTCGAGTGACAATCGGCGCACATGCTGTTCCAGTTTTGACCGGTATTAAGCCAGTGAAACTGATGATCGGCGGTCTTAAAATCGGGGTATAAATCGTACCAGCGCTGGCCGCCCTCGGCCTCGCTGCGGCTATCCCAGGTATACGGTAATAATTGCACGCGGCCATCGTCGAAGCTGACCATAAACTGTTGCAGCGGGTAGACACCAAAGGTGTAATCGATCTTATGCCGACTCAGCTTGCCCTCGGCATCGGTCTCGGCCAACCAATAGCTGTCACCTTCGATATAGGGCTTGATGACGACCTCGCCTAGGCTGCGCTCAACACCATCAAAGTCGGCCTGCATAGTCGATTCATCCGCCTTCATCATCGCCTGCTGGTGTTGCGAACCCTGCCACTGCTGATACTCGTCACTGTGGCAGGCGGCGCACTGCTGACTACCTATGTAGCCGTCACTGGCATGCAGAGTAAGGCTGAATAACAGAGCCAAACTATTGATTAAAAAAGCGTTGATACGGGCCATGATCATTCCATTAAATAATTAAAGCGGCTTGATTATAAAGCCTTTTGAAGCCGAGACCCGATTGTTTAAGTAATTTAACTTAAAGCCCTTTGCCGTCGTCTCGGCTCTCTCACTAGTGGGCCTGTTCCCAGTTATCACCGCGACCAGCGTCGACAATCAAAGGCACCGATAGCGCTACGGCCTGCTCCATGATCTGTTCAATTTTAGCGGTGATCACTTCTAATTGCTGCTCATTCACCTCCAGCACCAATTCATCGTGTACCTGCATCACCATTCGCGCATCGATGTTTTCAGCCTCTATCCAGCGCTCGACGTCAATCATCGCCTTCTTAATAATATCGGCAGCGGTGCCCTGCATCGGCGCATTGATGGCGGTACGCTCGGCGGCTTGACGGCGCATGCCGTTGCGACCGTTGATCTCTGGCAGATAGAGGCGACGCCCATAAAGGGTTTCAACATAGCCCTTCTCCTTCGCCAAACGCTTGATATCATCCATGTACTGCGCCACACCGGGGTAGCGCTCAAAATAACGTTCGATGTATTCCTGTGCCTTATTGCGCCCCAGCCCCAATTGCTTGGCCAGTCCAAAGGCGCTCATACCGTAAATCAGGCCGAAGTTGATCGCCTTGGCGCTGCGACGCTGATCATCGCTGACCTGAGCCAATTCAACGCCAAATACCTCGGCAGCGGTGGCCCGGTGGACATCCAAGCCGTTGGCAAAGGCATGCCGTAAGCCGGCATCGCCGGACAGGTGTGCCATGATACGCAGTTCGATTTGCGAGTAATCGGCGGCCACCATCTTATAGCCCTCGGCGGGGATGAAGGCGTTGCGAATACGGCGCCCCTCACCGGAGCGCACCGGGATGTTTTGTAGGTTGGGATCACTCGAGGACAGACGACCCGTGGCGGTCACCGCCTGATGGTAAGAGGTGTGAATACGGTTGGTATCAGGGCAGACCATCTCAGGGAGTTTGTCGGTATAAGTCGACTTTAGCTTCGATAATCCGCGATATTCGATAATAACCTTGGGCAGGGGATAGTCCAGCGCCAACTCGACCAAGACCTCCTCCGCCGTCGAAGGCTTGCCCTTCGGTGTCTTCTTGATGACGGGTAATTCAAGCTTCTCAAACAGCACTTCGCCCAACTGCTTCGGCGAGCCCAGGTTGAATTCCTGTCCCGCCAGGTCATAGGCCTCGGCCTTGAGCTCTTCCATCCGCTCACCCAGTTGGGCACTCTGCGCCAACAACATATCGGCATCGATACGGGTGCCATTTTTTTCGATGTTGCCCAATACCGTTAGCAAAGGCATTTCAACCTGTTGATAAAGCGCCAATAAGCTGGGCTCTGCCAGCAACTGCGGATACAGCACATGATGCAGGCGCAAGGTGATATCAGCATCCTCTGCCGCGTAGGGGCCAGCCTGCTCCAATGCAATCTGGTTAAAGCTTAATTGCTTCACCCCTTTACCGGCAATATCCTCAAAGTGGACGGTCTCGATATCGAGGTATTTCAACGCCAGCGCATCCATATTATGTCGGCTGCCGACCGAGTTAATCACATAAGACTGCAGCATGGTGTCATGGGCAATACCTTTCAACTCAATCCCGTGATTTTGCAGCACATGGCGGTCATATTTAAGATTTTGACCGACTTTAGCCTTGTTTTCATTCTCTAACAGCGGCTTGAGACGGCCTAATACCTGGGCCTCTGTCAGCTGTTCTGGCGCATCGATGTAATCATGACCAAAGGGCACGTAGGCGGCACTGCCTTCCTCGGTGGCGAAGGAGACACCGACAATACGCGCCTCCATGTAATTGATACTGGTGGTCTCGGTATCGAAGGCAAATAACTCAGCCTGCTGCAGTTTGACCAGCCAGGCATCGAAGTCCGCCTCGGTTAGCACGGTTTGATAATTGGTATTGCTGGGGGCATCGGGAATGGCGATATCGGCCTCGATCGGCGCCGATGCCGAGGTTGGAATCGCCGCCGTGGTGGCTCGTGCCTTGGGCTTGACCACCGAGTTCGGGTCGTCGATCTCCTTTACCCAGCCGCGAAATTCCAGCTCTGCAAAGAGCCCACGCAAGGTCTCCACGTCGGCGTCGGCCATGACCAACTCATCGAGGTGCTGCTCCAGTTCGACATCGCATTTGATGGTCGCTAAACGATAAGACATATCGGCGTTCTCACGCTCTTTCTCCAGCTTCGCCTTCATCGTCTTAGCGCCGCGGAAGGTGAGATCTTTAATATCGTCGAGGCGTTGGTAAATCGACTCCAGTGAGCCCAGCCCCTGCAACAAGGCCTTGGCTGTCTTCTCGCCGACACCGGCAACACCGGGGATATTGTCGACTTTGTCGCCCATCAGCGCTAAAAAGTCGATAATCAGCTCGGGGCCAATGCCAAACTTTTCAACCACACCGGCCGGGTCCATTACCGTGTCGGTCATGGTGTTAACCAGTGTCACGTGTTCGTTGACCAGCTGCGCCATATCCTTGTCGCCGGTGGAGATAACCACCGGTACCTTTGCCTCGGTGGCTTGAGCGGCGAAAGTACCGATGACGTCATCGGCCTCGACACCAGGCACCACAATCAGGGGAAAGCCCATGGCCTTAATAATCTGCTGGATCGGCTCTATTTGGCTGCGTAAATCATCCGGCATCGGTGGACGCTGCGCCTTATAAGCCGGGTACATATCGTCGCGGAAGGTCTTGCCCTTGGCATCAAATATGACCGCCGCATGGCAGCCCGGATAATCCTTTTGCAGCCGGCGCATCATATTAATAACGCCTTTAATAGCCCCGGTCGCCTGACCCTTTGAGTTGGTCAGTGGTGGCAGTGCATGATAGGCGCGATAGAGGTAGCTTGAGCCGTCGACCAAAACCAGTGGTGACTGAGAAGAATTATCCATAGGGCGTATTCGTAGTATCCATGTAGTGAGCAAGAGACCGCCGGCAAAGCAGTAGGGCGGCGAAAATTAGTAGCTTGATGGCCTTATTTAACCACAGTCTGAGAAAAAATAATCGCCTGCGGCCAACAATCCCTGACTGGTGAGGTAATAGTTAACTTTACGAACTAATATAATCGACGACAGAGGTGTATTATTGCCTGTATTGACTAAAGACAACGCTCACAAGAGGTAATTATGGCGGTCTACACCGTGTTGGAAGAAAGCGATATCGCATCGTTTATTGGTCGTTACGGCGTCGGCACTCTCGCCGGCTACCAAGGCATTGGCGACGGTATCGAAAACACCAACTATTTTGTCAGCACCGATGTCAGCCAGCTTGCCAGCGAAACCTCGACCGCCGACCAGCGACAGTTTGTGTTAACTGTGTTCGAAGAGCTCGAGCGCAGCGATGTCGAGTTCTACCTCAACTGGCTGCAGGTGCTCAACGATGGCGGTCTGCCCGTCGCCGCGGCCTTGGTCGACAGCCATGGCAGCAGCTTACAAACCGTTGAGGGCAAGCCGGCGGCATTATTCCCCCGTGCCAGCGGTGGTCACCTCGACAATGTCACTGTCGAGCAGGCGTTCTCCGCCGGCGCAGTCATGGCCAAGATGCATTTAATCGCCGCCCAGCACAGCGCCCAACATGACAGCCCAAAAAACTTTGCCTGGGTCGAAGACAGCATTGCCAAACTGCTGCCCTTAATCGATGACGCCGACGCCCAATTGCTCACCGATAGCTGGCAGCAGGCGATGGCGACACTGCCGCAATATGAACTGCCCTCTGGTATTATTCACACCGATTTATTCCGCGATAACGCGCTGTTTGACGGCGATGACGTCAGCTGTATCCTGGACTTCTACAGTGCTGGCAACGGCCGCTTTGGCTATGATTTAGCTGTGCTGGTCAACGACTGGGCCAGCGAGCAAGATGGCGAGTTAAACGACGACAAACACCGCGCTATTTTGGCCGGCTACGACTCGGTCAAGGCTCGCAGCCAAGATGAAATCAAGGCCTGGCCGCTGTTAATGCAATTAGCCGCCATCCGCTTCTGGGTATCACGGCTGACCACTATCCACCTGCCATCGCTGGACCACCGCCCCGGGGCGCTGACCCAAACCAAGAACCCCGAACAGTACAAGGCCATTCTGCTGAAGCGTCAACAACTGGCCTAGAAGGCCAATAGACGCTCCCAAAACCACAGTGCTGACAGGCTGCCGAGGCTATAAACCGCCAGCCAACGCCAGCGCTTAATCGTGTCGGCGGCTCCAGTCGTCGCCTTCATCAACAGCGCCAAAACGGCGATCACCGCCAATTGCCCGAGCTCCAGCCCGAGATTAAAACTCAACAGGGCGACGGCAATCTCCCCCTGTGGCAAGCCAATGTCACTCAGCGCACCGGCGAAACCCAGGCCGTGTAACAGGCCAAAGCCACCGGCGGCCAGCCACGGTGAACGCTTTAGCCACATTGTTTTAGAACGGCCAGATAACTCAACTGCCACCACAATCAGGCTCAGCGCAATAAACACCTCGGCCAACTGCTGCGGCAGACTGACCAGGCCCAGCACCGCCAGGCTGAGGGTAATGCTGTGGCCGACGGTAAAAGCCGTAATCGTCCACAACAGCTGCTGGCCCAGACCAATCAACAGCATCAGGCCAATCACGAACAATAAATGGTCAATACCACCGAGCAGGTGCTCGACACCCAGCTCGCCATAGGACAACATCACCTGCCAGACATCGGGTTGTTCGGGCAGGGTAAAAAGGGCTTGCTGCGGCGACAGCAACTGCTGGAAAACTCGGCCATCGGCCAGGCTGACGCGCAGTATCACATCGGCTCCACTGCTGGCGATATTGCTGGCGCCAAGCTGACTGCCAACAATCGATGTTGACGCGCACGCCATCACCCAGCGGGCTTCAATCGCCGTCGCATGTCGAATACTTTCAGCCTGACCCAGCGGTTGACAAGAGGCCGGCATGACGGGCACCATTTGATTACCCGGCGCCGTCTTCAGCGGTGTTTTCCAGCGTATTTGATAGCGTTGATGATCAGCCTGTTGCGTTACTGACAGCAACGCCGGAGCCAAGGGGTGTGCCGATAGATTGACGCTAAGACTGAGGGCGAAAAGGACAACCATTACCTGCAAACCAACGTTAATCCGCCACATAAGCCAACACCTCACCACTGTCGATAGGCTCTACCACCACCTCATACTGCGCTAGCAACTCGGCGACAGTCTCTCGATAACCCTGCTCACGGGCAGCTTGATCGAGCTGGGATCGAATCTGAAATGCCACTTGTGCCTGCAGCTTGGCTGCCGCAATTTGACGGCTGGTCGGATAAAACACATGCCAGCCGTAGCTCGATGCCACTGCCGCTGACCACTGCCCAGTCGGCAGCAATAGAATCTGTTGAGCGGCCTCTGCACCAAACAGCGCCGCCAGTTGAGACTCACTCTTAAGCGGCAGTTGATGACCATTATAAAACGCACGGCCTTGCTCAATAGCCTGCTCGACAGTCATCGTCTCATCGGCCATAAGGCGCTGTACCAACTGCTCTGCCTGGGACTTCGACGAAGCGCTTAAGCCTCCAAAGTAGGCATGACTGACAGCCACACGCGGCGGTCGCAGCCATGTCGGGTAATGCTGCTGATAATAGGCCTCGATGTCGCTATCGGATGGTGTCGCCACCTCGACAGCGCGACGATAACTCTCCGCCATCGATTGAATCAAATAACGACGTATCAGCGGGTCGCGCTGACGCAATTGCTGGTCATCCAGCGCCGCTGCCGGCGAGCTGACAGAGCCCGCTTCAACATAGCGACTCAGCTGTGCCAAGCGTTCAACCACCACCGGCATCGTCGCCAGGCCGTTGGCCTCGGCCTGTTGATAGAGCAGTTCCTGCTCGATCAAACCGTTGATAATACCGCTCATCTCCATCGTCGTCGGTGACGCTCCCTGCTGCCATCGCCAGCGGCTCAGCGCCTGTTGTTGCTGATCGGCAGTAACCAGCAATACCGGCTTATCCGCCAGCCAGTATTCACTGGCGACAAACAACAGCAGGCCTATCGCCATGAACTGCGCCATCGGCAGCGCCATCAATGTTTTCAATTTATTCACCACACCTTCCACCACTCTTGTTGCGATTGCTCATCGACTACAACTCAGCCGCGTTTGGGGTATACCAAATCGGCGACGTCCAGGCACGTTCCTGCAACACCGGCTCATAAAACGGCTGTTCAACCGGATCGATGCAACACCTGCCGTAGATATCACCCATGCCGCCAATGTCATCTTTAACCCGCTCGGTTGCCGCTGCGGCTTGATCGCTACAGCTGTCGGCAAAGGGGTCCACGCCGGCGCTTTTACACTGCAGCGTACTCCAGCGGCAGGTGGGGTTTTCCAATACTCGGACATAGTAAAACGCGCGCTGGCTGGCGTCGAAATCCGGGTCCTGCCAGACCGTACAGAGGTCGGCATAGCCCTGTCCCACTGGGGCACAGGTATTCTCATCAACCCAGGCACCATTATTTGCATTACCCGCCACATCCACTACCTGCTCATGGCTGTTACCCTCAGCATCGACCCAGCCTTTGATGATTTGCAGTCGCTGTAAGTCGGTACCCGGCTTGTCGAGCGTACCGGGATCTTTCATTGCGGTGACCACGAAAGAGGGCACGCCACCCTCGGGAGCCCGGGTTAAATCACCACCCATTGGCACGCCGCCATCGTAGCCCTGCTGTACCAGGTTCGGTGACTGACAAATATTCGCATCGTAGTCCCAGCCTCCAAAGAAGCGCACAATTGGCCGAGTACCACTGGTGGCATAGCTTTCTTTACGGCGCATGCCTGAGAAAATCGCATCACGGGAATTCTCTTCGGCCCAGACCACTGCCAGGCCGCCGGGGTTATCCTCAAAGTGATCCTGAACATTGCGGTAGCCCGCATCACGACGACCGAGATGGCCGGTATAGTTATCTTCCTCGGCACCGCCAGGGGTGGCGCTGTGGGTGTCAGTCGAACCAATAAAACCCATAACGAATGGGTTCTGACCGCCATTCTGCTCGGCCAAGACCATGCCGTCTTTGAGCACATTGCGCAGCATATTACGGCGGGCAAAGTCCTCCACCGGTACCGGGGCACCGACATCGGTCTGCATTTCACCGAACACGACACCGAGAGAGGCTAGATTGTCGGTGAGGTTTTGTTCGAAGGTACAGAGTTCATCCTCGGTATCGACACCGATACCGGCGACACGGTCGAAGCGGCATTCGGAGGCCGCCTTGTGCTGGGTCATCTCAACCACCGGTTCGAAGAATAATCGGTCGTCTATCTGCTGCTGATTCTCCGGGTCGGGAAACATCCAGCCACCGGCCAAATTTGGGTTGTGCGGGATCGACATCACATCGCAGCCCTTATCACCATCGGTACACTGCTCACGCAGCAACTGCCACAGTTTAGGGAAGTTACGCGTGCCAGTTTCATAGGTGCTGATCGGCAGCGGCGTCACCCGATCATTGCGGAAGATGACATTGCGATGGAGGTTTTTAAAGCTCGGCGCATCGGTATATTCATAGCCGACAAAGGAGGTGAATTGACAGTCGCTGGAGCGGTCATAATGATCCTCGGCGGCCTGTTGTATATTGCTCCAAAACTCACTTAAACGATGGCCACAGTCAGCGCCGGGTAGATCGCAGACACGGGAGCGTTCTTTAATCGCCTGCTCGCCAGAGACACCGATACGCTGCCACCAGTCCGCCGCCAACAAAGCCACATAAAAGTTTTCACTGCGGCTCATAATACACATCGGCCACCAGTAGCCCAGTGCCCAGGGGTCGGTGGTACAGATATTCATCTCACCGAGGAATTCGGCGTGGTCGGTGACCGCGGTAAAATCGAGCGGCCGAGAGATCTGCGCCGTAATCGCCTGTTCAGCACTCTCATTAGACAGCATGATTGCCTCGCCCTTGGCATAACGATAAGCGGCCCAGGGGTCATTGCGCTGATTCGAAATATAGGAATCAAACGAATAGCTGGTATGCACGTGAAGGTCGCCAAACATCGGCTGGCGCAGATGGTCATAATTATCGCAGGGCTCTCTTTGCTCTGTACGCTCAAACGCCGGTGATTCACTGCTGCTTTGTGCAGCCGTGTTATTCACGGTAAAGGCAATCACAATAGCAGTTGCCCATCTCATCCATCGATGCATAGCTAACATCCTTAAAGGTATTATTTTTTTGTCTTTATTAAAGCATTTGTCAGCGACATAACAACGCATCAACCATTTTAAGTCAAACGACTTAAACCCTCTATTCTATCCGTCTCGCCTGTTTTGATGAGGGCCGCCTTTTTCCAGCCACAAAAAAGCCGGCACACGCCGGCTGCTATATTTATTGCTTCCTGGCTAAACGCCGACTTCGCCGCCGTCCATCTTGCGAATAACAACTGTCGCATCCCGCGGTCGCAGGGTCATGCCGACAGGCGTTTGCTCCGTGGCGTCATTGGAGTAGGGCCAGTTGCCGGGGTGCTGGATATTGGCAAATACCGAGGTGTACTCAGAGGTCATGGCAAAGCCGGTGACTTCACAGCCATTGGGGCCGACGAAGAAGCGCTTGAGCTGATCCTGATTGTCACCGCTCACCACCGCCTGTTGATCCTGACTATTCACCATAGCTGAGGGTACTATAGCCAGCATTTGATCATTGGTGTGGTCGGAGACCGCGCTGGCACCATTGTCGGTTTGCACCCACATAATGCCACGCTGATCGAAGGCCAGACCGTCGGGGCTGGCCAGCTGGTTGAGTTCAGTCAGACCAGAGCGGTTGACCGCCTCATCGCCATCGGCCGGGGCGCCGAAAAGGAAGATATCCCAGCTGAACTCGGTGGCATTTGCGCCCTCATCCCAGCGAATAATGTGGCCAAATTTATTATCGACACGCGGGTTGGCCGCATTGGACTCAACTCGCTTGTTATTATTGGTCAGGGTGAGATAGACAGAACCACCGAACGGGTCGACGGCACACCACTCTGGCCGATCCATTGGCGTGGCACCGACCAAATCGGCCGCGCCGGCAGTATTGAGTATCATTGCCGCCAAGCTATCGAAGCTGTCTGCCAGGATGCCACCATCGGTAGTTTTGCCGTCGAGGCTGAGGGGCAGCCATTCTCCGATACCACCCTCGGTAAACTTGGCGACATACAACGTGCCGGCGTCCATGTATTTCGCACCGGTGCTCAAACGATCATATGGCTCGGCATCGGCACTGTCCCACAACGCCGCAGAAACAAACTTATAAAGATATTCGAACCGGGAGTCATGGCCGGAATAAAACACCACAGGCTGTCCTTCGACGAGCTTGCCAAAGACACAACCCTCGTGGCGAAAACGGCCAAGAGCTGTGCGCTTCACAGCCCGTGAATTAGGCTTATAAGGATCTAGCTCAACAATATAACCGTGGCCGTTGGCCTCGTTACGGTAATCATCACTGCCCGAAGCACCGCTGGCAGTGACGTTGAAACGGCCAAATTCATCGGATCGCTCCTCACCGTCGCCCGCCAAGTCATCCCAGCCATAGCGTGTCTTGGTCTCGCTGATGCCAATCCGCTGCTGATCCTCCGGCAGAATGCCATTATTGGCAAAATACCCCGGCCAATTTTCCTCACAGGTCAGATAAGTGCCCCAAGGTGTGTAGCCATTACCGCAGTTGTTTAGTGTGCCGCGAGCCTGGCTGCCATCGGGTGAAAAAGGTGTCTCTAGGTAAGGGCTGAATGACAGCGGCCCGGACAAATCAATCACGCTGGCGCCGGTGATACGCCTATTATAAGCGTCGTCCTTAATCACCTGCCAAACATCGTTAACCAGCTGCACCCGAACGACGGTAATGCCGTGGGCATTAATTTCCTTGCGTACCTCGTCGACATCAATGCGCAGTTTTTTGTCGTCCAGGGTGGCGCCGTTAGGGTGCAGCACCGACTGATCAATATACTCGTGATTGATGCACAACAGGCCGTCCTCAGCACTGCCATTGAGCGGGAAGAAGTGCATGCCATCGTGATGCATGCCGACGGCATTCTGTTGATCGATGGCACTATTGCTGCCATCTTCTTGCCACTCCCGCGCCAGGCTATTAAGCGGCGTTCCCCAAGGCGCGAGAACCTGTGCGCTATAACCTTCTGGTACCACCACGGCATCGAGTTTGGCGCCATCGATGGAGTCGAAGCCCAATACCACATCGCTTCTATCGGCAATATCAGGACCCGGATCAGGCACTGGCGACGAGTTCGAGGAATCGGTGCTACAGCCAGCCAAACCGAGGCTGCCAACAGCAGTCAAGGCACTGATACCCAGTCCGCTGCGGACGAAGTGGCGGCGAGATAAATGCTTATCCAGTACCTGCTCAAAAGACGGATTAATGCTGCGATTATACTGGGTAGGATCAAACGTCGCTTTACTCATGGTGTGTCTCCAAAGGTAATCTTAATGATTATTTGGTCACCATGCTAATGCGCTTAAATGACGACGCGACGACGAATTTATTACAACAAGAATAAATTCTATCGCGCCGTTTCTGTGCCGCTCTAAATTAGAAGCACTTGGGTAGTTCGCGCCCAATGTGCTGCATGAACTGCTGAAAACCATGGCTGGAAAATTCGATGTCTGCTGCCAGTGGATCCAACTCCAACACGGTTAACTGGTGATCAGCCAGCAGGGTTTCGACCGGCTTGAGGGCAAATTGAGGCTGGCTAAAGATGCAGACATTGTCGACACCCTGAAGTTGCTGTTGCAGAGCAGCGCGCGACGCCGCACCCAGGCTCTGCTCATGCTCACCGTAGAAGGCTGCTAACTGCGTCAGGCCATAGTGGCTGGCGAGGTTGCCGTAGGCATCGTGCAGAGCGACAAAGTCTCGCTGCTGACTATCGCTCAAATCCGCCCGTAGTTGCTGATCAATCGTCGCCACCTGCTGTTTCAGTGCAGCCAAATTGGCGGCAATTTCTTCAGCATTATCAGGATAGGCTGAGGTCAGACTGCTCGCCGCCGATTCGGCCAGGGCCATCGCCGTGACAGGGTTCATCCACAAATGGCTGCCGCCCTTGGTTAGCGTCGGCATATTGGCCAAACCCTGGGTCAAATTGACACTGCTTGGGTGCTGTGCCGCCTTGCTCATAATCGGCTCGAACTCTGCCCCCAACCAGTAGAATTGGCGACTCTGTTGCAGCGCACGGCCCTCTGAGGGGCGCATATGGTAGTGGTGACCACTGTGGCCATCTCGCACCAAGTACGCCACCTCGACAGACGCCGGCGCGATAGCGCGCAGCAACATTGCCATCGGTTTCACTGTCGTCATAACGGTAGCATTGTTGCTGTCAGCGGACGCGGGCAGGGTGAATATCGCCAACAAGCAGGCGGCTAGAATGGGGGATCGGAACAACATGGCAGTTAACTCTATAATCTATAATGTGATATTATAACATAATAGTTATAATTCGAGACACCGTATGTCGATAGCCTTCGAACAACACAATCATCAACACTGTATTCAACAGGCTATCAGCGATGCCAAGACACTTTGTGAACAACGCAAAGTCCGGCTGACAACACTGCGTGAACAAGTATTAGCCCTGCTGTGGAACAGCCACAAACCCCTGGGCGCTTATCAGCTGCTAGAAATGATGCAGCAACAAAATCGCACCGCCGGTAATGATAAGCCATTGGCACCACCGACGGTCTATCGGGCTCTCGATTTTCTGGTAGCGCAGGGCTTGGCCCATCGTATTAGCAGCCTCAATGCCTTTATAGGTTGCTGCTCACCCAATACTGGCCACAACAGCCACTTTTTCATCTGTAGCCACTGTCAAAACGCCATCGAAATCATCAGCCAGCCTATTTCTATGGCCATCGCAGAATGCGCAGATGAAGCTGGTTTCAGCGTCAACAGCGAGGCGGTTGAGGTGCTCGGTTGTTGCACCCAATGCCAGGAAGCATTATGAACCCATTATTAAGCACCGATAAGCTCAGCTTCAGCGTTGACCAACGTACTATTTTGCAGGATATCAGCCTCAGTATCAGCAGCGGTCAAATCATGACGATTATTGGCCCCAATGGTGCCGGTAAAAGCAGCCTGATTCGCCTGATTCTCGGCCTCAACAAGCCAACCAGTGGCACCGTCAATAAGACCAAGGGACTGGTCATTGGATATATGCCGCAAAAGTTGCATATCAACCCACACCTGCCGCTGACAGTAAGACGATTTTTAAGACTGGCCGGGGCAGGAAACGACAGCATTGAGCAGGCGCTTCAGCGTACCGGCGCGCTTAAAGTAATTGACTCGCCGATGCAAAATGTTAGCGGCGGCGAACAACAACGCGTGTTATTGGCCAGGGCATTGCTGCGCAAACCTCAGCTGTTAGTTCTCGATGAGCCTGTGCAGGGTGTCGATGTGGCAGGGCAAAATGAGCTCTATCATTTGATCTCGCAACTGCGCGATGAACTTGGTTGCGCCGTCATCATGGTGTCCCATGATTTGCACTTAGTCATGGCCGCCACTGATACCGTCATCTGCCTCAATCAGCATGTCTGCTGTCATGGCCACCCCGACTCGGTCAGCAATCATCCGGCCTATTTAGAACTGTTTGGCCACCAACAAACCAGCGACCTTGCTGTTTATACCCACCACCACGATCACTGTCATGATGCCCATGGCGACGTGGTTGAAAGCGACCACAGCGAGTGCAAGCATGATTGAGTTATTATTTACTGCAACACTGGCCGCATTGTTGCTGATACTGGTTACCGGGCCACTGGGTAGCTTTGTTATCTGGAAGCGAATCGCCTACTTTGGCGACACTCTGGCTCACTCAGCACTGCTGGGCGTGGCCATCGGCATCTGGTTTTCTATCGATATTAAAATCGCCGTGGTTGGTTACTGCTTAGTGGCCGCCGCCTTACTGACAAAATTCAATCACTCCAAGCGTATCGCCTTAGACACCCTATTAGGCATCCTTTCCCATGGATCCCTCGCCATTGGTTTGGTATTGCTGTCGCTGGCTGATAATATTTTTATCGATCTTAACAGTTTATTGTTTGGCGACTTACTCGCGGTTAACAACAGTGATTTACTTTTGATCGCCGGCGTCTGTGTGCTGGTAGCCGCCGTGATCACAGCATTGTGGCGGCAGTTGCTATCAGTGACAGTTCATCCTGAACTTGCCAGTGTCGAAGGCATTAACGTCGAACGTATTGAACTGGTATTGATGTTGTGCCTGGCTCTGGTAGTGGCAATAGGTATGCAGGTGGTCGGGGTGTTACTGGTTACGGCGCTATTAATCATCCCCGCCGCCACGGCGCGGAAATTTTCCCGCAGCCCCGAGCAGATGGCACTCTATTCGATGGTCTTTGGCGTCATTGCCGTGTTGGCTGGTATGGCACTGTCGGCACTGGCCGACAGCTCTGCCGGCCCCTCCATCGTGGCAGCCTCGACACTGCTATTTCTACTGGCACAAACCCTGCCGATTAAGCAACAGTAGCGTCAGCAAAACGCCTTATTTAACTATCGTAACGCTGGTCATAATCGCCACGGATCGACCGGTATAGCAAGCGTAGTTTACCTGGGTCGAAGGGCGGTAGGAAAAATGCGTGGTAATCACCCCGCGGGTTAATCAGCGCAATATTGCCGCTATGATCCACCAGATATTCATCCGGATTGGGGCTGATCATACGCTTGTTAAAAGCCGCATTAAGACTGCTGGCAAAGCGATGGACGGAGAAAAACTCGCCGGTAATACCGACAAATTCCTCATCAAAATAGGCCATATAGGGCTTGAGTTTTTCCGGCGTGTCGCGGGCCGGATCAACACTGACCAAGACAACCTGCAAGTTGTCTGAAAATCGTTCATCGGCAATCAAGCCTTTAAACTTTGTCAGCATGGCCAGCGTTGTTGGGCAAATATCTGGGCAATACGTATAACCAAAAAATACCATCGTCCACTGACCCTCGAATCGTTTCGCATCGAAGGGGTTGCCGTACTGATCAACAAGTGTATCCATTTCGAAGTGTCGCGGCTTTTGAAGCACAACAGCACCGTTAGCCCGAAGCTCGGCACTATTCATAATCCTTGGGGATAATATCTTGTTTACCAGCAGCGCTAGGATCAACAAAATAAAACACACGACGGCCAATATAGTTTTCTTTACACCACCATTCATCGCTGCCATATCAACCACCAAGGGCCATGGCATAATGACCTGAAACAGGAAATAGCTGATGGTCTATTAGCATGATAATAAATAACGCCATCAAATAAATAATCGAATAGCGAAAGGTCGCCATCGGAATCTTACGGTCTTTGCCGATGTACAGCACGATGGCGTAGTACAAAAATATAAAACCCAGAACAACAGCAGCGGCCAAATATAGCGGGCCACTGAGACCTGTGACAAAGGGCAACAGCGTGACCACCTGCAGAATCAAGGTATAAAGCAGCACATGCAAACGGGTGTAAGCGATACCATGAGTCACCGGCAACATCGGTACATCGGCCTTGGCATAATCCTCATAACGAGCAATTGCCAATGCCCAAAAATGTGGCGGCGTCCAAGCAAAGACAATCAACACCAACAGTAAACCATGACCATCGATACTATTGGTCACTGCCACCCATCCTAACAGCGGTGGCGCAGCGCCCGCCAGACCACCGATAACAATATTCTGTGGCGTCGCATGTTTTAAAAACATGGTATAGACCACGGCATAACCAATCAGCGAGGCAAAGGTTAACCAGGCGGTAAGTGCATTGACCATGGTAAACAGCATAATCATACCGATGCTGCCGACAGTCAAAGCAAAAATAATGGCATTTTTGGGACTAACTCGTCCCTTGGCCACCGGACGTTTATCGGTTCGTTTCATAATTGAGTCGATACGATTATCGACCACATGATTGATCACCGCTGCGCTGCCAGCACACAGGCCAATGCCTATATTTCCAAAAAATACAATCTGCCATGGCACACTGCCAGGAACGGCCATATACATACCAATCAAAGACGTTAGCACTAACAGCAGCACTACCTTCGGCTTACATAATTCCAAATAGTCAGCGACGGTTTGCTTTAATGGCTGTACCTGTTCAAGCGATTGATATGCTTCGGCCATGACTATGCCCCCTTGGTAGCTTTGATAAGCTGATAATTTAAGCCGGCAACACTGACGAGTAGCAGCGCTCCAAACAGATTATGTGCCACCGCAATGGACACAGGAAAATGAAAAATAATATTACTTAAACCGAGGCCAATCTGAATAATCAATAATGCCGCCAGACACCGACCATATCGCGTCGTTTTTTCTTGCCTAAGTCTTAATAAGTTAATAATTAGCAAGCCTAACACCACAGTTGTGACCACGGCGCCGATACGATGTGATAGATGAATAGTCACCCTGGCAGTATTGTCTAAGGCGCCACCAAGATAGTTAGGACCTACAGTTTGCGAGAAATCAAAAGCATTCTCAAAATTGGTTTCAGGCAACCATTGCCCCTGACACATGGGTAAGTCTGGGCAGGCAACCGCTGCGTAATTTGAGGTAGTCCAACCACCCAAAAACACTTGTGTGATAACGACAACTAGTGCGATGGCTGCCAGCGGTTTCAACTTTTTCAGCATAGCCTGAACCGATTGATCAACCTGCCAGCCTCGCTGGTTAATTCTTAAATACAGCAACCAGAGAATAGTCAGGCTGGTAAATCCGCCCAGCAAGTGGCCAGTTACCACCTGTGGCCACAACTTCAAAGTGACCGTCCACATACCAAAAAGGCCTTGCAAGATGACGAAAGCAAGCAGAAAAAAAGCATGCTTAACCGGTGCTTGCTGGTTATTACTTTTAGCTTTATAGCAAAATACAGCAATGAAAATAGCAAACAAACCCAGGCTGCTGGCAAAATAACGATGTACCATTTCTGGCCACGGTTTCCCTGCCTCGACGGGCATATCTGGAAATGCTTGATTGGCGCGGCTGACTTCTTGTTCTGTACTCGGCCATGTTAAGTGTCCATAACAGCCCGGCCAGTCTGGGCATCCTAAACCAGCATCAACCAGCCGGGTAAATGCACCCAGCATAATGACAAAAAGAGTTAGAACACAGGCTAGCAAGACTATTTTTTTGGCAATATTATAATTTTTCTCAACCATATCTAGATCCGTATCGCTTGTTATTCAGAGTTTGAAAAAAGAAATTTCAAATCTGTTATATAGTCTTTCAATGTATTCTCTTGGCTGTAAGTCATCATTAAAAAACCTTGTTTATCTACCAGATAATACTGCGGTTTTTGTCTTTCATTAGTATTCTCTAGTGTTGTCATCAGCTGTTCTGAAGCCTTTAACTGAATCAACGCAGGGTAGTTTTTTAGCAAGTCGCTATTGAGCTTGCCCTCTCGAGATATATAGTAACGATTTAACAATGGGGCATATTTACCAATTGCTTTATGTGTCTGGCGAATGAAATACAATGAATTTAAACAATCACTTTTGCAGCCGTTTTTAGGCTCTTGGTACAACATCGACCAGGTCACACCCTGGCCGGGAATCGTCGATTCATCCTGCCCTGAAATGACAGCCAGCTGATCAGAAATTTGTGCAGCAGGGACCACTAACTGGCCTCTATTCTTAGTTCCTGTTGGCATGCCCACACCTGTCACATAGACAAAGGTGGATGCCGCAATCATGAGTATTGGCAGGGCTAATATTGCACTCAGTTTTAAACGTGTTGCCCATAAAGGGCTTTGTTTTGTCGACCGATCTTCGATGCTGGATGAAGTTTGCATGGCTACTGCTCGCGGGGTAATTGTTGTTTAATATATGCGATTAAATTGCTGCTATTAATCAGATAGAGAAGCAACAATACTGCTGCCATTGAAAACCATTGTAGGGCGTAAGCTTGATGCTTCTCTGGTGCAACATTTATCACTATACGTTCAAATTTTTCAACACCTGACTCCGCTGCATCCAGCCAAATTAAATAGGGATACAACGGCATATCGAAGTACTGTTGGAAATTTTCAAAATCTTTTGTTTGTATTACTGCCGGCCACTGCTGTGCATACTGCTCATCTGCTAATGCAAATGATTTCTCAGTAAAACTAACAGCCTCACCGCTGACCGAAACACTGTTGTTAGCTGGTATTTCTGGCAATATTTTCCGATCTAAACTTCCTCTTAACCAACCGCGCACCGTCATATATACAGCGCTTCGATCACTGTTATAGAAAGGAGTAAACAGGAGGTAACCGAACTGGCGATGATACATCTGATTGTCGAGTAAAAAATTAATGCGCGGTGAAAAATTACCGTTGATTAGCACTCGCTGTCCGCTTGCAATATCTACGTTTGCGGCGCTGCTAATATCTCGCTGTGACTGCTGATGGTTGGCCTCAGCTATTATTATTTGTTGTTTTTCTTCCGCCCTGTGCAGCTGCCAAATACCCAGATAAACCAAGGCTGAAAAGCAGGCAACAAAAAGTAATGAGAGCCAGAAATTGGGGTGAAATTTAAACGCTACCGCCGACAACATCTACAAATACCTACTAACCGCTATATTATTTTTATTATTTTTCCCTGGTCATAAGACCAACTGTTGCTTGGTTATTTATTGCTATGGTTAAACCAAGACTTGCATTATGATAGTTATAAACTGCCATACAAATAGCAATATTGCTATGCCTATATAATAAAAAAGGATTCATTATGTGGCTAAAAATTGCCATTGTTATTATTTTTTTCTTACTACTAATCAGTCTTTTTAGCGGCCTATTTTTCTTACTTAAAGATCAAGGAAACAGTAAAAGAACTCTCCACTCACTCACCCTTCGCGTCTCTCTAACTGCCATTTTACTCGGCTTGGTTAGTTACGGTGTCATCAGCGGTGAGTTAAAATCGCAAGCGCCATGGGATAGAGCTACGGCGCAACAGACACCGTAGCCACCCATCAAGTTAGATGATATAGACGAATAGGAATAGTCCCAGCCACACCACATCAACAAAGTGCCAATACCAAGAGGAGGCTTCAAAACCGAAGTGCTCCTCAGGTGTAAAGTCACCACGCGAAATAGAACGTAACCACTGCACCGCCAACATAATACCGCCCATGCAAACATGGAAGCCGTGAAAGCCGGTCAGAATGAAGAAAGTGGAGCCATAGATGCCTGATTCCAGCGTCAGGCCTAGATGCGTATATGCCTCATAATATTCATAGATTTGAAAGCCGACAAAGGTAAAACCTAGTAGCAAGCTTATCGCCAACCAATTGTTGAATGCCTTACGCTTATTTGCCTTCAGTGCCGAGTGTGCGAAATGAACTGTAACACTGGAAATAACCAATAAAATGGTATTGATTAAGGGAATATGCCAGGGGTCGACCACTTCTCTCGCCGAGGTAAACTCGCCATTATTGGCAATCACTTGGTTGGCAATACCGACAGTTTCCTGCGGTGTAGAAACCAGTGGCCAACTATATTCAAAGCCGCTCCATAGATATTCATTGGTCAGGGCACCGTCACCCTCACCGGCCAACCAAGGCACGGATAGGTTTCGCGCATAAAATAACACGCCAAAGAAACAGGCGAAGAACATTACCTCAGAGAAGATAAACCACTGCATACCTAACACATAGGAATGCTTAAGCTGTGGGCTATTCAACCCCTGCTTCTCTTCAATTATGGTCACTCTAAACCAAGAAAATAGCGTTAAAATAAAGCAACCCAGACCGGTATAGAAAATCATCCAACCATTGGGGTTTGCCACATCGGCGAACTTAGGGTTTAAACTATTAATACCGTCGCCAACGCCGACTACCATGATGGCAACAGCGATTGCCATGCAAATGGCCAGCTTGCTTTGCTCCGGTACATAATAGGTTTCATTATCTGCAGTTGTTTGCTCTGCCATGATACGACCTCGTTTTGTTGTTATTATTATCGCAGCCAGTGCGCGCCTTAGTTGGTCGCGACCTTGTTGTTGCCGAATCCCTCGGTAACATCAAATAGGGTATACGATAAGGTGATTGTATGTATGTCTTTAGGTAGCTCTTGATCAACGACAAAACGTAGTGGCATATCAATTTCTGTGCCTGCCTCTAGCGTCTGCTGGTTAAAACAAAAGCACTCTGTTTTATGAAAATATGCCGCCGCTCTTGACGGTGAAACACTTGGGACAGCCTGTGCAATCATAGTTTTTGATAATGGGTTTTTTGCATAAAAAGCAGTATTGGTTAATGCGCCCGGATGCACCGACAATTCACGATCATTCGGGCTAAAACTCCACATCATTTGATCATTATTCATTGCTATAAATTGAATCTTAACTGTTCGCGTTTCATCAACGGCAGCCTCAACAGACTCATATTTAGTCCCCGAGGTTTTACCATTGAGCCCTGTTACATCACAGAGCACATCGTAGATCGGAACGAGGAGAAAACCGAAACCAAACATTGCGGCAGTCAAAAGAAATAACTTTTTTACCGTTTGCGTAATACTGGTCTCGGCCATCTCAGACCCCCTACTTTACTGTCGGTGGTGTGGTAAAGGTATGGTAAGGCGCCGGCGATGGAACCGTCCATTCCAAGCCCTCTGCTCCATCCCAAACCTTGGCCTTCTCGGTCTTCTTGCCCGCGACAATACAATGGATCACGTTATATAAGAAGAACAGCTGCGAGGCGCCATAGAGAAAGGCACCACAACTTGAGATCATATTAAAATCTGCAAACTGTAAGGCGTAATCCGGAATACGACGCGGCATACCAGCAAGGCCGACAAAGTGCTGTGGGAAGAAGGTAATATTAAAGCCTATGAATGAGATCCAGAAATGCGCCTTACCCATCGTCTCGTTATACATTCTGCCCGTCCACTTGGGCAACCAGAAGTAAACCGCTGCCGACATACTGAAGATTGCACCTGCGACCATTGTGTAATGGAAATGCGCGACAACAAAATATGAATCATGATACTGGAAGTCGACCGGTGCCATCGCCAGCATAACACCGGACAAACCGCCGATGGTAAACAGGAAGACAAAGGCAATACTGAACAGCATCGGCGTCTCAAACGTGATTGCACCGCGATACATCGTGGCAATCCAGTTAAACACTTTCACCCCTGTTGGCGCCGCAATCAACATGGTTGCGTACATAAAGAACAGCTCACCAGCCAACGGCATGCCAACAGTATACATATGGTGTGCCCATACAATAAAACTGAGGAAGGCAATAGACGCGGTGGCGTAAACCATTGAATCATAACCAAACAAAGGCTTTCGCGAGAAGGCGGGGATAATCTGCGACACCACACCAAAGGCTGGCAAGATAATGATATAAACCTCAGGGTGCCCGAAGAACCAGAAGATATGCTGGAACAACACAGGGTCACCACCACCGGCAGCACTGAAGAATGAGGTGCCGAAGTGAATATCCATCAGCATCATGGTCACCGCACCCGCCAGTACCGGCATTACCGCCACCAACAAGAAGGCAGTAATCAACCAAGTCCAGACAAACATTGGCATCTTCATATACGTCATACCCGGGGCACGCATATTCATTACCGTGGCAATGATATTAATCGAGCCCATGATCGAAGAAGCCCCCATGACATGGACACCAAAAATAAAGAAAGTGACGCTTGGCGGCGCATACGTTGTCGATAACGGTGCGTAGAAGGTCCAGCCAAAGTTCGGTGCTCCCCCTTCCATAAACAGCGATGACAACAATACTGCAAAGGCAAAGGGTAGCAGCCAAAAGCTAAGGTTGTTCATCCGTGGCAAGGCCATATCTGGCGCCCCAATCATCATCGGAATCAACCAGTTAGCAAGACCGACAAAGGCCGGCATAATGGCACCAAAGACCATGATCAATCCATGCATCGTCGTCATTTGGTTAAAGAATTCAGGCTCGATTAATTGCAGCCCTGGCTGAAATAATTCAGCGCGAATAATCATGGCAAAAGCGCCGCCAGTTAAGAACATGGCAAAGCTAAACCACAGGTACAGTGTTCCTATATCTTTATGGTTGGTTGTTAGTATCCAACGCATGATGCCCTTTTTAGGGCCGTGATGATGATCACCCATAATATCCCCCTATTGGCCTTTCTTAGCGTTATATACGTCAATGGCTTGGACGGTATCGCCCATATTGTTACCCCAGGCATTTCGCTGGTATGTGGTAACTGCCGCTGCATCTAAATCATTCAACTGGTTACCAAAAGCCTGCATGGCAGTACCAGGCACACCGTTAATAACTACATCTAAATGCTGACTAATATCGCCCATGGCAATAGCAGATCCGGCAATCGCCTTACCTACGCCACCCTGGCCTTGATCACCATGACACGCCATACACTGACTGTTATAGACAGACTCTCCCCGGGCAACCATTTCATCGAGGGTAAACGTCTGAGCCATGAGCTCTTTTAATTTGGCAGATTCTTGCTGTTTGCCTGCAAGCCAGCTGTCGTATTCGTCCTGCTCAACCACCTTAACAACAATCGGCATAAAGCCGTGGTCGCGACCGCAAAGCTCAGCGCACTGACCGCGATAAACGCCGACCTCTAACGGTTTTGTCCAGGCTTCATTCACAAAACCAGGAATAGCATCTCGCTTCACTGCCAAGGCAGGTACCCACCAGGCGTGAATAACGTCGGCGGCGGTGACCAGAAAGCGCACCTTTTTGCCAACAGGGATAACCATCGGTTCATCAACTTCAAGCAGGTAATGCTCACCCTTGGCGTCTTCGTTATTTATTTCACGTTGCGGCGTTGTCAAACTACTGAAGAAGGAGACAGTTTCACCACTGTCGTTTAAATATTCATATTTCCACTTCCACTGATAACCGGTAATCATAATATCCAGTTCAGAATCACTGGTATCGTAGACCTCAATCAATGTTTTTGTGGCAGGAAAAGCCATTGCAATCAAGATGATGCAAGGGATTATCGTCCAGACGATTTCAACCTTGGTGTTCTCGTGAAATTGTGAAGCTGTGCGTCCAGTAGACTTTCTATGGGCAATCAGTGCGTAGAACATCACACTAAATACGACAACAGCAATGACGATACATAGAATAAAAATATCCATGTGTAAGTCATAAACCTTTTGACCAACCTCTGTAACCCCTGGGGCCAAATTGGTTTGCCAGCGTTGGGCTTCCTCGGCATAGGATGCAGACGCTAAACTAGCGAGTAAAACTGCAAAACCGTGCACGATCCAACGAAGCGGATGCGCTCGTAACAACATACCTAGATGTCTCCATTTTATTGTTATTTAATCCATCTACACGCCCTTATAAAGGCGCTAAAATTCAACAATAGAAATAAAGCCAAACACCATAGGTGCCGAAATAAAAAATTTGAAAAACTAGGACAAGTGATTACCACTACCTGAACACTGCACGTAATTTATTATGGCACTACATCTCGTAGCTTATTACAACGTACAACACTACCCATGGTATCCGACAAGAATTATTCCTTATGCCGAGTACGGTAAAACGGCTTCAGTATACCAAATCGACTACAATAAACACTATATAATCACACTTAATTATTCTTTGTCGTTATAAAAAACAGGCTCAATTATGCAAAAAAAAGTCAGCTATTTAGCCCTCTGGGCAATGGCGTGGCCAATGTTACTGTCTAACATTTCTGTACCGCTACTGGGCTTGGTCGACACAGCCATTCTCGGTCATCTCGACAGCGCCAAGTACCTGGCAGCCGTCGCCATGGGAGCCTCGGTTATTGGCTTTATTTATTGGAGTTTCAATTTTCTACGCATGAGCACCACCGCCTCAACGGCACAGGCTATCGGTCGCGATGATCAACAAGAATCGGAGCTTGTTGGTTTTAGAGCGGCTATTGTCGGCCTCTTCATAGGCCTGATACTCTTTGTTTTTCATCCGCCGTTAGTTGACTTGGTAGTGGCTCAAATGGGTGATAATAACGAAGTAAAACAATTAGCTATAGAGTATATTGGCATACGAATATACAGTGCTCCAGCGGTACTTATCAGCTATGCGCTGATCGGCTGGTTCATTGGAAATAAACAGGCAAAAGTGCCGCTGATGTTAGTTGTTGTTACTAACAGCATTAATATTGTGCTCGATTATACGTTTGTTATTCATTGGAACATGAACAGCGCCGGTGCCGCTTGGGCGACACTGGTGGCCGAATACAGCGCCGCGACCTTGGCAGTATTATTCTATTTAAAACACAGTAAATCACCACTGAGTAAGCTCCGCCTGGCGCTGAATAAGACCAAACTATTAGCGCTGTTGGCAATCAACAGGCCACTGTTTGTCAGGACTGTTATTCTGCTCGGCAGTTTTCTATTTTTTACCACTCAAGGTGCGAACCAAGGCAGTGATATCGTCGCCACCAACGCCATCATTATGAATCTTATCCTAACGATATCATTTGCCATGGATGGTTACGCCCATGCCTGCGAGGCGTACTGTGGTGAAGCCTTGGGTCGCAAAGATATGCCGATGTTTTTTCTGACCATTCGTTACTGTTTGCACTTTTGTATTGGTACCGCGGTGCTGTTC
This sequence comes from Sinobacterium norvegicum, assembly GCF_923077115.1. Lineage (NCBI taxonomy): Bacteria > Pseudomonadati > Pseudomonadota > Gammaproteobacteria > Cellvibrionales > Spongiibacteraceae > Sinobacterium > Sinobacterium norvegicum. The sequence goes on from NZ_CAKLPX010000004.1 coordinate 211,291, forward strand.
ACTGTTTTCTTTATCTCGGCCCAAACGGTTTTAATTTCTCTGTTTACCACTATTGCTCACATTCAAATTTTGGCCGCTGAGTATTGGATCTGGCTGGTGATCGCACCGGCAATTTCGTTTCTAACCTATTTATTTGATGGCGTGTTCATCGCTGGATCAGACACCAAGGCGATGCAGAACACTTTGATATTTTCCGCCTTTGGCGTCTATTTTCCTGTTTGGTATTTTAGCCAAGGAATGGGCAACCATGGCTTATGGTTGGCTTTTAGTTGCTTTACCGTTGCAAGGTTTGCTTCGCTTTACCTGTGTTACCGGCGCAATAATACGCAGTTAAGTTGGCCACCACTACAGCAGTGACAGCAACACAAATCAATGGTCTTTACGATGCAGGCCAGGGTCTATTAACTGAACAACCTGCACCTCATCTTCATGCGACAACGGCTTCTCGCCCAAGCGAGGTTGATTGACTCGTGTTTCAACCTCTTCTTTCGCCACTTGGTCATTCATCACATCGGTATACCCACAACTAACACACTCTCTGTGCTGCCCCTCGTCGTCATTCCAACTTTTAATCTTATCCATTCCGCTACAGCGCGGGCAAACCGCACCGGCAACGAATCTTTTTATAATTTTCTTTGGCATAGCTACCTCTTAGTAGACCAAACTACCTATTAATGCTGTTTAACAATTCCACTGTGGCGCAATAGAGCCAAAGTTTCAGGCTTGCGCCCTCTAAAGGCAACAAACAAGTTCATCGCCTCGTCACTGCCTCCTCGCTGGAGAATATTGGTTAAAAATGACTGTCCTGTGGCGCGATCAAAAATGCCGTTTTCTTCAAACAGAGAATAAGCATCTGCAGACAATACTTCAGCCCACTTATATGAGAAATACCCGGCACTGTAGCCACCGGCAAAAATATGGCTAAAGCTGTGCTGAAATCGATTACTCGCCGGCGGCAACATCACCGCTACGCGACGGCGTATTTTATCAAGCTCGGCTTGAATATCGATGTTATCGGCGCTGTGAATTGCCATATCAAATAATGAAAACTCTAGCTGCCGCACCATCATCATGCCCGACTGATAGTTTTTAGCAGCCAGCATTTTTTCTAATTGCTCAACCGGCAATGGCTCGCCAGTCTGATAGTGACCCGAGATCATCGGAATAACCTCCGGTTCCCAGCACCAGTTTTCCAAGAATTGGCTCGGTAGCTCCACTGCATCCCAAGAGACCCCATTAATACCGGACACTGCGCCAACTTCAACCTCAGTTAACATATGATGTAGGCCGTGGCCAAACTCATGAAACAGGGTCGTCACCTCGTTATGGGTCAGCAGTGAGGGCAGGGTAGAAGTCGGTGCACTGAAGTTGCAGGTCAGAAACGCCACTGGTAACTGCAAGCTGCCATCGGCTAATCGGCGACGAACACGGCAATCGGCCATCCAGGCACCGCCTCGCTTGCCGCTGCGGGCGTAGATATCAAAATAGAACTGGGCGATAATCTGATCGTCTTTCAATATGCTAAACAGCTGCACATCGGGGTGATAGCTATCGAAACTCTGCTGACGCTCAAAACTGACCCCGAACAACGAGGAGGTCACTGCCAACAAACCCTCGATCACCTTCTCTGCCGGGAAATAGGGGCGCAGCTGTTCCTGATCGAAGGCGTAGGTCTGCTGTTTTAATTTTTCGCTGTAATAGGGCACATCCCAGCTATCCAATGCGGTCACATCGAACTGCTGGCGACAGAACTGCTGTAGCTCAGTCAAATCGTTTTTTGCTACCGGTATGGCTTGGCCGGCCAGGTCGAGCAAAAAGTCCTCAACCTGTTGCGGTGTTTCAGCCATCTTGGTGGCCAGTGAGCGGTCAGCATAACTGGCAAAACCCAGCAGGTCAGCCAGCTTTGATTTGAGCTGAAGAATCTCATCCATCAAGCCACTGTTATCCCACTGTCCCTGCCCCGGTCCCTGATCCGATGCCCTCGTGGTAAATGCCGTGTATAACTCCTCACGCAAGCCACGGTTGTCCGCATACTGCATCAAGGGCAGGTAACAGGGGATATCCAGGGTCGCCAGCCAACCTGTCAGTGACTTTGCTGTGGCCTGCTCAGCCATGGCCTGCTTTACCATCTCGGGGACTCCGAGTAATTCCGCCTCATCGGTAATCAGCCTGTGCCAACCCTGCGTCGCATCTAATACGTTATTGGCGTACTGCGTCGACAACTCACTCAAACGCTGCTTATATTCGCCGAACAACGCCTTATCACTATCCCCCAGCGCCACACCGCTGAGCTTGAAATCACGGATCGCATTGTTAACAGCCTTCTGCTGCGCTTGGCTTAGTTGTTTAAAGTCGGCACGATCTGCCACCGCCTGATAGGCACTGTAAAGAGCGTCGTTTTGGCCGACCTCGGTGCTGTAGGCAGTCAGTAAGGGCAGGGCGCTGTTGTAAGCCTCACGCATTTCATCGGTGTTTTGTACCGCGTTGAGATGGCTGATCGGTGACCAAAAGTGATTAAGCGCCTCGTCAATCGCCTCCATCGGCTCAGCCAGCGTCTGCCAGCTGAAATCATCCTGTGAGGCAAGTGCGTCTATCTTATTGAGACTATCCTGTAGCAGTCTATCTAGGTCACTGACAATGCTATCTATTTTAATTTCGCTGAAATTAGGCAGATCTATTTTATTCACAAAAACTTCCTTTATTCACCAGCTTTACACACAGCGAAAAGCCACTGCAACGCCTTGGTTTGTTGACGTATAATAAACGTTATCGATTAATAATGGTGGCGATGCCGCCAAATAAAAAGGTAACAGCTGCGATGACCACTAAAAACATCCGTTCGTTTCAAGGCCACAGCCCAACGCTGGGTAACCAAGTTTTTATCGACTCTTTCGCCTGTGTCATCGGTGACGTCGAGCTTGGCGACGACTCATCTGTCTGGCCCTTTACTGTGATTCGCGGTGATATGCACAAGATCCGCATTGGTCAACGCACCAGCGTCCAGGATGGCAGCATTTTGCACATCACCCACGCCAGTGATTACAATCCCGGCGGCTACCCGCTAACCATTGGTAACGATGTCATTGTTGGCCACAAGGTGACACTGCATGGTTGCACAATTGGCAATGAGGTATTGATAGGTATCGGTTCAATTATTCTCGATGGCGCAGTCATTGAAGACAAGGTGGTCATAGGTGCCAATACCCTGGTACCACCGAATAAAACCTTAGAAAGTGGCTACCTTTATATAGGCAGCCCCGCCAAGAAGGCCCGAGCACTGAGCGAAAAAGAGATGAACTTTTTCAAATACAGTGCCGGTAATTACGTCAAACTCAAAAATCAGCACATCGAGTCGCGCAGGATTAGCCGGCCAGCTGTTGCCGTATCGCCGCAATCACCGGCTTAACCGCCGGTGTCACGCCTCGCCATAAGGCAAAAGACTCCGCTGCCTGGCCAACCAACATGCCAAGCCCGTCGGCAGTTATCGCGCCATGCTCACCTGCCCAACGCATAAACACCGTTGCTTCTGACCCGTACATCATATCGTAGCAACGTGCCCCTGGTGCCAGTAACTGCGCAGACAGCGGTGGCAAATCGCCGGCCAGCGAGGCCGAGGTACCATTGATAATGAGATCAAAGGCAAAGCCCTCCAGGGCCTCATAACCACAGCCAACCACCCGACAGTCGCCATCGAATGCCTTGGCCAAACTGGCCGCTTTCGAGGCCGTTCGGTTGGCGATGACCACGCTGGCCGGGCACTGTTCCAACACTGGGCCGAGTACGCCACGAACAGCACCGCCAGCGCCAAGTATCAACACACGCTTACCCTTGATTGGCCAAACCAGATGTTCAGTGATATCTCTCACCATGCCAACGCCGTCGGTGTTATCGCCGACAATCGTGCCATCTGACTGCAGCGCCAAGGTATTCACAGCGCCCGCCTGGCGCGCCCGTTTTGTTAAGGTATCAGCTAATTCATAGGCCTCTAACTTAAACGGTACGGTTATATTCAAGCCCTTACCGGAGGCGGCAAAGAACTGCTTAACCGCATCGTTAAAGCCGTCGACGTCAACGCATTGCTTATGATATTCAATGGCTTCGCCAGATTGTTCGGCAAAGCTTTCGTGAATCTGTGGTGAGCGTGAGTGCTTGATTGGGTTGCCAAAAACAGCGTATTGGTCCACCGACATCACAGCCACTCCCGCGGTTTTAAATAGTGCTCGTACAGCTCAGCTTCCGGGCTGCCGGGTTCGGGCTGATAGTTGTACTGCCAGTGCGCCACCGGTGGTAACGACATCAATATAGATTCGGTTCGGCCGCCAGTTTGCAAGCCGAACAGGGTGCCCCGGTCAAAAACCAGATTGAACTCGACATAGCGACCGCGACGATAAAGCTGGAAATTGCGTTCATTATCACCAAACTCACGGCTTTTATTGGCTGCAAGAATAGGCTGGTAGGCTGGGATAAAACTGTCGCCGACCGCCTGCATAATGGCAAAACTTTGCTCGAAGCCACCGTCGTTCAGGTCGTCGAAAAACAGGCCGCCAACGCCGCGGGTTTCATCGCGATGTTTGAGATAAAAGTAGTCATCACACCACTTCTTATAGCGGCGATAATAATCTTCACCGAAAGGTAGCAGCGCAGCGAAGGCTGTCTGGTGCCAGTGCTGGCAGTCTGCCTCTACTGGATAGTAGGGGGTTAAATCATAGCCACCACCAAACCACCAAACCGGCTCGCAGCCTTCTTTTTCGGCGACAAAGAACCGAACATTGGCATGTGAAGTCGGTGCATAAGGGTTATTCGGGTGAATCACCAACGACACCCCCATGGCCTTAAAAGAGCGGCCGGCTAATTCTGGTCGGTGTGCCGTCGCCGAGGCTGGCATTGAGGCACCCTCTACATAGGAGTAGTTAACCCCCCCTTTTTCTATCGCGGCACCATCGACCAAGACTCGGGTCCGACCACCGCCACCCTCTGCTCGCACCCAATTATCTTCCACAAAGACGGCACCACCATCCTCATCCTGCAAGGCCTGACAAATACTATCCTGCAGGGCCATGAAATATTCTTTTACCGCTGAGATATCAACTTGAGACATAACGTATTCCTATCAACACTAACCGCCGGCCCGAACAACATTGCCGGTTAATAAATCTTTGATTGTAGATGCTTTTTGGTTTTTTCCGACACGCCCTGGTGCGAGCTGCAAAGACTCACCGGCAAAATATTTTCTAACTTTCACGCTGCTTGTTGCCGAGGGCTTACCCTGAGGGTTTGCCGACGTCGACACAATCGGCCCACCGACCTGCCGACAAAGCGCAGTCACCACCGGGTGATTGGAAACGCGCAGCGCCACGGCGCTGTGGTCACCTGAGATCCAGGGTGGCACTGTACCATTATTGGGCACCAGCCAGGTGTTGGCACCAGGCCAGCTTGCGGCCAATGTCTCACGTTGCTCTGCGCTCAGCCCCATTAGCTGCGACGAAAACTGCTCAATATTTGCCGCCACCAGAATCAAGCCTTTGCGCCAGCTGCGTTTTTTCAGTGCCAAAATTTGCTCAACGGCCTGCTGATCATCGGGTAAACATCCCAACCCCCAAACAGCCTCGGTCGGGTAGGCAACAACACCACCCGCGAGAATAGTCTCGGCACAGCTGCGGACACCCTGGTGGTTAAGCCAGTGATTTTTAAGGGGAGGAACAGACATTTGCTACCAATAAACGATTAATTTCTTTTGTTGATTCTACCCTAGCATCATCCACTTGCCTATGACTTAAGACCTCAAACGCTGATAGCCGCCGGCCTCCAGCACCACAGCTCCGGCCAACTCCAGCGTCAAGATGATCGCCGCTAAATCGGCTATTGAACAACCACTGCGCTCGACAATCATATCGACATCCGTCGGCTGAAAATCGACAGCCTCCAGCACCATTCTTTCGTCATCACTCAGCGTCAACTGAGAGGGGGAACTTACTGTATCCGGCTCTTCGGCAGAGTGCTGGCTGGCCATAAAGGCCAACCCTCCCTGCAACTGGGCAACAATATCGGCACTGGTCTCAACCAGGGTGGCGCCGTGTTTAATCAATTGATGGGGCCCGCGACTCAGGGGATTGTGGATGGAACCGGGGATGGCAAACACTTCTCGGTCGTAATCCAGCGCCAATCGCGCGGTGATTAACGAACCACTTTTAACCTTGGCCTCGACCACCAAACAACCCAGACTCAAGCCTGCAATGATGCGATTTCGGCGTGGAAAATTTCGCGCCAAGGGTTCTGTTGCCAGCGGGTATTCGGAAACAATAACCCCCTCAACAGCAATTTGCTGATGAAGCTGTTTATTCGCCCGCGGGTACACCACATCGAGGCCAGCACCAATCACCGCCACCGTTGCCCCCTGTGATAACGCCCCGCGATGGGCTGCCGCATCGACACCTTGCGCCAAGCCACTGGTCACGGTAAAACCGCTGGCCACAAGATCGGCGGCAAACATCGCAGTCGTTTCAGTACCGCTTTTGCTGGCCGCACGACTACCGACAATCGCCAGTTGCGGCTGCGCCAATAATGCCGTGTTACCGAGACAATACAGTACGATGGGCGGATCACTAATCTCTCGTAATAATGCGGGATAATCAGGGTGGAACCAATGAACAATACTGCCATTGTTGGCGGCCAGCCATTGTTGTTGCGGCGCAGCAACCTGTAACGCTGCCGCACCCAATCCATCGGCCTGTTCAATGCTGGCAATCGACAAAATCAGGGGCGGAGCAAGACCGCAGGCTGTTTTTGTCGCCCTGCGAAGGAAATCATCAAGGTTGTTACTGGCTGCCAATAATGGCAACACACGGCTGATTGTTAAACCGCGTAGCCGATGCAAAGCAATCCACTTTGCATCGGTTAAAACTTGCTTGTCATCCATGACGTCACAACGAGTTGTAGTAAATAGAAATTAGGGCATTGCGACCTTATCGTCGACAGAAAGACCTTGATTGGCACGCAATACCAAGCCATAGCTCAGCTTATCAAACACACGGAAAACCATCATCAAACCGGCGCGCTCATCGGGCAGCTGAACTAGCTCATCGGCAACCTTATCCTTTACTACTTCGCCAACCTTCATAATCGATAAGACATTACCCTCAGCCAAGCCATCTCGCTCGCCTCGGTTAATGATGACAATGCTCATCTTACCCACCTGCGACACACCACCTTCGACGCCAATAATCAGGCCATCAACCTCTTCATCGGGAGCGCTTGGCTGATAGACAGCAGTAATTGCACGCTGTTCCGATACCAAGATTTTATCGCCGATACGAATCTCTTCGGTGCTTCTGTTGACGTCCATTGTTGCAATATCGGTATCCATCGACGAAATATTCGTCGAGGCTATATTGCGTAGCTGTAGGCCCAATATTTCATTGGTATCTGGATCGGTAAATAGTGTCTCTTCGCGGAAAACTCCGTAGGTCACATCCTCATCTAAGAATTCGCCTCGAGCGTAAACTTGATCACCGGCACCGGTAATTAGGTGGCGCTTGCCACCGGCAACAACATAGGGCTTCCCCTCTAACTCACTCGGCTCAACAAAACGCCCCTTACTCAGAAAGGCATCAATTTTGCCCAGCGGAATCGCAGGAATGGCTCGACCATGCTCGCTGTCACGCATTTGTGGGCTCAATTTCACTGTGCCGCCACGCTTGACCATGACCCTTGGTTGGCCATCAACATATACCAAGGACAGTACATCCCCTGGGTAAATTAAATGCGGATTGCTGACCTGCGGGTTTACCTGCCAAATCTCTGGCCACTTCCATGGGTCATTAAGAAAATTGCCTGAGATATCCCACAGTGTGTCACCCTTCACAACAACATAGTTATTAGGATGGCCCGGTTTAAGCAAGGTGTCTCCAGCCGCCAGTACCGATGAGATTAAGCTAAGCCCAATGAGAGCTGCAAGCCACTTTTTCATGTATACCATCCCTTAAATTCACTTGTTATTGTTAAATCACTGCCCCTATTACACACGGGCTGGTAAAATAGTCTGCTTATATTGTAATCGATGATCTATTTTTTACATTGATCATATGCGAAGAGCAAGCTCCACCTGTTTGATTCTGCCTACAGCTATTTGTTAGTTGTCATAATCTTAGCAGTTGTGCTCGCGAAGATACTAGAGGTTATTCACAGATCCAGATGGCTATTCTAAATATACTCGAATTTCCAGACCCACGACTCAGAACAATTGCGCAAGATGTTGATATTGTAGACGACTCTGTGCGAAATATTATAGATGACATGTTTGAAACCATGTATGACGCACCGGGGATCGGTCTTGCCGCAACGCAGGTAGACATTCATCGTCGTATTGTTGTTATTGATATTTCAGAAGAAAAAGACGATCCCCTGGTCTTGATCAACCCTTCTTACGAGATTTTAGACAATACTAATCACGAATACGATGAGGGCTGTTTGTCTGTCCCGGGGTTCTACGAAACCGTTGAGCGCCCAGTCAGTATCCGCCTGAACGCCCTCGATCGTAACGGCGATGCCTATGAGTTAGAGACAGACGGTTTATTAGCAGTCTGCATACAGCATGAGCTTGATCACCTAGACGGCACCCTGTTTGTCGACCATATTTCTAAGCTCAAGCGTAACCGTATCCGTAAAAAACTCGAAAAACAGCACGCTCGCTCACGCTGATTTTCGTACACCTGAACCACAAAAGGTATCAAACTGCTCAATGGCTAATCACGAAGAAAAGTCCGGCCTAAATATTATTTTTGCCGGCACCCCCGAGTTTTCGGCTCGCCACCTTCGCGTATTAATAGAATACAGCACCCATAACATTGTTGCGGTTTATACCCAACCCGACCGACAGTCAGGCCGCGGTAAAAAAGTGGTGCCGACACCGGTGAAGCAGGTTGCTCTTGAGCACGATATTCCAGTGTTTCAGCCGCTCTCTTTAAAAGGAGATGAAGAGCAGCATTTGTTGCGCAGCCATAATGCCGACCTCATGGTGGTGGTTGCCTATGGTTTGATTCTCCCTCAGCCAGTGCTCGACGCACCGCGTCTAGGCTGTATTAATGTACACGCGTCAATTTTGCCACGCTGGCGCGGTGCTGCGCCAATCGAGCGTGCAATTGAAGCCGGTGACGCCGAAACAGGCATTACCATTATGCACATGGATATCGGTCTTGATACCGGCGATATGATCAGTAAGGTCTACTGCCCCATCGACGGCCATGAAACCGGTGATTCCTTACGTGAGAAGATGATACCAATCGGTCAGGCTGAGCTTGTGCGAGTTTGCAATGACTTACTAACAGGTAATATTGAAGGCGAGCAACAGGAGGACAGCCTCAGCAACTATGCCCCCAAGCTTAGTAAGCAAGAAGGCCTTATCGACTGGTCACATTCCGCTCAATCACAGATGAACAAAATCCACGCCTTTAATAGCAGTAATGTCTGCTATACCGACTTAAATGGCGAGCGCATCAAGGTATGGCAGGTTGATATTGCCGATGGCGATTCCGATCAACTAGCCGGTACCATTATAGAGTGCAGCAAGAAGCGCGTCGTTGTTCAGTGCGCCGAGCAAGCCCTGGTGTTGAAGCAATTACAGCTGCCCGGCAAAAAAGCCATGGACACAGCCTCAGTGTTGAATTCTCGTCGTGAATGGTTTGCCGAGGGCAACCGTTTTGACTAATGCGACTCCGATCAAGGCGAAGAACACCCGTGCACAGGCTGCACGGTTAATCGCCCAACTAATGATCAATCAATCCTCGCTGGCTAACTTAATCCCCAAATACCTGCCGACTATCGACCCTCAAGACAGCGGGCTTTTTAAAGAGCTGTGTTTTGGCTCGATGCGCTATTTCCCTCGACTGGCAGGCATTGCCAATCAACTGATCAAAAAGCCGCTGAAAGAAAAAGACAACGACATCTATGCACTGCTCATCCTCGGCCTCTATCAATTGAGCTATACCAGAGTGCCCGATCACGCTGCACTAGCGACCACTGTCGACGCCAGTGTTGCGCTGCGTAAGAACTGGGCAAAGTCTTTTATCAACGGCGTGCTGCGCCAATATCAGCGCCATGCCGATACTCTGATCGACAACCTATCGGAGGCGGAACGATTCAGTCACCCTGACTGGTTTTTGGGCATGGTGAAAAAACGCTGGCCCGATTATATCGATCAAATCATCGTCGCTAATAATGTCCAACCACCCATGACACTGCGTGTGAATGGGCTGAAGACCAACCGCGATGACTACCTTGCGCTGCTGGCGGAGCAGGGCATCGATGCCAAGGCCTGTCAATACAGTGTCGATGGTATCAACCTTAGCCACGCCAAGGCAGTGGAAGAATTACCCCATTTTTCTCAAGGTTGGGCCAGCGTACAGGATGAGTCGGCCCAACTCGCTGCCGGTTTAATCGGCATTAAAGACGGTGAGCGTGTGCTCGACGCCTGCTGTGCGCCCGGTGGCAAAACCTGCCACCTATTAGAGCAGGGCACCACGGCAACCGTTCACGGCTTGGAACTGGTCGAAGGCAAGCTCGAACGTGTCGAGCAAAACTTACAACGCCTAGGCCTGCAAGCAACACTGTTTGCCGGCGATGCCTCCGAGCCGGAGCACTGGTTCGACGGCCAGCAATACGACAAGATATTACTCGATGCCCCCTGTTCTGCCACCGGGGTGATACGGCGCAACCCCGATGTCAAAGTGATGCGGCAACCGGAGGACATCGCCACTCTGGCGGAGCTACAACTTAAAATATTAACGGCTCTATGGCCGCTGCTAAAGCCTGGTGGTCGTTTGGTTTATGCCACTTGCTCAATCATGCCGCAGGAAAACAGCTTATTGCTTAAACGCTTTGCCGAGCTCACCGGTGACTGCCAGCATCGGCCAATAGCGGCGGCGTGGGGTATCGAACAAACCTTTGGCCGACAGCTGCTGACAGGGCTGCAGGACGGCGATGGTTTCTTCTATGCTTGCATCGAAAAGGCTACAGGCGGACAATAGTAAGCATAACAAGATCTAACAGAACTATTATGGCCACAATCACTAGCCAGCCGGCTATGGGGTAACTGTTTAGCGATGAAAATCTTAATTCTTGGTGCCGGTCAGGTCGGTGGAACGCTGGCTGAGAGTCTCGCCAGCGAGAAAAATGATATTACCGTCATTGATACCGACGTCCCCAGGCTGAAAGAGCTTCGTGATCGGCTCGATATCAGCACTATTCGCGGCAGCGCCTCTCACCCCAACATATTGAAGAATGCCGGTGCCGAGGATGCCGATATATTAATCGCCGTCACCAACAGTGACGAAATCAATATGATCGCCTGCCAAGTGGCTCAGACCCTGTTCCATATACCGACAAAAATCAGCCGCATACGCGCCACGCCCTACCTGTTAAAGAAAAAACTGTTTGCCCCCGAAGCCATACCCATCGACGTCATCATCAGCCCTGAGCAGTTGGTGACTAACTATATTAAGCGGTTGCTCGAGCATCCAGGCGCCTTACAGGTTGTCGACTTTGCCAAGAGCAAGGTGCAGTTGGTCGCTGTCAAAGCCTATTATGGTGGCCCGATGGTCGGTCAAGAACTGAAACAAATACGCGAGCATATGCCGAATGTTGACACTCGGGTGGCTGCTATCTTCCAGCGCGACCAAGCCATTATCCCCAAGGCTGATACCGTGGTTGAGGCCGATGACGAAGTGTTCTTTATCGCTGCCAAGGACAATATCACCGCCGTCATGGCCGAACTTAGACGGCTGGACACCCCCTATAAACGTATTACCATCGCCGGTGGTGGTAATATCGGTGAGCGCTTGGCTGAATCGATAGAGACTCGCTTTCAGGTTAAGCTCATCGAGCAGAACCTCAGTCGTTGCCGACAGCTTTCAGAAAACCTTAACCGAACCATTGTGCTGCACGGCCATGCATCGGATAAAGACTTATTGCAGGCAGAAAACATCGAAGACTGCGATGTCTTTTTAGCGCTGACCAATGATGACGAGGCCAACATCATGTCTTCGATGCTGGCCAAACGCCTAGGCGCCGGCAAGGTCATCACCCTGATTACCAACCCCGCCTACGTCGATTTGGTTCAAGGTGGCGAGATCGATGTTGCTTTATCTCCCCAGCAAATTACCATCGGCAGCTTGCTAACCCATGTCCGCAGTGGCGATATGGCAAACGTACACAGCCTTCGTCGCGGTGCGGCCGAAGCCATTGAAATTGTTGCCCATGGTGACAGCCGATCCAGCAAAGTGGTCGGCAAGAGTATCGGCGAAATCGATCTGCCCAACGGCGTTACTATTGGTGCCATCGTCCGCGCAGAGGAGGTGCTCATCGCCCATAAAAACATTGTTATCCAAACCGATGATCACGTTATCTTGTTCTTAGTCGACAAAAACAAAAGCAAGGAAGTCGCCCAACTGTTTCAAGTTGGCTTTGGCTTCTTCTAAATAGGCTAATAATGCACTTACCCACTATCTTCCGCACCGTTGGTTTTTTGCTGATGCTGTTCAGCTTAACCATGCTGCTGCCGGCCATGGTATCGCTGATCTACCAAGACGGGGCGATTTATCATTTCCTCAACGCCTGCCTAATCACCTTCGGTATCGGAGCCGGTATCTACCTACCACTTCGCCACCAGAAGAAAGATTTACGCACCCGCGACGGTTTCTTAATCACCGCGTTATTCTGGATCGTTCTCGGCCTATTCGGTGCCTTGCCGTTATATTTATCGGACTCGCCCAGCCTCAGCGTCACCGATGCGGTGTTCGAATCGATCTCTGGGCTCACCACAACTGGCGCGACGGTGATTACTGGCCTCGATGAACTGCCAAAGTCCATCCTCTTTTACCGCCAGATGCTGCAGTGGTTAGGTGGCATTGGTATCATCGTCATCGCTGTCGCCATCCTGCCTATGTTGGGTATCGGTGGCATGCAGCTATACCGGGCTGAAACACCGGGGCCGGTAAAAGATAATAAATTAACGCCGCGCATCACCCAGACAGCCAAGACGCTGTTCTTAATTTACCTTTACCTAACAGCAGCTTGCGCGATCAGCTACTGGTTGGCCGGCATGACGTTGTTCGACGCTGTTGGTCACTCATTTTCCACTGTTGCCATCGGTGGCTTTTCCACCCATGACGCCAGCATGGGCTACTACGCCAACAACCCCGTCATTCTGTTTATTGCCTGCGTCTTCATGATCATCGCCGGCATCAACTTCGCCCTCCACTTCGGCGCCTTCCGTGGCTATAGCTTCAGTCAGTATCGGCAAGATCCCGAGTGCTGGTTTTATCTTTGCTTTCTCTTTGGCGCCAGTATCGTGGTGTCGTTGCTGCTGTATTTTCACCACACCTACGACTTCGCCGATAGCTTTCTTTACGGAGTATTTCAGGTGGTTTCTATCGCCACAACCACGGGGTTTGCCACCACCGATTTCTCGGCCTGGCCAAGTTTACTGCCCTTTCTATTGCTGACCTTTGCCTTTCTCGGCGGCTGTGCCGGCTCGACCGGTGGCGGTATCAAGATGATTCGCGTATTACTGATCGCCAAGCAGGGCTTTAGAGAGCTTCGTCAACTGATACACCCCAATGCTGTCATTCCGTTAAAACTGGGCAACCGGGTGATGGAAAACAAGGTCATTGTCGCGGTGTGGAGCTTCTTCTCGGTTTACATTATGGTGTTTCTGATGTTGATGATGGCGTTGATGCTGACCGGCATCGATTTTATCACGGCCTACTCCGCGGTTGCCGCCTCAATCAACAACCTCGGTCCCGGCCTCGGCACCGTCTCAGCGCACTTTGGCGACTTAAACCATGCGGCGAAGTGGTTGCTTTGTCTTGCCATGCTGCTCGGTCGATTAGAAGTCTTTACCCTGCTGGTCATTTTAACCCCGGCTTTTTGGCGACGATAGTGAACATCGAAAAACAACAAAAATGGGATCAACGCTACCGGCAGCAAGCCGACCAAGACACCAGCGCCTGCGCTGTACTGCAACAGTATCAACACCTTTTGCCCTCACAGGGCAGGGCGCTGGATCTCGCCTGTGGTCTCGGGGGCAATGCTTTACTGTTAGCTGAAAAAGGGCTCGATGCGGAGGCCTGGGACATCTCCTCCGTCGGCCTCGGACAACTGAATAAAATCGCCGAAGCGCGACAGCTTTCTATTGCTTGCCAACTACGTGATGTCGAGCAACAGCCACCGGAGCAGTCGTTGTTCGACGTCATCTGTGTCAGTTATTTTCTGCACCGTGAGAGCTGCCAACAGCTGGTCTCGGCACTCAAGCCGAATGGCCTGTTGTTCTACCAAACCTTTAATGTCGATAACAAGAATGGCCCCAGCAACCCCAAGTTTGTACTGGCACGTAACGAATTGTTGAGCTTGTTTGCCGACTTGGAGGTGATCAGTTACTTAGAGAATGATCGTAGCCAGCTCAATGGACAGAGCTGGCTGGTAGCGCGTAGGCGCTGATAAGACTACATTTTTTTGTAGAATCGTGGCTGTCCTTCCGGCTGCTTATTAAACCGTTTGTACTCCCACTGATATTGCTCTGGGCAATCCATCACACAGGCTTCAACCGAGCGATTCATCGCCGTCACCGACGTTAGTTGATCGTCGCTATAGATTTCAGGGTCTGGGTCTGTGAAGTTAACTTCATAGCCTTCGGCTACTCGCTTTGCGTACCCCATAACAACACGGCAATCATTCCGCTGAATCAGGCTGCTAATCAAGGTAATTGTCAGCGCATCGACACCAAAGAACGGGGCAAAACAACCACCACTAAGTTCGGGTTGTTGATCGGGCAAAATCCCTGTGGTGCCACCTTTCTTCAGCGCTTTCATCAACGCCATCACACCTTTCTTATTGGTCGGCACTGCGACAGTGCCAGATTTTTCTCGCGACTGCTTAATAATCCCCTCGAATATTGCTTGTTTTGGTGGCTGATAAAGACACATCATCTGACCAAACTCCGCCATATACAGGCCCAATACTTCCCAATTACCGAGATGAGGGGCCAACAATATAGTCGCTTTATCGCTGTTTACCGGGTCGGTAAATTTCTCCAGGCCATTAACCTTGACGATTTTATTGCGGGTTTTAGCCCATGGCCGGGCCCACACCTGCATAACCTCGGCGCCCAACATCCCCGTTTCAATCAGAGAGCGGCGTGTCATATCGAGCCGCTCTGGCTCCGGCATTTCAGGGAAGCACAGCTCAAGGTTTCTCATCGTGACTTGATAGGATCGACCCTGCTGGCGAAAAATTAAATAGCCCGCCGCCTTACCGATGGCGCGTAACAAAAACAACGGCAGAATACCGACCAGATTGAATACTAGGATGACTAATTTTGCTTTGAAGCTGTTATTTTCAGCCTGGCTCTCACTCATAAATTCCCCTCGGACTTTGCGCTGGAATTTTATAGCAAGCCACCTTGGCTTACAAACCACACAGACAATGAACCGCGGCCAATAACAGGGTATAATACGCGGCTTTGAATAATATCCCACAAGGCGACCGGAAATTAAGTGGTAAGCCATTGATTACAAAGGGTATTAATCAGCAGTTTTTGCGCTCAATTGCGCCATGACTCAGCAGGATTCAATAAACAGGGTATTTGCTCTGTTTCAACGACAACGTTTTTGACCAAAAATAGGTGGCTTAGGTGGCACAACAAACAGCCAATGCACAAACATTTCAGGGCCTTATTCTCGCCCTGCAGGAATTCTGGGCCAAACAGGGTTGCGTCGTACTGCAGCCATTGGATATGGAGGTCGGCGCTGGCACCTTCCACTGGGGTACGTTTCTTCGTGCCATCGGTCCGGAAACCTGGAATGCCGCCTATGTTCAACCCAGCCGTCGCCCCACCGATGGACGCTACGGCGAGAACCCAAATCGTCTGCAGCACTACTATCAGTTTCAGGTCGTGATGAAGCCAAGCCCTGAGAATATTCAGGAGCTGTATCTTGAATCATTACAGGCGCTGGGTATCGACACCGATGTCCACGATGTTCGCTTTGTCGAAGACAACTGGGAATCGCCGACGCTGGGTGCGTGGGGGCTTGGCTGGGAAGTCTGGCTCAACGGCATGGAAGTCACTCAGTTCACCTATTTCCAACAGGTGGGCGGTATTGAATGCTTTCCCGTCACCGGCGAAATCACCTACGGACTCGAGCGTATCGCCATGTATTTGCAGGGCGTCGACAGTGTCTACGACCTAGTCTGGACACACGGCCCCGATGGCCCCGTGACCTACGGCGATATTTATCACCAAAACGAAGTCGAGCAGTCGACCTATAACTTCGAGCATGCCAATGTCGACTTCATGTTTACTGCCTTCGACGAGTCCGAGGCTGCCTGTCAGCGACTCATAGAAGAAGGTTTAGCATTGCCGGCCTACGAGCACGTTCTCAAAGCCTCACATTATTTCAACCTACTCGATGCCAGACATGCGATCTCGGTCACCGAGAGGCAACGCTTTATTTTGCGCGTGCGCACACTGTCCCGCGCCGTTGCCGAAACCTATTTAGCCAGCCGTGCAAAACTCGGCTTCCCACTCGCACCCGATGATTTACGCGAGCAAGTACTGGCCCAACTGGCGGAGATTAAGTAAATGACAACTCAGGATTTTCTTGTTGAACTTGGCACCGAAGAGTTGCCGCCAAAAAATCTTAAGAAGCTTGGCCTTAGCTTTAAAGACTCGATCACCAAAAGCTTGGCCGACGCCAAGCTCGGCTACAGCGAACTCCAGTGGTTTGCTGCCCCTCGCCGCCTTGCCGTATTGGTTAAAGACTTACAGCAGTCCCAAGATGACATTGTCGAAGAGAAACTCGGCCCCAATGTGAAGGCTGCCTTCGATGCCGACGGTAATCCTACCAAAGCAGCGCAGGGTTTTGCCCGCGGCCTCGGTGTTGAGGTCTCTGAGCTTGGTCGTAAAGAGACGACCAAGGGCGAGCAGCTGGCCTACAGTCAATCGATCAAGGGTCGTGCCAGTGTTGAGTTGTTGCCGGAATTTATCGGCAGCGCTTTGAAAAACCTCCCCATAGCCAAGCGCATGCGTTGGGGCGCCAGCCGTACCGAATTTGTCCGACCCGTACAGTGGCTGGTAATGCTTAACGGTAGCGATGTTATCGATTGTGAAATTCTTGGTAAACAGGCTGGCAACCAGAGTCGTGGTCACCGCTTCATGTGTAAAGAGGCCTTGACCATCGACTGCGCCGGCAACTACCCGAGTATTATGCTTGAGCAGGGTAAGGTTGTTGCTGATTATCAGCAGCGTCAGCAGATCATCGTCGAGGAAGTTCAGAAGCAGGCTGATATTCTTGGTGCCCATGCCGTTGTTGAACCGTCGCTACTCGATGAGGTCACCGGCTTGGTGGAGTGGCCGGTGGCTTTAACCGGTAAGTTTGAAGACAGCTTTCTCGCCATTCCACGTGAGGCATTGATTTCATCGATGGCCGAACATCAGAAGTATTTCCATGTGGTTGATAATAACGGCGACCTAAAACCTAACTTTATCTTTATGTCGAACCTGGTTTCTAAGGACCCGAGTCAAATCATCGACGGTAACGAGCGAGTCATTCGTCCACGCCTAAGTGATGCCGACTTCTTTTTTAAGACTGATTTAAAGTCTAATCAAGAAGAGCGCTGTCAACGCCTCAAGCCTGTGGTCTTTCAGGCCAAGCTGGGCAGTGTTTGGGATAAGACCCAGCGTATTGCTGCCTTGGCCGCCACTATCAGCAAGCTGATTGGCGGTAACCCGGCTGATGCCGAGCGCGCCGGTCAATTGTGCAAGGCCGATTTGGTCTCTGATATGGTGTCTGAGTTCTCTGATATGCAGGGCATTGCCGGCTATCACTATGCCTTGGCTGACGGCGAGAACAACGAAGTCGCCATGGCTATGGTTGAGCAATATCTACCCAAGGGAGCCAGCGCTGCGCTTCCTACCACGTTAACGGGTAATGCCGTGGCCTTGGCCGATCGTCTCGATACGCTGGTTGGCATCTTCGGCATCAACCAGCCACCGACAGGCTCAAAAGACCCCTTTGCACTTCGTCGCGCCGCTCTCGGAGTAATTCGTATCATCGAAGAGGGTCGCTTTGTTAACATCGACCTCAATCAGCTAATCGAACAAGCGGTTGTCGGCTATGGAGATAAACTGGCCAACCAAGCCACCGCCAGCGATGTTATTCACTTTATTTTTGATCGCTATCGCGCCATTTATCAAGATGCAGGGATCAGTACTGAGACTGTGATTGCAGTACAGAATGTACTGCAGCAAGCTGGCCAGATTCACAACCCGGCTGATTTTGCCTTACGCGTGGCTGCCGTCGAGAGTTTCCGCTCTATGGAGGCTGCCGATGCGTTAGCAAGCGCCAACAAACGTATTAAGAACATTTTGGCAAAGCAGCAGGGTAATCCTGCCAGCAGCGTCGATCTGGCGCTGCTCTCTGACGCCAGCGAAACAGCACTCAATCAGCAGCTAAATGCGCTTGCCGAGCAGGTGCCTGCGCTCTGCAGCCAACGTGACTATACCGCGGCATTAGCGTTGTTAGCTGGCCTCAAAGACAGTGTTGATAACTTCTTTGAGTCAGTGATGGTGATGGACGAGGATCAGGCTGTTCGCGCCAACCGCCTCAGCCTGCTGTCTCAGTTGATCGGCCTGTTTGGTCAAATCGCCGACATCTCTGAGCTGCAAGCTTAATGTTTGACTGCAGCTCACTTGGCATCCCCAAGGTAGTCATTCTTGACCGCGACGGGGTGATCAACCATGACAGCGATGCCTATATCAAATCTGCCGAAGAATGGTTGCCCATTCCCGGTAGCATTGAGGCGATAGGTCGGTTATGTCAGGCGGGGTACCAGGTTTATATTGCCACCAACCAATCAGGCATTGGGCGTGGTTATTATGGCCTGACTGAGCTGCAACAGATGCACGATAAGATGCAACAGCTACTGGATGAAGTAGGCGGAAACATTGCCGCCATTGAGTTTTGTCCGCACGGCCCTGATGAGGGCTGCCATTGTCGCAAGCCCCTGGCCGGCATGATCGAGAATATCGAGCAACACATGGGTTGCAGTGCTCATCAGGTACCTCTTATCGGCGACAGCCTGCGTGACCTAGAGGCAGGATTGTTACGTCAGTGTCAGCCCGTACTCGTTAAAACAGGCAAGGGCGACAAAACACTTAAAAAAATAATCAATAATGAGCTGTGGGCAGAGCTCCCTGTGTACGACAACCTCAGCGACGTTGTCGACGCCTTATTAACCGGTGAATTTTATGCATCAACAAATCACGCTGGGGCTTAAGCTTCGGTCGATTATTTTCTATTTGGGCTCAGGCCTCAGCGCCCTCTGGTTTGGTACCACAGGAATGATTTTCTTTGGTCTATTACCCTTTAATATACGCCGTCAATACCTGTTGTTATGGAATCGCTTTGTCTGCTGGTGGCTAAAGATAACCTGCGGCATTGATCACCAAATTATTGGCGCAGAGAATATCAGCCATGACGTTGCTGTCGTTTTATCCAAGCACCAAAGTTCGCTGGAAACCATTTATTTGCAATTGATGTTTCAGCCGCTATCGACCATTTTGAAACGAGAATTATTGCGCATCCCTGGTTTTGGCTGGGGGCTGAGCTTGCTCAAGCCAATCGCCATAGACCGGGGCAATCCACGCCAAGCTTTGCGACAGGTAATGGATACCGGCAAGGAGCGATTGGCTGAGGGTATTTCGGTGCTAATATTTCCCGAGGGTACGCGTACGGCGCCTGGTAGCACGGCCAAACACGCTAAGAGCGGCTCTGCACTTGCCGTTGCCGCCGCTGTGCCAGTCATTCCTGTTGCCCATAATGCCGGTGAATTTTGGCCTAATAATAGCTTTGTTAAATTTCCCGGTACGGTTGTTATCTCGGTCGGTGAGAGAATAGAGAGCACCGGCAAGACGGCAGAGCAGCTAAAGGAAGAGGTTCGTCTATGGATAGACAGTGAAAGCGAGGCCATCGCTCAGCGCTGAAGCCCTTAATCCTGTCAAAACCGGCCCAGGCCGGTTTTTTTGTCGCTTAAACGGGCAGGGCAGTGGTGTACTTGATGGTCTCCATGGCAAAGCTTGAGGTCACCTTGGTTATGCCGTCCACCTTCTCCATCAGCTGCTTATAAAACCGGTCAAAGGCTTGAATATCTTTCACCTGAATCCGCAGCATATAATCGAACTCTCCCGTCATCCGATACACCTCCATCACCTCATCAAAATCGCTGACCACCTCAGTAAAACCATCAATCCAACGGTTGCTATGGTTGACGATTGCCAAGGTCATAAACACCGATGTTGGTAACTGTGCCTTCTCAGGATTTACCAAGGCCACGCGCTTAGCGATGATTTTCTCATCCTCTAAACGCTTCACTCGCTTCCAACAGGGGGTTGTCGACAGGTTGACCTTCTCTGCTAATGCAGCCAAAGAAATGGTCGCATCCTGCTGCAGCAAGTTTAAAATTTTTCTATCTACCTTATCTAGAGCAATCATTTCTCTAATCCATACTTTTTATAGAATATTAATCTCTTTGCTTCTAAATTACACCCATTTTAAGAAAATTAATTCTACGGCATCAATCTTACAATAGCGCTTCTGATTACTGCTTATCATAAGATTGTTGGAACAATATCATGTTGGATTTAACGACTATCACAACGTTGCTGGCCGCAGCCTCGTTCTCTTTTGCCGCCTCTGTCAGCCCTGGCATCAATACTTTGATGCTGGCTAATTGTGGAGCCAACCATGGCTTTAGTCGTACCATTCCTATGTTACTGGGTTGCAACATAGGCCTTTGTCTCATGTTGATTCTTGTTGCCTTTGGCGCGGGGCAATTGTTTGTGTTGTTTCCCTGGTTGGATCGGGCATTGTTGTATTTCTGTACCGCGTACTTATTGTATCTCTGTATTCAACTATTGAAGACCAGCAAACCGCAGACAGAGGAGGGCACCAGCACTTCACCTATTGGCTTCCTACAGGCGACCTCGATACAGGTGATCAACCCTGGTATTTGGATGCTGGCGGTCGCCGCGATGGGCTTTACCACCCAGATAGACAGCGGCTCCACCATGGCTGCTATCATCATCTGTGCCGTTATTACCGCAGTAAACCTGCCTGCCATTGCCATCTGGGCAGTATCCGGCTCGGCAATCAAGAAATGGCTTCATTGCCCGCTAAAACTCAAAACGTTTAATACTGTTTTGTCGTTGCTAACCTTTGCAACCATTCCCATGCTTTGGCTTAATATTCACTGAATTTCAGACACAAAAAAGCCGCTACGGAAGCTTTTCAGTAGCGGCTTTTTTTATTTGAACAATCTACACGTCGAGGTTGGCGACACGCAGAGCATTTTGCTCGATGAACTCACGTCTGGGCTCAACCTGATCCCCCATCAGCGTGGTAAATATCTGATCGGCAGCAATGGCGTCTTCAATATTCACACACAACATACGACGAACATCGGGATCCATGGTGGTTTCCCAAAGCTGCTCTGGGTTCATCTCACCCAACCCTTTATAACGCTGGATGTTATAGCCACGCTTGGCTTCTTTCATCAACCACTCGATAGCGTCTTCGATATTACTCACCTCGAGTAATTTTTCACCGCGTTTTATGTATGCGCCGTCCTCTAACAAGCCATCGAGCTTATTTCCCAGCGCCAGGATTGCCTTGTAGTCGTTCGAGCTAAAGAAGTCCTGATTAAAGCTGTAAGTAGTTGGCAGACCGTGAGCCGTAATAGTGACCTGTGGTAACCACAACTCGCGCTCAGGATCCTTAACAGCCAACACCTCGTAGCGGTTAGCACCACTGCGCGTATCAATATCCAGCTTCGATTTTAGGCCGGTACACCATTGATTGACCAGTGATTGGCTCGATAGGGCTGCGGCTGTCAGCGCATCATATTCAACCAATTCGCGCAGTACTTCAGGCGGATATAACTTAGACAAGCGATCAATCAAGGCTGCCACGCTGCGGAACTCACTGATTAAGTCATTTAACGCAGCCCCTGAGATGCCAGGTGCTTCGGCGTTTACATGAAGACTGGCACTGTCCAAGGCACTCTGTGTCATGAAGCTGCTCATCGCTTCTTCATCTTTGAGATACTGCTCCTGCTTACCCTTGGCGATCTTATACAACGGTGGCTGAGCAATGAAAATGTGACCGTTTTCGATTAACTCAGGCATCTGACGGAAGAAGAAGGTAAGCAATAATGTACGGATATGCGATCCATCCACATCGGCATCGGTCATGATGACGATTGAGTGATAGCGTAGCTTTTCGACATTGAACTCGTCTTTACCGATGCCACAACCTAACGCCGTCACAATGGTGCCAACTTCCGCTGAGGAGAGCATCTTATCAAAGCGCGCTTTTTCAACGTTAAGAATTTTACCTTTTAATGGCAAAATCGCCTGATACTTTCTGTTTCTGCCCTGTTTGGCGCTGCCACCAGCAGAGTCACCCTCCACTAGGTAAACTTCTGATAATGAAGGATCTTTTTCTTGGCAGTCGGCCAACTTACCTGGTAATCCTGCGATATCGAGAGCACCTTTGCGGCGTGTCATCTCGCGTGCTTTACGTGCAGCTTCCCTGGCCCGAGCGGCATCGAGCATCTTTTGCACGACTTGCTTCGCCTCATTGGGGTTTTCTACCAGGTAATCGCCAAACTTATTACTCATGGCGTTTTCAACTGCACCCTTAACTTCTGACGAGACTAATTTGTCCTTGGTCTGCGAGGAGAACTTAGGGTCAGGGACCTTGACGGAGACGATTGCAGTTAAGCCTTCACGCGCATCATCACCAGAGGTACTGACCTTGGCTTTCTTAGCCAAACCTTCACGCTCTATATAAGCATTTAAATTACGGGTGAGGGCGCTTCTGAAGCCCGCTAGGTGGGTACCACCATCACGCTGCGGGATGTTATTGGTGTAACAATGAATACTTTCTTGATAGGAGTCATTCCATTGCAATGCAACCTCAACACCAACGCCCTCTACCTCGTGGGTAAAGTGGAATATTTTGTTAACCGTGGTTTTGTTTTGGTTAAGATAGTCAACAAAGGCACTCAAGCCACCATCGTACTTAAAGGTCTCTTCCTTTGCGCTTCGCTCGTCTCTGAGAACAATACAGACGCCAGAGTTCAGGAAGGACAGTTCTCGTAAACGCTTGGCCAACTGCTCAAACACAAATTCTATATTGGTAAATGTCTCCGAAGAGGCCATAAACGTTACTTCGGTACCCGAGCGCGTAGTTTCACCGACGACTGTTAGTGGCGCCTGTGGCACACCATGTACATATTGTTGTTCGTGTACTTTGCCATTACGGCGAATTGTCATCTTAAGGGATTCTGACAAGGCGTTAACCACCGATACACCAACACCGTGTAAGCCGCCAGAAACCTTGTAAGTATTATCATCAAACTTACCGCCCGCATGCAGCACCGTCATGATAACCTCAGCGGCGGAGACGCCTTCTTCATGGATATCGGTTGGAATACCACGGCCATCATCTTCTACGGTGATCGATTCATCAGGGTGTATTGTGACCGTTATCTGTTCACAGTGTCCGGCCAAGGCTTCATCAATCGAGTTATCGACAATTTCAAACACCATATGATGCAAGCCGCTACCGTCGTCAGTATCACCGATATACATACCTGGACGCTTACGAACGGCATCTAAGCCTTTTAATACCTTAATACTGGACGAATCGTAGTTTGTTTCTTCAGTCATTACTGTCTCCGCATATACCTTCTTCTGAAGGCTCAGGCTTCACGCTTCCTTGTTCCACGTGAAACACTTGTAAATCTTTCGCCTTATCGAAACAACCGACGATACTCGCCTTGTCGATACAGGTTATAAAAACCTGGGCACCTTGTTCTACAAATAAATCACAGACAGCCTGCCTGTGATTACTGTCAATCTCGGCAGGCAGGTCATCTAATAAATAAATACAGTGATGACTCTTGCTCTGCTTGTAGTGCAACCCTTGGGCTATTTTTAACGCCGCCGCCACAATCTTTTGCTGGCCGCGAGAGAGTAAACTTGACGCCTCGACACCTTGATGCCGAATTTTAATATCTGCCCTATGGGGGCCATACTGCGTATAACCAAGCTGTGTATCGCGTTCGACGGTGGTGGTTAGCACATTGGATAAATCGATCTGACTATCCCAACCTCGTCGGTACTCAAGCTGAATATCAGTGCACTCTGTTAACCGTGCCAATACTTGATTAAAAACCAATACAAACTCATTAAAATACCGCTCACGGCAGTTATCTATAGTAACAGCGTAACGCGATAATTCCTCGTTCCAAATAGCCAGTTGTGCGTTATTTATACCAGAGCCCTGTCTTAGCAACGAGTTTCTCTGCTTAAGACAGCGCTGGTAAGCTCGCCAAGCGTCAAAAAACGAGTGTTCCACGTGGAACACTCCCCAGTCTAAAAACTGCCTACGCACCTTAGAGCTACCATCCAGCAAACTGAAAATATTCGCATCCATGACCAACACAGGAAATATACCGGCCAACTGAGACACGGTGCGAACAGTTTCACCATCAATACGGATCAACGGCTCCCCTTTTAGAGAGCGCTGAATACCCACATTGCGGGTTATGCCATCACTGCTATGAAACTGTGCATGGACTGTTAAGCTCTGCTGACCTCTTTTAACAACAGGCCTGACAATATTCTGCCGGAAAGATCGCGCCAACGCGACCATATGTATCGCCTCTAAAACACTGGTTTTACCACTGCCGTTGGCGCCATAAAGCAGATTAATCTGCTTAAAAGGCGCCAATGTCTGTTGCTCAATATTTCGGATATTGTTGATATAAAGCTGATTAAACAACAGTCGCACCCATCAACAAACGACACCGCTTAATAACAATAGCCACGACTTACAAACGCATTGGCATGATGACATAAAGCGCATCACACAATTCGTTGGCCACAGATTCTTCAATCTTGGCCGAGCTATTAGCGTCAACCAACGACAATTTGACATGGGCACAGTTGAGGACGGTTAATACATCCAAGATATAACTGACATTGAAACCGATCTCGATTGGCGCGCCGTTATACTCCAGACTGACAACCTCTTCAGCCTCTTCCTGTTCAGGGTTGTTGGCAACAATATTAACTGTATCAGAGGCCAGTTTTAAACGGACACCGCGATACTTTTCATTTGACAAGATCGCTACACGAGACAACGCTTGCTTGAGCTCAGCTCTGTCAGCATTAGCAATATTAATCGCCCCCTGGGGCAGCACTCGCTGATAATCAGGGAATTTGCCATCAACCAATTTAGTGGTGAAGGTGAAGTCCGCCGTCTTCGCTCGCAGGTGATTATCACCGAGCGTGAGCTCAATCTCGTCATCCTCACTCATGAGCAAACGAGCCATCTCCAGCACCCCCTTACGAGGCAGGATAACTTGCCGATCAATCTCGACATCGAGGCTGCGCTTCAAGGTACACATGGCCAGCCGGTGCCCATCTGTGGAAACAGCCTTGAAAACATTATCCTTTAACTCCCACAGCATGCCATTAAGATAATAGCGAACATCCTGCTGAGCCATGGCAAAAGCTGTTGATTCAATTAACTTTTTCAACTCGCCCTGGGTTAAAGTAAATTGGGTGTTACCCGGCTCATCATCGATAGAGGGAAAATCAGTAGCCGATAGTGTTGATAGGGTGAAACGACTGCGGCCACTCTTAACGATGGCGCGCTGGCCATCAACGGCAAAATCAACCACGGCACCATCTGGCAAAGACTTGCAGATATCCACCAGCTTCTTGGCAGGCACTGTTACCTGTCCATCTACAAAGGCTGCATCGAGATGAACACGACCATCTAACTCAACCTCAAGATCGGTACCGGTTAGGGACAAGACGCCATTTTCGATACGCAGCAATACGTTGGATAAAATAGGTAGAGTTTGACGGCGCTCAACTACACCGGCCACTAAATTCAGTGGCTGCAATAAAGCTTCACGGGTAATAGTAAATTTCATGAGATTTTTATAGTCCTCGTGTCAGTAGGCACAATTAAGTAGTAAGTGAACGTAAAAGGTTTTGATAATCTTCCTGAATATCGTTATCAGCACCACGTAGTTCTTTAATCTTTCTGCAAGCATGCAAAACAGTTGTGTGGTCACGACCACCAAAGCCATCACCTATTTCAGGCAGAGAGTGGTTGGTTAATTCTTTCGATAAAGCCATGGCCATCTGCCTCGGCCTGGCAATAGAGCGAGTGCGACGCTTTGATAGAAGGTCGGCAATTTTTATCTTGTAGTATTCAGCAACAGTGCGCTGAATATTATCGATACTGACCTGCTTATCCTGCAGTGCTAATAAGTCCTTTAAAGACTCCTTGATCAGTGTGATATCTATTTTACGGGCGGTGAAATGCGCGTTAGCAATAACCCGCTTTAAGGCACCTTCAAGCTCTCGTACATTGGAGCGAATACGCTGAGCGATGAAAAACGCTGCCTCTGGTGGCAAATCAACCTTGGCCTGCTCCGCCTTCTTCATTAATATGGCAACCCGCGTTTCCAGCTCAGGTGGCTCTACCGCCACTGTCAGCCCCCAGCCAAAACGAGACTTCAACCTCTCCTCTAAGCCTTTGATTTCTTTCGGGTATCTATCACAGGTCAAAATCATTTGCTGCCCCCCCTCAAGCAGCGCATTAAAGGTATGGAAAAACTCCTCCTGAGAACGGTCTTTACCAGCAAAGAATTGAATATCATCGATCAGCAACGCATCGACGGAGCGATAAAAGCGCTTAAATTCGGTGATTGCATTTAATTGCAGCGCCTTGACCATATCTGCGACAAAACGCTCTGAATTTAGATACACCACCTTGGCATCGGGGTTTTTCTCAATAATGGCATTGCCAACGGCGTGCATCAGGTGAGTCTTACCCAAGCCGACGCCACCGTACAAGAATAATGGGTTGTATGATCCACCCGGGTTCTCTGCCACTTGCGAGGCTGCTGCCCTGGCAAGCTGATTCGATTTACCCTCAACAAAAGTGTCGAAGGTGTAGTGCTCAACCAGATAACTTTTATGTTTTAAGCCGCCCTCAACCTCGACCTTACGACCGCCGGTGCTGATTTTAGGTTGCCCGATAATCGCGGGGGCAACAGGCACAGGAATAGTGTCACCAGACCCTGGCGGCGAGGTAAACAGCTGCCCCTGCTGGGCTGACGCATTAGCTTCAGGCTCTGCTGGCGCGGCCACTGTGTCAGGCTGTCGGCGTCTTGGTGGCGGGGGGGGCATAGGGCTGGGACGATGCTGAGAGTCGGCCTCTGACGATGGGGCACTCGATGTAAAACTCGGCCTCGGGTCAGTCTGCGCATATCGATTAGAGCTTCGTGTTGTTGCCCGACGTCGACGACCGGTAAATTTGGGTATAGCCGCCGCCTGCCCACCAATTTCAACCAAGACATTACCGATGGCTCCATCGCTGATATCGCCAACCAACTGAGTGATTCGTGATAAAAACTTATCGCTGACCCACTCTTTGACAAAACGATTAGGTGCCAATAGACACAATTCGCTACTGGTTGACTCTGCTTGTAATGGTTTTATCCAAGTATGAAACTGTTGCGAGGACAACTCTTCCTCGAGCACAGCTAGACTTTGGTGCCAAACATCTACCGGCAATGTAAATTCCCTTGCGTAAATAACAACCTACGCGACTAAAAAATTAAAATTCAGCCAAATACTTTAGCAGATGACACCCCCCTTATCCACAACATTCACAAGCTATTAACAAGTATTTATTTCCCTTTCTATTCAATAAGTTAAGATATTAAATCATGGCTTGCAATGGTATTAATATCGCGGCCTGCAAAATCAATAATGACGCCGACACAAACACACCGTGTGGATAGATTGTTAACAACCGGATGTTGACAAAAAAATCGGCATTTAGACGTCTTTAACCATAATAATCGTTGTAATCATTGAGCAAATTCAATACAATTCGCCGTCTTTAAATCCGGTCAGATTATCTGATCAATAATTGAACAATATGTTGTTGGCTAAACAATGTTTTTTGTTCGTTTAATTCAGCAACTTAATATAGAAAGGGTGACGTCATGAAACGTACTTTTCAACCTAGCGTACTAAAGCGTAAGCGCACCCACGGTTTCCGTTCACGTATGGCTACTAAAAGCGGTCGCGCTTTGATCAACCGTCGTCGTGCGAAAGGCCGTAAGCGCTTAGCCGCTTAATATAGTAATAGGCACCAGCAATCGTGGCAGCTTGCCCTGAGAAAACCTACGGGTTTGGTAGAGAACTACGATTGCTAACCGCTTTAGACTATAAAACTGTTTTCGACGACGCTCAGTTAAAAGTGGCCTGCCCACAATTGCTGATTCTAGCGCGTCGAAGCAGCTCCCCCCGCCCACGCCTGGGCCTGATCATCGCCAAAAAAAATGTTAAACTTGCCTGCACACGCAACCGCTTGAAACGTTTACTGCGCGAAAGCTTTCGTCATCAACAACACCAACTGCCCGAGCTGGATATTGTCGTCATGGCTAGACGCGGTCTTGCTGATATGGACAACTCACAGGTTCACAAGTTAATCGACAAACAATGGAAACGCCTCTGTAAGCGTACCGCTCAATCCACTTAGAAATTTAACGAAGAAAACATGCTATGAAAAAAATAGCGTTATTATTTATTAAATTTTATCAGTATGTCATCAGCCCAATCATCGGGCCAAGATGTCGTTTCTATCCCACTTGCTCAGAATATGCACAACAGGCCATAGAAGATTATGGTGCAGTGAAGGGATCTTTTTTAGCAATTAAACGGATATTACGTTGCCACCCGTTCCATGAAGGTGGTTGTGACCCCGTCCCACCTGTACAATGTTCTCCATCTGAAGACTCTTGTAGTAAAGAGACGTCATCACCCACTCACTCATCAACGAATCACGACTAGCTATGGATTTTATTCGATACGGTCTTATTGCGGCCATTGCAGCCATAGGCATTATGCTTATGAACGAATGGGTACAATTTTCAGACCAAAAACAAACCGAAGTAGCTTCCGCTCGCAGCAGCCAAGCTATTATTGATACGCCGACAAATGCCAGCGTGCCGACAATTGTGCAACCCAGCAACAGCGAAGAGATCCCCTCTGCTGTTCCCTCAGCGGAACCGCAGGCAGTCGAAGCTGTTACTCTACCGGCACAGCAGCAGAGCCGTTACACCTCAGTAACCACCGATGTCTTTAATGTTGTGATTGATCAGCACGGTGGTGATATTGTCTCGGTCTCCCTGCTCAATCACCTCGAAACACAGGGTGAAAACGGCAAGCCCTTCCTACTACTAGAACGAACAGCGCAGCGTACCTACGTCGCCCAAAGTGGTTTGATCGGTCAAAATGCCACCGATACTAACAAGGGTCGCCCCATGTTTAGCTCTGCACAATCGAGCTACGACCTAGGCAGTGCCGACCAACTGAATGTCGACCTAACCTTGAACCAAGACGGTGTGTTGATCACCAAACGTTTCAGCTTTAACCGTGATAGCTACCTGGTCAATGTCGATTACCTGATTGATAACCAAACTAGCAACAGCTGGAACGCCACGCTTTATGCACAGCTTAAGCGTGACAACTCTGTCGACCCGGGTGCCAACTCTTCAGGCATGGGTATGGCACCATTCCTCGGTGCAGCCACTCGTACCAATGATGACAAGTTCCTCAAGTTTACCTTCAGCAAGATGAAGGACGAGAAATTCAGTGCCGACGTCACCAATGGCTGGTTATCGATTGTTCAACACTACTTCATCAGCGCATGGATTCCACCGGCTGAGGGTGAATTTAAATTCACCACACTGGTTACCCGCGACAATATGAACATCATTCGCTTCAGTGGTGAGAACACAACGGTAGCACCTGGCCAGCAGGGTACTATCAGCTCTTCTTTCTATGCTGGTCCCAAGGATCAACCCACCCTGGCAGCTATTGCCCCCGGCTTAGATCTTACCGTCGATTACGGTTGGTTATGGATGGTAGCGCAGCCGCTGTTCAAGGCGTTGATTTTTATTCATGACATCGTTGGTAACTGGGGCTTTTCAATTATCGTCCTGACTATCTTCATTAAACTGTTGTTCTTTAAACTCTCTGCTGCCAGCTATAAATCGATGGCGCGAATGCGTAAATTTGCCCCTAAAATGGCGCAAATTAAAGAGCAGTACGGTGATGATCGCCAGAAGACATCACAGGCAATGATGGAGCTTTACAAGAAAGAGAAAATAAACCCTCTCGGAGGCTGCTTACCGATATTGATTCAGATGCCGGTATTTATCGCGCTGTATTGGGTTTTGATGGAAAGTGTCGAACTGCGTCACGCACCTTGGATATTGTGGATCCACGATCTCTCGGCGATGGACCCATACTATATATTGCCGGTATTGATGGTCGCCAGTATGTGGTTCCAGCAGACGTTGAATCCACCGCCACCGGATCCGATGCAGGCAAAAATCATGAAAATGATGCCATTTATGTTTGGTATCTTCTTCCTCTGGTTCCCGGCTGGTCTGGTTCTTTACTGGGTGGTAAACAACACCTTGTCGATTGCCCAGCAGTGGTATATAACCAAGAAGATTGAGTCAGGCGAAATCAGCTAGCCTCACTCAGCATAAAAAGCCGCCGTAAAGCGGCTTTTTTTATACAACAAGGAAACAGAGCGGCTGATTTTAACGATGAAAACGACTAATATTCAGCCATTAATATGCCGAACTACCGATGACAGACTATGACTACAGCCCTCGACAACGACACCATTGCAGCACTGGCAACAGCACCAGGACGTGGCGGTGTTGGTATCATTCGCATTTCCGGCCCCAAGGCCAAGGCCATTGCACAACAGATGAGCGATAGTCCGCTGACCCCACGCTATGCACATTACGGCAGTTTTTACGAAGTTATTCACCACACTAAGCAGCCCCTTGATCAAGGGTTAACATTGTATTTTCCCGGGCCAAACTCCTTTACCGGTGAGGATGTCGTCGAACTACAGGGGCATGGCGGCCCCGTCATTCTCGACTGCCTGTTGCGAGAAGTTATTAGCCATGGCGCACGTTTAGCTCGTCCAGGTGAATTTTCTGAACGCGCCTATCTTAACGATAAGATTGACTTAGCCCAGGCCGAGGCCATAGCCGATTTGATTGACTCGGCCTCAGAACAAGCGGCACGTGGCGCTTTAAGATCCCTGCAAGGTGAGTTCTCTCAACGTATCAACACCCTGTTGCAAAGCCTGATCAATCTTCGTATCTATGTCGAAGCAGCCATCGACTTCCCCGAAGAGGAAATTGATTTCCTCGCCGACGGTAAGGTTGCTAACGACTTAGCCTCTGTGCAAAAAAACCTTACCGAGGTTATGCAGCAGGCCAGGCAGGGCAGTTTATTAAGTGAAGGCATGACCGTAGTCATTGCCGGCAAACCCAATGCAGGTAAATCAAGCTTACTCAATAGCTTGTCAGGCAAGGAAAGCGCCATCGTCACCGATATTGCCGGAACCACACGGGACGTGTTACGGGAGCAGATACAGATTGACGGCATGCCTCTTCATATTATCGATACAGCCGGGCTGCGTGAAAGCGCCGATGTGGTTGAGCAAATAGGCATCGACCGCGCCTGGTCAGAAATTGAAAAAGCCGACCGAGTCTTACTCGTTGTCGACAGTACCGACACCGAAGAGACAGACCCTCACCGCCTCTGGCCAGACTTTTTCGACAAGCTACCAGACAGCTTAAAAGTCACGGTGATTCAAAACAAATGCGACCTGAGCAATATGGCGGCAGAGCTTCACAGTGGCGATAATACTGTGATTAGGCTGTCTGCCAAGGACGGCATTGGTATCGAGCTGCTACGAGACCACTTGAAACAAATCATGGGCTTCCAAGCAGGTGGCGAGGGCAGTTTTACTGCCAGACGCCGACACATCACCGCATTAAATACCGCAGAACAATACTTACAAACAGGCGCGGATCAACTGCTTGGCTACGGTGCTGGTGAACTATTAGCAGAAGATTTACGCCTGGCACAGAATGCTATCGGTGAAATCACCGGCCAATTTACCCCTGACGACCTACTGGGGAAAATATTCTCCAGCTTCTGTATCGGTAAATAGTCTTACCGGTAAAGCCCGCCTGCTTGATCCACAGTGCTAACACGGATGTTGTGCACTGACTTATACTCAAAACTGACAACTTACCCTCGCCTTACCCACACACTATCAATAACTTAATGAATTAATATAGATCCCCATTATTAGTACAGACCTTGTTAACAACACAGCTGTGAGTAAACCAAGAACAACATGTATACAAAGAGAGAAAAATACTTATCCTTTTTTTCACTAGGGTTTGCTGTGCACAAGAGGTGATTATTTATAGGATGAAAACAGGCTGAAAATAGAAAAATTAGGGCTGACTGTATAACTCAGGTATTTATCCAGTGCTTATCCGATAACTATAGACCGCTAATACAAGCATTTACGACCGACTTATAAATCACCTAAATATTTGATTTAAATGATTAAAAAACAGTTACCCAGTGAAGTTGGCGCCCTTAATAATAGTAATAATAAAAAGAAAATATATATATAAGATATATGTATAGATATTTAATTAAAGATTAAGAGATTTAATAGAAAGCTAGTTTTGCTCAATAACCAATAACTCCTTATAATTGCCACTCTTTGAAAATCATCGCTAACTAAGCAGGTTAATTACAATGGACTACCCAGAACGTTACGGCGTAATCGTCATCGGTGGCGGGCACGCAGGTACAGAGGCCGCTCTTGCTTCTGCCAGAATGGGTGTCAAAACATTGTTATTAACCCATAACATTGAAACCCTAGGAATGATGTCTTGTAACCCGGCCATTGGTGGGATTGGCAAGAGTCATCTGGTAAAGGAAATTGACGCCCTCGGTGGGGCCATGGCAACGGCAACGGATTTTGGTGGTATTCAGTTTCGTGTATTAAATCAACGCAAAGGCCCGGCAGTAAGGGCTACTCGGGCCCAAGCTGACCGCGCACTGTATCGAGCGGCGATTCGAAACATCCTTGAAAACCAGCCAAACTTACAAATATTTCAACAGTCAGCTGATGATTTAATTGTTGAGGGAGATAACGTTCGTGGTGTTGTCACCAATACTGGTATTCGTTTCCATGGTGACACCGTCGTCTTAACTGCTGGCACCTTTCTCGGCGGAGTGATTCACGTTGGCATGCAAAACAGCAGCGGCGGCCGAGCGGGAGATCCACCGTCAATAGCCTTGGCCCACAGACTGCGTGAACTGCCATTTAGCTTCGACCGATTGAAGACAGGTACGCCACCACGAATCGACGCCAAAACTGTCGATTTTTCTGAATTGCAGGAGCAGTGGGGGGATAAGCCCGATCCGGTAATGTCCTACCTAGGGCATGTCAGTCAGCATCCTGAGCAGGTGTGTTGCTGGATTACTCATACCAATGAGAAAACCCACGATATTATCCGAGGTGGCCTCGATCGCTCGCCGATGTACTCCGGTGTCATCGAAGGTGTTGGACCCCGTTACTGTCCTTCGGTAGAGGATAAGATTCATCGCTTTGCCGATAAGAATTCACATCAAATATTTATCGAACCGGAAGGGCTTAATACCCATGAGTTATACCCCAATGGTATATCTACCAGCCTACCGTTTGATGTACAGATTAACTTAGTTCGCTCGATTAAAGGCTTTGAAAATGCCCATATTACGCGGCCGGGCTACGCCATCGAGTATGACTACTTCAATCCGCAAGAATTGAAATTTAACCTTGAAACCAAACACATGAACGGCCTGTTCTTTGCCGGTCAGATTAACGGTACCACCGGTTATGAAGAGGCCGGTGCGCAGGGCTTGCTAGCCGGTTCTAATGCCGCTTTGATGTCACAGGGGAAGGAGGGCTGGTGCCCACGTCGCGATGAGGCTTATCTCGGTGTGCTGGTCGATGATTTGATCAGTATGGGAACAAAAGAACCCTACCGCATGTTTACCAGTCGTGCGGAATATCGCCTGCTGTTACGTGAGGATAACGCCGACTTACGCCTGACGGAGAAGGGCCGTGAGTTGGGCTTGGTCGACGATGTCCGTTGGGCCGCTTTCTGCGAGAAGCGTGAGGCTATCGAGCGCGAATCTACCCGTCTGAGCCAAACCTGGGTGCATCCCAAGGTCGAGAATATCGAACAGGTCAATAATACCCTAGGTCAGCCACTGACACGGGAATACTCTCTGCTGGAATTATTGCGCCGCCCCAACTTAAGTTATCAACAGGTCGTCGAGCTCGCCGATAACACGGTGGTAGATCCACAGGTTGCTGAGCAGGTTGAAATACAGGTGAAGTATGCCGGTTATATTGAGCGTCAGCAGGAAGAGATTACTCGTCTGCGTCGTTATGAGAACACTGAATTACCTGAATCCTTTGATTATCATGGGGTTGAAGGTCTTTCGAACGAAATGAAGCAGAAGCTGACAGAGGCTAGACCAACCTCTCTGGCGCGGGCCTCGAGAATACCTGGCGTCACACCTGCTGCCCTATCGCTGTTGTTGGTGTACCTAAAAAAACAAGGCCATCTGGTCAAGGCTCAAGCTGGGGATCAGGCGGTTGGATAAACAGTTACGGCAACAGTTAGAGTCAGGTATTAACGGCCTAAATCTCGACTTACCCACAACCACGGTCGATCAGCTGATGGCATATCTGCAGTTACTGATGAAGTGGAATAAGGCCTATAACCTGACGGCTATTAGAAACCCTGTAGAGATGGTGGATAAGCACATCTTAGACAGTCTTTCGATGGTGCCTTTTATCCATAGGCAGCGCAATCTTGATGTCGGTACTGGCGCAGGATTACCCGGCATGATCTTGGCGATAGTCTACCCCGACCTTGACTTCACTCTGCTCGATACCAACGGTAAAAAAACACGTTTTTTGGTGCAGGCCAAGGCCGAGCTAAAACTGGCTAATGTGACGGTAGAGAATCGCCGCGTTGAAACCTGGCATCCCGAGGAGTTATTCGACGTTGTTATGTCTCGAGCTTTTAGCTCGATTGAAGACATGGTCAACTGGAGTCATCACCTGTTATTGCCCGATGGCAGTTTTATGTTGATGAAAGGTGTTCATCCCAGTGATGAACTCGACAGTCTTCCCAAAGGCTTTGAATTGTTAACAAGTGAATATTTAAACGTTCCAGGGCTTGACGGCGAGCGCCACCTATTAGAGATTAAACGTTCGTAAAAATTTGTACCGTATCACCGGTTCTCAATCATAAGGATTTTCACTTGGCTCGAATCATTGCCATTTCCAACCAGAAAGGCGGCGTCGGTAAAACCACGACGACGATTAACTTAGCCGCCTCCTTGGCTGCGAGTCAGCAGCGAGTCTTGCTGGTTGATCTAGACCCTCAGGGCAATGCCACCATGGGTTGTGGTATCGATAAGGCCGAGGTTGAGCACTCTGTTTACGATGTTCTTGTCGATAAAATGCCGATATCACAAGCGAAACGGTTCTCAGAAGCTGCCGAGATGGATATATTGGCATCGAATGCCGATGTTACCGCGGCAGAGGTCGAGCTGTTATCTGTCGATGATAAAGAGAAGCGTTTGTACAATGCGCTGATGGCAGTAAACAACGATTACGACTTCGTGATTATCGATTGCCCACCGAGCTTAAACATGTTGACGCTAAATGGCCTTGTTGCGGCCGATGGTGTCATCATCCCAATGCAGTGCGAATATTATGCCCTAGAAGGGTTGTCTGCACTGTTGCAAACCATTGAGCAGATTCGCGATGTAATCAATCCACGGTTGGCGATAGAAGGGGTTATTCGTACCATGTATGACCCCCGTATGAGCTTAACCACCGATGTGTCTGCGCAGCTTACTGAGCATTTTGGCAGTTTAGTTTATCGTACTGTCATCCCTAGAAACGTGCGGTTAGCCGAGGCTCCCAGCTATGGTCTGCCGGCGCTTAAATATGACCGTTTATCGAAGGGAGCTGTGGCGTATATGGCGATGGCGAGAGAGTTACTGCGACGTCGAGAAAAGCAGCAGGCCGCATAGAGCCAGCCCCCGTGACCAATAACAATTAGGCTTCCCCGATGGCAAAGAAATTTGGTGGTTTAGGTAAAAACCTAAACGCCTTGATGAAAGACAGTAAAACAGCGGCAATTATTCACGCCGACAGTGAGATACCCACAGCGTCGGCGGCGACGGAAATCGTCGACGGTAGTTTGAAAAAATTACCTATTGAGTGGATAGAGCGCGGTAAGTATCAGCCCCGCCGAGACATGAACCCTCAAGCGCTGGAAGAGCTGGCCGA
Source organism: Sinobacterium norvegicum (assembly GCF_923077115.1). Classification (NCBI taxonomy): domain Bacteria; kingdom Pseudomonadati; phylum Pseudomonadota; class Gammaproteobacteria; order Cellvibrionales; family Spongiibacteraceae; genus Sinobacterium; species Sinobacterium norvegicum. Next base: position 247,704 of record NZ_CAKLPX010000004.1, read on the forward strand.
GTCGATTAAGGCGCAGGGTATCATGCAGCCTATTGTGGTTCGCCCCATTGGCACGCAGCGCTATGAAATCATTGCCGGTGAGCGACGCTGGCGTGCCACGCAGTTGGCGGGGTTGGCCACCATCCCGGCGCTGATTCGAGAGGTACCGGACGAGGCCGCCATTGCGATGGCGTTGATCGAGAATATTCAGCGCGAAAACCTGAACCCTGTCGAGGAGGCGGTGGCATTTCAGCGGCTGCGCGATGAATTTGGTCTGACTCAGCAAGAGGTCGCTGACTCGGTGGGTAAATCACGGGCTGCGGTGGCCAATCTATTGCGTCTATTAACCCTTCGCGATGATGTCAAAACCCTGCTTGAGCACGGGGATCTCGAAATGGGGCATGCCCGAGCTATATTGGCCTTAGACAACGAGCAGCAAGCAATAGCCGCCCAGCAAGTTGTCAGCAAGGGGATGAGCGTTAGACAAACGGAAGCCTTGGTTCGCAGTATGTTAGCCGGAAGTAATACCTCGGATACAGCGACGGCTAACGCCGATATTATGCGCCTGGAAGAATCGTTGTCGGAAAAGGTCGGTGTACCTGTCACGATACAGCATGGGGCGAAGGGAAAGGGTAAGTTAGTGTTGAAATATAACAGCCTGGATGAACTCGATGGTATTCTGGCGCACATTAAGTAAAATTACTTACCAATCAATAGATTGTGATGCTATGTAAGTGTTTGTTAAGTATTTATTGGTGTCTCATTTATTAAATGAATAACCGTTAACACGATAAACTACTATCGGGCTAACGGTTTATATTGAACCTAGGGGCGATTGTTTCTATAATCCGACGCCGCTAGTAGTTGGAAAACACGTGGGTGTTAACAACTGTTTGGTATAAAAGAGTCGTTTTTAGAGGGCGTAGTCATGCAATCATCACCCGCACGTCGCGGTGCAGCGATTGCCCGGCCACCCATTCTGAAGATTTTTTTGCTAGAAACAGCGTTTCTTTTACTGCTTACCGCAGCCACATTATGGTTATGGGGAGTTGAAGCGTCTATTTCAATGCTTTTAGGTGGATTAACTGCGATTATCCCGCAGCTGTATTTTGCCTATCAAGCATTCCGCTTTTCTGGAGCAAAGATGACTCGGCAAGTTTCTCAGGCGTTTTATCGCGGTGAAGCAGGTAAATTTAGTTTAAATTTCCTGATGTTTGCCGCGATTTTTATGCTTGTTGATAAAGTGAATGTGTTTGCATTGTTTGCCGGCTTCACATTACTGCAAATAGGCAATTGGGTGGGTGCTGCAGCTATGCTATCGCAGCGCTCTAAATAATGGTTCGAGAGAAGACTCATGGCAGCTGAAGGTCAAAGTAGTTCAGACTATATTATCCACCACCTTACCAATATGACGTATGGCAAATTGCCTGCCGGCTATGTTGGTACTGATGGCGAAACCCTGGCGCAGGACACCTGGACTATGGCACATAGCCCAGCAGAAGCGTCGGCAATGGGGTTTAATGCAATCCACGTCGATTCGATTGGTTGGTCTATCGTATTGGGTGTTTTATTCTGCTGGTTGTTTAAACGTGCAGCAAATAAGGCGACCAGCGGTGTACCCAGTGGCTTTGTAAATTTCGTTGAGATGATCGTCGAGTTTATCGACGGTGCTGTTAAAGATACCTTCCACCACAAGAGCAGGTTTATTGCGCCCTTAGCGCTGACCATTTTTGTGTGGGTATTCTTGATGAACGCAATGGACTTGGTACCTGTCGACTGGTTACCAATGTTGGCAGCTTGGATCAGTGGCGACCCGCACCTGTACTTCAAGGTTGTGCCATCAACAGATCCGAACGTAACGCTAGGTATGGCTTTCACCGTCTTTGGCCTATTGATTTTCTTCTCTGTTCAGCAGAAAGGACTATTAGGTTTCGTTAAAGAGCTTACCTTCCACCCGTTCGCACCACCAACAAAGGGCTGGACCATTATTCTTGCCCCGGTGATGATTGCCATCAACTTTACGCTAGAAATTATTTCCTTGATCAGTAAGCCTATCTCTTTAGGTCTGCGATTGTTCGGAAACATGTATGCCGGTGAAATGATCTTTATCCTAATCGCTATTATGTTCGGCGCTGGTTGGGCTTTGGGTCTGTTTGCAGGTGTTTTACAGTGGGCGTGGGCGGTATTCCACATCCTGGTTATTACGCTACAAGCGTTTGTCTTCATGGTGTTGACGATTGTCTATATGGCAATGGCGTTCGACGTTGATGAAGAGCACTAAAAAATTTTTTAACCCTTTTTAATTTAAATGTTCTAAAACTTAGGAGAAAAACAATGGGCTTAGCTCTAATCGCTGTTTCACTACTTATCGGTCTTGGTGCTCTTGGTACTGCAATCGGTTTCGCTCTACTAGGCGGTAAGCTACTTGAAGGTTCTGCTCGTCAGCCTGAAGTTGCACCAATGCTACAGAGTAAAATGTTCCTTATCGCTGGCCTATTGGATGCTGTTCCAATGATCGGTGTTGGTATCGGTATGTACATCTTGTTCGTAGTTGTTCCTACTCTAGCCGGCTAATCTTTTGTTAATTGTTCACTCAATTAGTAAAAGCCAACCACTGACAACAGAGGTGACGGTGTGAATATAAACGCTACGCTAATAGGTCAATCAATTACCTTTTTGGTCTTTGTGTTCTTTTGCATGAAGTATGTTTGGCCTGTGATCACATCTGCTATGGCAGAGCGTGAAGAAAAAATTAAGAGTGGTCTTGAAGCTGCTGACCGTGCCGATAAAGCTCTTGAGCTGGCACAGGAAGAAGCAGGCCTGAAGTTGCGTGAAGCAAAACAGGAAGCCGCTGCAATCATTGATTCTGCTAATAAGCGTGGATCTCAGATTGTTGAAGAGGCTAAAGACCAGGCGCGTGCAGAAGGTGAACGCCTGAAGGCTTCAGCGGAAGCTGAAGTTGAGCAGGAACTAAACCGTGCGAAAGAAGAGCTTCGCTCTCAAGTCGCCGTACTCGCCATTGCCGGTGCAGAGAAGATCCTTGGATCACAAATCGATGCAGCAGCAAACGAAGAGTTAGTTAATAAGTTAGCGGCAGAGCTATAGGGGGCGTCATGGCAGAATTGACAACCCTAGCTCGACCTTATGCCAAGGCTGCGTTCGAATACGCAGCGGCAAACGGTGAGCTCGACAACTGGTCGAAGATGCTGGGCGTGGCAGCGGCAGTAACAGGTGAAGAACCTGTTGTTAAGCTACTGGGCTCTCCTTCTTTGACAACTGCACAACAGCAGCAGTCATTTGTCGAAGTATGCGGCGACGCGTTATCTGAACAAGCACAGGCTTTTATTGCAGTACTTGCTGAGAACAAACGTCTGGTTTTATTGCCAGAGATCACAGCACTGTTCGACGGTCTCAAAGCCGAACAACAGAAAAGTGTTGATGTTGAAGTCACCAGTGCTTTCGAACTCGATAGCGCTACTACTGAAAAACTGGCTAAAGCTCTGACTTCTACGTTGAATCGTGAAGTATCGGTCTCCACCGCTGTTGATAACAGCTTAATTGGTGGTGTGGTGGTTCGCGCAGGCGACACTGTTATCGATGATTCGATCCGTGGCAAGCTCAGTAAACTAGCCAAAGCAATGAACTCTTAGGAGTTGAGGGATATAGCATGCAGCAATTGAATCCTTCTGAAATCAGCGAAATTATTAAATCTCGCATCGACAGCCTCGATGTGAAATCAGAAGCCCAGAATGAGGGCACTATCGTCAGCGTATCTGACGGTATTATTCGTATACACGGCCTCGCTGACGTGATGTACGGTGAAATGATTGAGTTTGAAGGTGGTGTCTTTGGTATGGCACTTAACCTCGAGCGCGATTCTGTCGGTGCAATCGTTCTTGGTGATTACCAAGACTTGCAGGAAGGTCAGACTTGTAAATGTACAGGTCGTATCTTAGAAGTCCCCGTCGGTCCTGAACTACAAGGCCGTGTGGTTGACACGCTGGGTAACCCAATCGATGGCAAGGGACCAGTAGACACTAAGTTGACTGCTCCTGTTGAAAAAATCGCCCCTGGCGTTATCGAACGTAAGTCAGTAGATGAGCCAGTTCAGACTGGTTATAAGTCTGTTGACTCTATGGTGCCAATCGGCCGTGGTCAGCGTGAGCTAATCATCGGTGACCGTCAAACTGGTAAGACTGCATTGGCTATCGATGCAATCATCAACCAGAAAGGCACAGGCGTAAAGTGCGTCTATGTTGCCATCGGTCAGAAGCAGTCAACTATTGCCAACGTTGTTCGTAAGCTAGAAGAACACGGTGCAATGGAGCACACCATCATTGTTGCCGCTGGCGCATCCGATCCAGCAGCAATGCTGTATTTGGCTCCGTTTGCCGGTTGTGCAATGGGTGAGTATTACCGTGACCGCGGTGAAGATGCACTGATTGTCTATGATGATTTGACCAAGCAGGCTTGGGCATATCGTCAGATTTCCTTGCTTCTTAAGCGTCCACCAGGACGTGAAGCATACCCTGGTGATGTTTTCTATCTACACTCGCGTCTACTTGAGCGCGCCTCACGTGTAAACGCTGAGTACGTAGAGAAGTTCACCAACGGTGAAGTAAAAGGCCAAACTGGTTCTTTGACTGCACTACCAATTATCGAAACTCAAGCGGGTGACGTTTCAGCTTTCGTACCGACCAACGTAATCTCGATTACCGATGGTCAGATCTTCTTGGAAGAGAGCTTGTTTAACGCCGGTATTCGTCCAGCGATGAACGCAGGTATCTCTGTATCTCGAGTCGGTGGTGCCGCTCAGACCAAGATCATCAAGAAGTTGGGCGGTGGTATCCGTCTAGCCTTGGCTTCCTACCGTGAACTTCAGGCTTTCGCCCAGTTCGCCTCGGATCTCGATGATGTAACACGTGCCCAGCTAGAACACGGTACAGCGGTTACTGAATTGATGAAGCAAAAGCAGTATGAGCCACAGTCGCTGGCCGACATGGGTGTCATTCTGTATGCAGCCAACGAAGGTTTCCTCAATGGTTTAGAAGTTACCAAAATTGGTGATTTCGAAGCAGCATTGTTGTCATACATGCGTTCAGAGCACGCCGATCTTATGTCTAAGATCGACGAAACTGGTGCATACAGTGACGACATCGCAGCCACGTTTAAGTCTGCTCTTGAGAAATTCAAGAACACACAAACCTGGTAATGACTATGCGCTGTTACGAGCTAACGCCTAGCGGCGCATATTCTGGCTTCAACATAAACCAAAAAAGGCAAGCATAATGGCTGGCGCAAAAGAGATACGTACTCAGATAGCGAGCATCCAGAGCACTCAGAAAATTACCAGCGCGATGGAAATGGTCGCTGCGAGTAAGATGAAGAGAGCTCAGGATCGTATGGCGGTAGGTAAGCCGTACGCCACTCGTATTCGTGCTGTGGTTGGGCATATTGCCAACTCCACACCTGAGTACCAGCACACTTTTATGACCGAGCGTGATGTAAAGCGAGTCGGATACATTGTTGTATCTTCCGACCGTGGCCTATGTGGTGGTCTGAACATTAACCTGTTCAAGCAAACAATGGCTTCTATGAAGTCGTTCGCTGATCAGAATGTTGAGATTGACCTCTGCGTAATCGGTTCAAAGGCTCAGGCCTTTTTTAACAGCTACGGCGGCAACGTTGTTGCCTCAGTCAAAGACCTCGGTGATGCACCGAAGGCCGGTGACTTAATCGGCGCTGTGAAAGTGATGTTGGACGCCTTCAGCGAAGGCACGATTGACAAACTTTTTGTGGTTTCTAACAAGTTTGTTAACACCATGACCCAGACTCCAGAAGTTGAGCAGTTACTGCCGCTTCAGGCGAGTGATGAAGATGCATATCAACATCTCTGGGATTACATTTATGAGCCCGATGCAAAAGAGCTCCTAGATGGGTTGTTAACTCGCTACCTAGAGTCACAGGTGTACCAAGGTATTGTTGAAAACCTAGCCTGTGAACAGGCGGCACGGATGATTGCGATGAAGGCGGCGACCGATAATGCCGGCGACATCATCGATGACTTGCAGTTGGTTTACAACAAGGCTCGTCAGACAGCAATCACCCAAGAGTTGTCAGAAATCGTTAGTGGTGCGGCGGCTGTATAGGCCCCACATGACTAACACCCGACTTGAGAAATTAAAGAGGATCCGGAAATGAGTAACGGACATATCGTACAAGTAATTGGTGCGGTTATCGACGTTGAGTTCCCTCGCGATTCTGTACCCAAGGTATATGATGCCTTGACAGTAACCGAAGCTAATTTGGTTCTGGAAGTACAGCAGCAGATGGGTGACGGCGTCGTACGCGCAATTGCCATGGGTTCTTCTGAGGGCGTTAAACGCGGCTTAGAAGTATCTAATACAGGCAATCCAGTCCAGGTACCAGTGGGGCAAGAAACTCTTGGCCGTATCATGGACGTACTGGGTAACCCTATTGATGAATGTGGCCCAATCGGCGAACAAGAGCGAGCCTCTATTCACCGTAAAGCACCTTCTTACGCAGAGCAGGCAAGTTCTAACGAATTGCTTGAAACTGGTATCAAGGTTATCGACCTAGTATGCCCGTTCGCTAAGGGTGGTAAGGTTGGTCTGTTCGGTGGTGCCGGTGTTGGTAAAACCGTCAACATGATGGAGTTGATCAACAACATTGCGAAGGCACACTCAGGTTTGTCTGTATTCGCCGGTGTTGGTGAGCGTACTCGTGAAGGTAACGATTTCTACTACGAGATGGAAGAATCAGGTGTTGTTGACCTGAAAGAGCCGACTAACTCGAAAGTAGCAATGGTTTACGGTCAGATGAACGAGCCACCAGGAAACCGCTTACGGGTTGCCCTGACTGGTTTGACCATGGCTGAGAAATTCCGTGACGAAGGTCGTGACGTACTGTTGTTTGTTGACAACATTTACCGTTACACCCTTGCGGGTACTGAGGTATCAGCACTGCTGGGTCGTATGCCTTCAGCGGTTGGTTACCAGCCTACGCTGGCGGAAGAGATGGGTGTTCTTCAGGAACGTATCACCTCAACCAAAGTAGGTTCTATCACATCTATCCAAGCGGTATACGTACCTGCGGATGATATGACTGACCCGAGCCCAGCGACTACCTTCTCACACCTAGATGCTACCGTATCTTTGAGCCGTGATATCGCTTCTAAGGGTATTTACCCTGCGATCGATCCACTGGCGTCTACCTCTCGTCAGTTAGACCCACTGGTTATCGGTCAAGAGCACTACGATGTTGCCCGTGGCGTTCAGTCTATCCTTCAGCGTTACAAAGAGCTGAAAGATATCATCGCCATCCTAGGTATGGACGAACTTTCTGAAGAAGACAAGCAGGCGGTTAACCGCGCTCGTAAGATTGAGAAGTTCATGTCACAGGCGTTCCACGTTGCCGAAGTATTCACCGGTTCTCCTGGTAAGTACGTCGCATTGAAAGATACCATCGCAGGCTTTAAAGCGATTCTTGCAGGTGATTACGATCACTTACCAGAGCAGGCTTTCTACATGGTTGGAACTATCGAAGAAGCAGCAGAAAAGGCCAAGACTTTTTAATTAGAGTCTGAGTCTTATAGAGGCAAAGCATATGACGATGACTATCCATTGCGATATTGTTAGCGCAGAAGAAGAGCTTTTTTCTGGCCTTGCTGAAATGGTAGTGGCGTCAGGTGAAATGGGTAATTTGGGGGTTGGCTATGGCCACTCTCCGTTACTTACTCGCCTGATACCAGGCCCAATTCGTGTTGTTAAGAACGGCGGTGAAGAAGAAGTCTACTACATCTCTGGCGGTTACCTTGAGGTACAGCCTGGTGTGGTATCGGTTCTTGCAGACACGGCAATTCGAGCACACGATGTTGATGAAGCGGCAGCGAATGAGGCTATTAAACAGGCTCAGGAAGCTATCGCTGACCAGGCGGGTGATTTCGATTACTCGCAGGCGGCAACACGCTTAGCTGAAGCAACTGCTCAGTTACGCACAATCGAACAGATTAAGCGTAAGATGGGCAAGTAATTAATTTTACTGCTTTAGGACAAATGAGGTGGCTTAGGCCACCTTTTTTTATGCCTGAAATTCTTATTTAGCCAGTAAACAGTTACACTTAGCAGTTATTAATTTTGTGAATATGGAAGCCAACACCGTGAATCTAGATATAGTTATTCTCGCCGCCGGCCAGGGCACGCGAATGAAGTCGGCACTGCCGAAGATCTTACACCCGGTGGCTGGTAAGCCGATGGTTGGCCATGTTATCGATACCTGCAAGCAGATTGGTGCCCGCAAGCTCAATGTTGTTGTCGGCCATGGCGCCGATAAAGTACGGGCACAGTTCAGTGAAGAGACGTCAATTAACTGGGTTGAGCAACTACAACAGTTGGGCACCGGGCATGCGGTACAGATGACGATGGATCATCTCAGTGATGATTCTGTCGTACTGATCTGCTATGGCGATGGCCCGCTGATCAAGGCTGAAACTTTTAGCGCCTTAGCCAACGATGTGTCAGAGCAATCGATGGCGCTGTTAACGGTGATAATGGATGACCCCACCGGTTATGGCCGTATTATGCGTAACGACAGCAACAGTATCGTGGCCATCGTTGAGCAAAAAGATGGCAATAGCGAGCAGTTAGCAGTTAAAGAGATCAATACCGGTGTGATGGCAGTCCGTGGCAAGCAGTTGAAGCGTTGGCTGCCACAATTATCCGATAATAACGCCCAGGGGGAATATTACCTCACCGATATTATCGCCATGGCCGCCGCCGATGGCATTGAGGTTATTGCCAGTCACCCGGATTCTGTCGATGAGGTTATGGGGGCAAACAACCGTGTTCAGTTGGCCGAATTAGAGCGCTGTTATCAGCGCTTACAAGCAGAGCAGCTGATGATTAATGGTGCGACCTTGTTTGATCCAGCCAGAGTCGATGTCCGCGGTACGGTGACAACAGGCACAGATGTTACCATCGATGTGAACTGTGTATTTGTCGGTACCGTCAGCATTGGCAACAATGTGGTGATTGAGCCCAACTGTTTCATCACCGATAGCACAATTGGTGATAACACGGTAATAAAGGCCAACAGCGTATTGGAGCAGGCCGTGGTTGGTGAACACTGTGATATAGGTCCTTTTGCCCGTCTGCGCCCCGGTACAATACTGGCTAACAAGGCCAAGATAGGCAACTTTGTCGAGACCAAGAAAGCACGAATTGGCGAGGGTTCAAAGGTCAATCATCTGAGTTATATCGGTGATGCAGAAATCGGCAAATCAGCCAATATTGGTGCTGGCACCATCACCTGTAATTACGATGGTGTGAATAAATCGAAAACAGAGATAGGGGATAATGCATTTATCGGCTCAAATTCCTCGTTGGTGGCGCCGGTTAAGATTGGTGCCATGGCCACCGTGGGGGCGGGGGCAACGGTGACCAGCAATGTGGGTGAACAAGAACTAGCCGTGGCCAGGGCCAAGCAGCGTAATATCAGCAATTGGCAACGTCCGGTGAAAAAACCATAAGCAGCCAAGCCCTGTAACAGAAAGTGTGAAAGGAAAAAAGTATGTGTGGAATAGTTGGCGCGGTAGCGAAAAGAGAGGTCAGTGATATTCTTGTCGAGGGTTTACGACGTTTAGAGTATCGCGGCTATGATTCTGCCGGCGTGGCAGTGCTGAATAATGGTCAAATTGGTGTCACCAAGCGTCTTGGCAAGGTGGAGGTATTGTCTCAGGCACTGACTGAATCACCGCTGGGCGGTGGTACCGGTATTGCCCATACACGCTGGGCCACGCACGGTAAGCCGAGTGAAGAGAATGCCCACCCGCATCTGTCGAAAAACAGAATAGCGCTGGTTCATAATGGCATTATTGAAAATCACGAGCAGTTGCGTGAACAGTTAACGGATGCTGGTTATGTGTTTCAATCGCAGACCGATACAGAAACTATTGTTCATCTTGTTGACAGCAAAATAGCAACAGGACTCGATCTATTAGCCGCGGTCAAGGCCTCTATTAATGAGCTGGATGGAGCCTTTGGTCTGGCGGTTATCAGCCTGGCTGAGCCGGACAAAATCATCTGCGCCCGCTCGGGCAGCCCACTGGTCATTGGTGTCGGTATTGGCGAGAATTTTATCGCCTCCGATCAATTGGCGCTACGCCAGGTCACCGACCGCTTTATCTATCTCGAGGAGGGAGATATTGCCTGTGTTAACAGCAATGGCTATCTGATTTGGGATGAGGCCGATGAACCGGTGATTCGCGCCACGGTTTCTATCAGCGATAAGCTCGATGCTGCCGACAAGGGCGAGTACCGACACTATATGCTGAAGGAAATCTATGAGCAGCCGAAGGTGATTAAAAACACTCTACAGGGCCGCATCAGCAAGGATAAGATTTTGGAGCAGGCCTTTGGTACCGAGGCCAAAGCGATTTTGGATCGGGCAGAGCACGTACAAATCGTCGCCTGTGGTACCAGCTATCACTCGGGCCTGGTAGCGCGATACTGGCTGGAAGAAATTGCCGGCGTCCCCTGTAGTGTCGAGGTGGCCTCAGAATTTCGTTACCGCAAGTTTGTCGTGCCTAAAAACAGCCTGTTTGTCACCATCTCGCAGTCTGGAGAAACCGCCGACACCTTGGCTGCCTTACGCCTGGCGAAGACGCTGGGTTACGCCTCGTCGCTGGCGATCTGTAATGTGGCGCAAAGCTCGCTGGTGAGAGAGTCTGACCTGGCCATTATGACCGAGGCCGGCCCAGAGATTGGCGTGGCGTCGACCAAGGCCTTTACCACCCAGCTGGTTGCCTTGTTACTGGTGACCATTGCCCTGGGCAGGCGCCATGGTTTGACCGCCGAAGCCGAGGCCGAAATGGTTGCAGCCCTGCACAGTTTGCCTGAGGCGATAGAGAGTACGCTGACCTTGGACGCCGAAATCAAGCGCAAGTCCGAGCACTTTGCAGACAAAAATCACTCATTATTCCTCGGTCGTGGTGCCCAGTATCCGGTTGCCATGGAGGGGGCGTTAAAGCTCAAAGAGATATCTTATATTCACGCCGAGGCTTACCCTGCGGGTGAGTTGAAGCATGGTCCTTTAGCACTGGTCGATGCCGATATGCCAATTGTCGCGGTGGCGCCGAACAACGAATTGATCGAAAAGCTCAAGTCTAACCTTGAGGAGGTGGCTGCCCGTGGCGGCGAACTCTTTGTCTTTGCCGATGTGAACACAGGCCTGAGCTCTGGCCCAGGCTTGATCAGCGTGCACATGCCGACAGTCGCCTCGGTGATTGAACCGATTATATACACGGTACCACTGCAGCTGCTGTCTTATCATGTTGCCGTGCTAAAAGGCACCGATGTTGATCAACCACGCAATTTGGCTAAATCGGTCACCGTTGAATAGTAGTAATCAACAGGCTTACCCCCAACCTGTTTCAGTGGCTGGGGGTAAATTGGCTATCAAGCCAGGCGGATAACGCCTTGGATAAGCTTAGAGATACCGATATAGACATCCGATAACTTGGCGCTGTCATCCATATAAGCCGGGGTGGTGACAATCTTGTTGGCCTCGTCGATAACACAGTCGGTGGTGGCGCAATGCTGATGTTTGGCGCCGAGTTTCTCTAGCTCTGCGGCGGTTTCCTGATCGTCGCCAATGGTCAGCGTCGGGTTGTGCTCGCCAACCGCGAGGGCGATAAAAGCTGGGGCTATACAGATGGCACCAATAGGCTTGGCCGCGGCTTTGAAGGCTTTGACTATGTCTAACAAGCTGTCATCGACAGACGCGGCGCTGCCGTCGAAGGCAAAAGAGCACATGTTCTTTGCGACGCCGAAGCCGCCGGGCATTACCAGGGCATCAAAATCTTTGATATCTAACTCAGCAATATCCTGAATATCACCGCGGGCGATACGCGCCGACTCCAACAGTACATTTCTGCTTTCTCCCGTGACCTCCTCGCCCTTGAGGTGATCCACCACATGGTGTTGCTGCTTGTTAGGGGCAAAGATCTTATACGGGACGCCAGCGGTATCGAGGGCCAACAGTGCCAGTACTGACTCTCTGATCTCGGCGCCATCGAGATATCCGCAGCCCGATAGTATTACGGCGATATTGTTCATTAAGACTCTCCATTGATTGTTAGGGATGTGACAATATTTGGTCTAAATTATAACCACCGGATAGCCTGAGTACAGCAAACTAAACCCATAAGGATGAGGGAGAATTAGTCGGAATTTCAGCTGGCTATAGCAGTGATACATATCAAACTCAGAAGTGGTTGGAATCTGTTATGGTAGCGTAACAGTACAGCCATACTATAAACAGGCCGCCAGCTTCTGCAATGTTGGTAAACCCGCTTCTTGATGATAACTACCGTGAATGACTATGACTCTGATAACAACTCTGATTGCTGACTACCATAACCCTGACCATGGCAAAGCCATTGTTCAACTATTAAATAACTATGCGCTGGATGAATTTGGCGGAGCAGAGCCGTTGTCTGAATACTGTCAACAAAACCTGCCGGCTAAACTGGCTGAGTATCCATTGGCGTTCACGGTGTTGGCCTATGATGGTAAGACCGCAGTGGGCTTGATTAATTGTTTCCAGACCTTGTCTACTTTTGCCTGCCAACCATTAATCAATATACACGATGTCACTGTTGATCAGAGTGCTCGGGGCAAGGGCATTGCCACGATCATGCTGGAGAAAGTTGAGCAGGTGGCAATTGAGCGCGGTTGCTGCAAGTTAACGCTGGAGGTATTGACCGGCAACCCAATTGCTCAGCGTGCCTATGAAAAATTTGGCTTTGCAGGATATGAGCTCGGTGATGAACACGGTCACGCGTTGTTTTGGCAAAAGAAACTGGCACAAAAGTGACCAACATCGAGGGGGTATAATGAATCAATTGATAACAATTGCCGTCACTCTGTTACCTCTGTCGGTATATGCTTTGGAACCACTGCCGAAAGAAACAGGTACCAGTGGATACCTCATTGTGGGCGCCGGCGCTGTGTCGATGCAAACCAATACGATTGCCGGTACTCGCTTTAATGAAATCGCCGACAGCAGTATTGATGACCTCGGCGCGGCGAGCAGCACCTCCTATGGTCAGGCTATCTTATCCGGTGAGGTGAAATACACCTGGGCGGAGACACAAACGCAGGTCTTCGTGGGTAATATCCTCGAAGATCGCCTGCGATACGATTTAAAGCAGCAGGCCGGTATTCGCCAACAGATCAGTACTGTTGGCTTATTCGGTGTCTCGGCAACCTATTCCGGTCTTGAGATTAATGTCTGGGAAGACCCGTTTGACACCAGTGGCGAGCGCAGTGATACGCGACGTATTAGCAATGGCTATGAGGTCACCTGGGATCGTATTTTCAAGTCGCCATTTCAAATAAGCTACGAGAGTACTGAGGTCGATATTCAAGATGAAAGCAGCGGCGAGTCCTTACTCAGCGCTGATTTTACCGTTGAGGATCAGGCTATGCTGGATCGCAACGGTAGGATGGATGAAATAGAAGTCAGTGTTTTGTTACCCTTGGCCAAGGGGCATCTACTGGTGCCACAACTTGTCTATACCGATGACCAGCGTGACGGCGAAGCGATGTCGAATCAGCGTGTCGGTGCACAGCTAACGTATATTTATAAAAACCTGCCCTGGACCTGGGTGACCAATGCGCAATACAGCTCGGCGGAGTACGATCAGGTCAACCCTGTATTCGATACCAGCCAGGATACCGTGTCCTATGGTTTTACCTCTAATCTATATTATGAGGAGCCCTTCGAGATGAAGGACTGGAAGGCGCTGCTGAGCATTGCCTATTATGAGGAGGACTCAGATATCGACTTTTATGACAGCGAGGTCAACAGCGTCAATCTGGGCATGATGTATTTCTTTTAGCCAACTTACAGCTAAGATATAAAGAATAAATATAAGATATTGTTAAGCATTAGGTTCGGATAAAGCATCACTTTAACCGAGCCTAGGTCACTGGATAACACTAAGGATAGTTAAATGTCACGCAAAATGAGCATTTTCACCGCCGCCTTTGTGGCACTTGTCGTGGTACTCATATTTGGCTTTCAACACGTTAAGCAGGGCATTATTGCCGATAAGCTGGCTGACTATAGCCCGCCGCCGGTCAGCGTGACCACGGTGTCTGCCAGTACCGATGTTTGGGTGAAAGAGTTGCAGGCGGTGGGGGCTATCGTTGCCTCGCAGGGGGTTAATGTCACGCCCCAGGTATCGGGGCAATTGTTGTCAATTAACTTTAGTTCTGGCGAAAAAGTCGAGCAGGGGCAGCTGCTAATACAGTTGGATGACAGCCTGACCCAGGCAGAATTAGAAAGCTCAAAAGCCAGTTTGCAGTTATCTGAAGTTGACTATAAGCGAAAAAAAGAGCTGCGTAAGACCAATAATATTTCGCAGTCTGACCTCGATAGGGCAACGGCAAAACTCGCCCATGATAAGGCCAGTATTAAAGGTATTGAGACAACCATTGATTACATGGCAATCAAGGCACCTTTTTCTGGTGTCGTTGGTATCAGAATGGTTAACCTCGGTGATTATTTGACCCCAGGGCAGGCCATTATTTCGTTGCAAAACCTCGACGTTTTATTCGTTGACTTCACTACACCGGCGACAAATTTACCGTTATTGAAAATGGGTGAAGAAGTCAAGGTTTATAGCGATGCGTTTAAAGGGAGTGAATTCAGTGCCAAGATTATTGCCATCGACAATATAGTCGACCAAGAATCTCGCAATATCAGTGTTCGAGCGCTGCTTGATAACAGCGGCGGCGACTTTTTACCCGGTATGTATGTGACCGTAAAAGTGGAGACTGAGCAGAAAAATGAGATTATTCCGCTGCCCAATGTGGCGGTCAGTTATTCGCTCTACGGGGACTCAGTTTTTACGTTGACTAAAACCGATGAAAAGAATGCCACCGGCGAATTTTATATTTATATCGCAGAGCGAAAAACAATTGATGTGGTGATGTTTAAAGCAGATCGGGCAGGGGTATCGGGGGATATTCAACCGGGGGATATTGTGGTGACTTCTAATCAGCAGCAACTAAAAAATAAAGCCCGCGTCATCGTAAATAATGATGCCAGTAAACAATCATCTGCCGGGGAGTAATTAAACAATGAAGTTTACCGACTTATTTGTTCAGCGCCCGGTATTGGCTACGGTGATCAGTCTGGTTATTTTGGTGCTGGGGCTTAAAGCCTTTGAGGATTTACAAATCCGTCAATACCCGGTGATGGAAACTGGCATTATTACCATTGCTACCACCTATCCCGGTGCCAGCCCGACCAATGTCCAAGGCTATGTGACACAGCCGATTCAGCAAATGGTAGCGCAGACAGAGGGTGTCGATTATATGCTGTCAGAAAGCACCATGGGCATGTCGACGATTACACTGTACTTAAAGCTGGATTATTCCACAGACAAGGCATTGACTGAGGTGTTGTCACTGGTACAACAGGTTAAGTATCGATTACCCCAGGGTGTACAGGATTCTTCAATTTTGAAATCTAGCTCACAATCGCCGGTGGTATATATCTCCTTTGCCAGCGAGGGTCTAGAGGCCCAACAAATATCTGATTTTGTCAGTCGTGTCGCTCAGCCCATTTTTTCTACTGTCAACGGTGTTAATAATATTCAACTTCTGGGGCAGAAAGACTTCGCTATGCGAATATGGCTAGACCCACTAAAAATGGCAGGAAATGGCATTTCGGCTGAAGATGTTGAGAATGCAATCAAGAAAAATAATGCCGTCAGTGCCGCTGGTCGTTTGAAAAATAATCTTATTGAAATAAATATTAATGCCCACACTGATTTGCAGGATATTTCACAGTTTGAAAATATTGTTGTGCGTCAGAATAAAGGAAAGTTTATCAAGATCAGTGATGTCGCCACAGTCGAATTGGGCTCGGATAACTATGACGACATGGTGTTTTCAAATGGTAAAAAGAATATCACCGTTGCAATATCAAACACCTCCGACTCCAACCCTCTGGATGTTATCAAAGGGATTTATGGTGTGATGGATGACGTCATCGGCAGCTTGCCGCCGACGATGACAGCCACCGTTATCTATGATTCGACCGAGTATATCACCGCCTCAATCGACGATGTTTTACATACGTTTGTTGAAGCCTTGGTCATTGTTATTATAGTTGTTTTTATGTTTCTAGGCGCATTCAGAGCCATTCTAATCCCAATTATTACTATTCCACTTTCGATTATTGGCACACTGTTTTTGATGTTGTCGTTGGGTTTTAGCATTAATTTATTAACTCTGCTGGCCATGGTGTTGGCAATATCCTTGGTAGTCGATGATGCCATTGTGGTGGTAGAGAATACCTTTCGTCATCTCGAAGAAGGGGCGGCGCCCTTCGATGCTGCGGTACTGAGTGCCCGAGAAATTGCCGGCCCGGTCATCACGATGACGATTACCCTGGCAGCTGTTTATGCCCCCATTGGGTTTATGGGAGGGTTAACCGGTAAGTTATTTACTGAGTTTGCCTTTACCTTGGCGGGATCAGTTATTATTTCAGGCATCATAGCCTTAACCTTGTCGCCAATGATGTGTTCAAAAATGTTATCGAAAGAGTCTCTCGAAACACCGTTGGTGAAGAAGATTGATACTGTTTTAGAAGCATTAAAAAACAAATATAACAAGCTGCTTTCGTACCTGCTTGATAATCGTGCCTTTGTTTGGCCGGTGGCTGCGACAATTTTAATTTCGTTGGTCTATATGTTTGTTAACACCGCTCAGGAGTTGGCGCCGCAAGAAGATCAAGGTGTTGTGTTGGCAATGGGAACCGGCCCTAATTATGCTAATACCGATTATGTGTATAAATACAGCAACCCCATAGTGGAGGTGTTTACCAAAAACCCAGAAACAAAAATGACGATGGCGGTTAATGGCTATAAGAACAATAGTACTTTCTTTGGTTTGGATGTTCTCAAGCCCTGGGATGAGCGTGATCGTACGGCCCAGCAATTAATTAAAGATATGCAGATAGAATTACAAACCATGCCGGGCTTGCAGCTGTATACATTTTCGCCGCCAGATTTGCCGGGTACACCACAGGGTCTGCCTTTCCAGATGGTTATTAAGTCGCCAATTGATAGCTATGAAACCATGTATCAATATGCAGAGAATTTAAAGGTTGCAGCTGAAAAAAGCGGTAAATTTATTTTTTCAAAAAATGATTTAAAAATAAATAAACCACAAATTGAAATAAATATTGATCGAGATAAGGCTGCGCAATTAGGTGTGACGGCAAGTGCAATCGGTGATGTACTAAAAGTATTCTTAAGTGAGGGTTTTATTAATTATTTCTCGTTGAATGGTCGGAGCTATCAAGTCATCAGCGAGGTGAAACAACTGGACCGCTTAGATCGAAAGGCGTTAGAGAATTACTATGTTAAATCGGTCAGCGGTGCGATGGTGCCAATGTCTTCTATTGTCTCCGTAAAGCAGACCATTCAACCTTCAGCGGTGAATCAGTTCCAGCAGTTAAATAGCGCGATGATAGAGGGGAAGATGATGCCTGGCGTCAGTATTGGTGAGGCCTATGCGTTTATGCAGGCCAAGGCCAAGGAGATATTGCCGGCGAGTTATACCATCGACTCCTCTGGCCAATTGCGCCAATTTTTACAGGAGGGCCAGTCGTTGCTGGTCACTTTTGCCCTCGCTTTTATAATTATCTTTCTGGTTTTGGCGGCACAGTTTGAAAGCTTCCGAGACCCCTGCGTTATTCTCACCACCGTGCCGCTGTCTATTTTTGGCGCCATGCTGCCACTCTATTTTGGCGTAGCCACGTTGAATATATATACCGAGGTAGGTTTGGTGACACTGGTGGGCTTGATCAGTAAGCACGGTATTTTGATTGTCGATTTTGCCAATGGTTTGCAGCGTCAGGGTATGGATCGGCGAGAGGCCATATTGGAAGCCGCGTCTATTCGCTTAAGGCCAGTGTTGATGACAACGGCAGCCATGGTTGTCGGGGTATTACCACTGGTGACTGCCAGTGGCGCAGGGGCAGAGAGTCGCTTCTCTATTGGCTTGGTGATTAGTGTGGGCATGACAGTGGGAACATTGTTTACCCTCTTCATATTGCCGATGATATATAGCTACTTTGCTGAAGATCATGCCAATAAGGTTGAGCATGCACTGCCAGCTTAGGAAAAAATAATAGACTAAGGAAACAATGTGGAAGTGGTGGCATGGCTATGTCTATTGTTGTCATAGTCTATTACTCTAAAGCTGTCGATCCTTTAAATACGCTATCGTATGTTTGTTAAAAAATTAAAATACCGCCTTCTATTGACGATTCTTTCGATTAATACGTTGATGCTGATTGTTACCATTGGGCTCAGCACTGTCAGTCTTGATCGTGGTTTTCTCGATTATCTTAACCAGTCCCAAGCTTCGAGGGCAGAGAAACTTGCTGCCAATCTCTCCGGCTACTATCACACTCATCATTCGTGGCAGCGCTTTGCCGACAGCAAGCGTGAGTGGATGAAATATATCTATCGCTTCTCTGATGTAGAAGGTCATGCCAAATCGCAATTCAGCCCTGATGGTAAAGAGCATGATACGGGCAGGCTATCGCATCGCCACAAACAACCACGACCAACCGACTTGTTGGGTAAGAGTAATACTCGCTTCCTGTTGCTCGATGAAAAAAAACAGGTGATTGTTGGGCCTTCTCATATCGCGATTGAGGATTTAGTGACCGTGGCTATTGATTTGGATGACCATGCCGTCGGTTACTTAGGCTTTCGTCAGCATACAGAGCTCGCCAGTAGCATTGACCGTTTATTTATTAATCAACAGCGAAATAATTTTATTTTTATTGCCCTGGGTATATTTATTACCTCTATTATCATGGCCTTTTTTATCGCTGGGCGATTATCGAGGCCACTGAAGTCGATGGCAGAGGTGACCAAGAAAATTGCAGCTGGTAATTATCAGGTACGAGCAACCGGCAAGGGCGGTGAAGAGCTAAACACCTTATCGAATACTATTAATGTATTAGCCGAGTCGCTGCGGCAAAGCCAGTTGGGCAGGCAGCGCTGGGTGGCGGATATTGCCCATGAGCTACGGACTCCGCTGGCTATTTTAAAAGGTGAGATAGAGGCCATGGTCGACGGTGTCAGGCCGATGAACAAAATGAATTTGGAATCGCTGCAGCAAGAGGTCAGCCACTTAACACTGTTGGTAGATGACTTAAAAGAATTATCAAATGTCGATCAAGGTGCGCTGAATTATCAGATGATGGACTGCAATGTCAGCGAGATATTATCCTCTGTTTTGTTGTTGGCACAGCAGGAAAGAAAGGCTGTCATCGATGTGCAATACAACGCTATTGAAACCCCTGATATCTATGCCGATAGCAAACGGTTAAAACAGCTGTTTAGCAATCTATTACAAAATACACTGCGTTATACCGAGACAGGCGGCAGCCTTCAGGTTGTGGTCAGTGTACATGCCGAGACGATCGAAGTACTGTGGCAAGACTCCAGCCCGGGAGTAAGCGCACAGGATTTACCGCACCTAACAGAGCGTCTCTACCGAGCGGAAAACTCAAGAAATAGAGCGTTCGGCGGCAGTGGCTTAGGTTTGGCCATTGTAAAATCCATCTGTGACGGGCATGGCTTTACCCTGACCCCCAGTCACTCCCTCTTGGGTGGCCTATGCTGGCAGTTGGTAATCCCTCTTGGTGACGTGGTGGATGACAATCAAAAAAATCATAGGGGGGAGTGAACGTGATGAATAAAATCTTAATCGTTGAAGACGAACCCAAGCTTGCGATGTTGCTGCAGGATTACCTGACGGCTGACGGTTATGAGGCGACTATTGTAGAGCGTGGAGATACAGCTGTTGCAGCCTTCGAGCAATATCAGCCGTCACTGGTGCTGCTGGATTTGATGTTGCCAGGGCTGTCGGGTTTGGAGGTCTGCAAACATATACGTCAACAAAGCACAGTACCTATCATTATGGTGACGGCAAAGGTTGAGGAGATTGATCGCCTGCTCGGCCTGGAGTTAGGTGCTGATGATTACATCTGCAAACCCTTTAGCCCAAGAGAGGTGGTCGCGCGGGTAAAAGCGGTATTGCGTCGAACTCAGCCGGTGACACCACCGGTTTCGACATCACCGCTAAGCCTGGATGAGGGCAGTTATGTGGCGCTGTTTAAAAATCAGCGACTCGACTTAACCGCGGTGGAGTTTCAACTGCTAAAGGCGTTGGCAGATAGCCCGGGCAGGATACTATCGCGCAACCAATTGATGTCGGTGATTTACAGTGATAATAGAGTGGTATCGGATCGCACCATCGACAGTCACATCAAAAAGCTACGCAGGAAAATAACCGAGGTTGCAGGCTCGCAAGAGTTGATTCATTCAGTATATGGCGTCGGTTATAAGTACGAGCAATTGGATTAAATTTGCTGACATGTTGCACAGTGTTTGCATATTCCATGCGTTTTTTTTGCAATAAGCCGCGCTAATATTTCAACATCGAAACATCATCGACTGACTCTTAAACCGTATAGGAAAAAATATGAGAAACATTATTTTAGCCACTGTTGTCAGCGCGGTTTTAATTGCGCCCATCGCCGCCATGGCCGGACCAGATCATCACCAGATAAAAAGTGATTTTATCAGCAGCCTAAACCTAACTGAGCAACAACAGGCACAGGTGAAAGAGCTGCAGAAAGAGGCCCGGCAAGAGCGAAAGGCGACGATGGAGCAACATCGCCTACAGCAGCGGCAAGAACTTGCCAAGATATTGAACGAAGATCAATTGGCGAGCTGGGACAAGCAGATGGAGAAACGTGAAAAACACCACAAAGGCCGGGATGGTGACCGTCAAAAGCGTGGCGATTTTTTTCAGTCGCTCAATTTGACCGAGCAGCAGCAGGGTGAGTTAAAGACGCTGATGCAGAATAACAAAGAGCAGATGAAGTCGTTTAGGCAGGCGAAGCAGGGTGAAAAAAGGGCAAAAATGGCCACCATTTTAAGCGCAGATCAAATGCAGCAATATGACCAATTCGTGGCCGACAAAAAGCAACGTCACAGCGACAAGGGTCACGGTGAGAGGCATTAGAGTGAGCAGAACCAAATCGCCCAGTACTGAAAATTAACAAGCCTTGCCCAGCGTCACAGCTGGGCTTTTTTTTGTCAAAAATTAAAGGCTGGTATACAAAGCGCATCTAACGGGTGGGTTTATCTAAACTTTTATCGCCTCTTTTGGCGAACAGTCGTCGGGCAATTGTGGTTACACTGGTGTTCTTATAGTCGACCTAATCGTCAGCAGTGACGGACGGGTTTAACCTTGCAACCCAGGTGTTCACATGCGCGTTTACGGCAATTTAATCGACAATTTAGCCCAAGTGCCCAGCACTATCAAAGAGATAGAGCAGCAGGGCTATACCGCGGCGTTTACCGCCGAGATTAATAACGACCCTTTTTTCCCGTTGCTGCTGGCGGCCGAACACAGCAAGAAAGTGGAATTGATGACATCAATTGCCGTTGCCTTCGCGCGTAATCCGATGACCGTCGCTAATATTGCCCACGATCTTAACCAGTACAGCCAAGGCCGTTTTACCCTCGGCATTGGCTCTCAAATTAAGCCCCACATTACTCGTCGCATGAGTATGCCGTGGAGTTCGCCGGCGGCAAGAATGCGTGAGTTTGTGCAGGCCATGCGTGCCATATGGGCCTGTTGGTATGAGGGGCAGCCTCTGGATTTTAACGGTGAGTTTTACCAGCACACGCTGATGACACCAATGTTTACCGCCGAGGATAAAAACGGTGTTGGCGCTCCCAAGGTTAAGATTGCCGGTGTTGGGCCGCTGATGACCCAGGTTGCCGCCGAGGTAGGTGATGGCCTGATTGCCCACGGCTTTACCACCGCTGAGTATCTTCGTCAGTCGACGATTCCCAATGTGGAAAAAGGCTTGGCTGTACAGGGGCGCAGCCGCGCTGATTTCGATATTTGCTGCCCGGTAATGGTGGCCAGTGGTAGCAACGAACAGGCTTTCGAGCAGAACCTGATGCGGATGAAAAGTCAGATGGCTTTTTACGCCTCTACCCCAGCTTATCGCCCGGTACTCGACGTTCATGGCTGGGGTGATATGCAGCCCCACTTTACCCGGTTATCGAAGCAGGGCGACTGGCAGAAAATGACCGATATGGTCGATGACGAGATGCTTAATGCCTTTGTACTGGTGTGTGAAAACCCCGACGATATTCCACAGCAGCTGGAGCAGCGCTACGGTGGTCTGGTCGACAGTTGGATGTGTACCTATATCGGCCAAGACCAAGAGCAGCAGCAACGGATAGTGAACAAGATACAGAAAGAAATATAATGACAGGGTTTGTGGGCGCTTACTTATTGGCGTGGCATACCAACTGAACAACCAACGTATAACAATAACATAACCCATTAAAGGTGAGACTGATGACAGCGCAGCAGACGATCGAAATAAGTGCACAAGCCATGGCCGCAGTGGTCGACAAGCAACGGTTGGCCTACATCGCCGAAGGGAAGGTGAGTGCCCAAACCCGTATCGAGCGACTCGATCGTTTAATTACCTTGGTACACGATCATAAGGATGATTTTGTCGCCGCAATGAGTGCCGATTTTGGTCACCGCTCCAGCCATCAAACGCTGATGGCCGATGTGTTTTCTAACTTGGAAGTACTCAAGCATACTAAAAAGCATCTCGGTAAATGGATGAAAAACGAGAAGCGCAAGGCGCCCTTCCCAATGAGTCTGTTTGGTGCCAAGGCCCGGATCGAATACCAGCCCAAGGGTGTGGTCGGTGTCTTGGGCACCTGGAACTTTCCGCTGACAACCGTCATTGGGCCGCTGGCCGGTGTCATCGCCGCCGGTAACCGCGCCGCGGTAAAATGTTCTGAGGTGACACCAAAGACTGCCGCGTTGATGGACACGTTATTTAAGAAATATTTCAAAGAGGAGGAGATTGCCAGCTTCCTCGGTGGACCGGAAACCGGTGCCGCCTTCTCTGCACTGAAGCTCGATCACCTGATCTTCACCGGTGCCACCAGCATCGGCCGCCACGTATTATCGGCGGCTGCCGCCAACCTCACACCGGTTACCCTGGAGTTGGGTGGTAAATCGCCGGTTATCGTCTCGCGCAGTGCCGATTTAAAAGAGGCAGCCAAGCGGATTATGACGGGCAAGGTATTGAACGTCGGCCAGGTGTGTCTATCGCCCGATTATGTCTTTGTACCGGTCGAGTTGAAGGATCAATTGGTCGCCGAGATGACTGCCCAGGTGACGGAGATGTTCCCCACCATGGTAACCAACCCGGATTACAGCTCGGTGATTAACAGTCGCCATCAGCAGCGCTTAATCTCCTACCTTGACGATGCCAAGAGCAGGGGTGGCGATGTTCGTGAGATTAACCCCGCCAATGAAGATTTTAGCCAGCAAAAGGGCACACAAAAGCTGCCAATGACCCTGGTAGTCGACCCCACCGACGATATGTTGGTAATGCAAGAGGAGCTGTTTGGTCCAGTTCTTTGTATCAAAAGCTATCAAGATGTTAATGAGACCATCGCCTATATCAACAGTGCGCCACGACCATTAGCGCTATACTACTTTGGCGATAAAAACGGCGCAGAGGTGCGCACCGTGCTGGATAAAACCACCTCCGGCGGTGTTACCATTAACGATGTATTGGTCCACGTCAGCTGTGAAGATATACCGTTTGGTGGTATTGGCCCCAGTGGTATGGGGAGTTATCACGGCATCGAGGGCTTTAAGACGTTCTCCCATGCCCGTGCTGTTTACACCCAGACCAAGATTAATCTACAGGCCCTTGGCGGCATGATTCCACCCTACGGCGAGAAGTGCCACAAGACGCTGAATGGTATGATTAAGAAGTAAATCAGCAATACGAGGTAAAAGCTGTGTCAAAGCTGCAAGACGAAAACCCGATGGGTGTGTTATCCAATGCAGACTACGGCAGCGGTGTCTATCGCCGCCGTATCCGATTGCAGGGCGAAGTTGGCCGGGTGGTTGCCGAACTCGAAGATGTGGCCCACGGTTTTCGTGTTATCGTCGCCCACGACGGACGCCGGGTGACCAATATCACGGCAACTGTGCTGCGGGCTCCCTTCGATACCTGTATTGGTGCGGTGGAACCGATTAAGCAACTGGTTGGTTTAGCCATTGATAACACCGCCCAGCAAATTGCCAAGCAGTCGGATATACCCGCTAACTGCACTCATATTTATGACTTAACCACCCTGGCTATAGTCCACTGCCAGCGTGGTCTGGTTGAGCGAGTATGGGACTTTTCCGCCCCCGATGAGCGGGATGATCAGCCCCAGTGGATTACGGCGCAGTTAAATGGCGAGCCTGTACTGAGCTGGAAGGTGTTGCAGTGGACGGTTACCGAACCGGCAGCGTTGAACGGTAATACGCTGTATCGGGGCTTTAGCGTCTGGGCTGGCTCGCGTTATCAAGGCGATCAGGCCGAGGCGGCTTTCGCCTTGCAGAAAGCGTACTTTGTCAGTCAGTCCCGCCGTTACGATATGAGCAGTATTGCCGGGCGTCCAGCGTCGCAGGACACCACGATGAAGGGTGTTTGCCACACCTATTCACCGGCGGTGATCGACAGCGCCACGCGCCTGGGCGACACCCTGCGTGACTTTACCGACTGCCCAGAGCAACTGTTAACCTTTCAATAGTCTAGGTTCAGCCACCGATTTATTCAGGCGTTATTGATGACCATCAGGGCGCCTTTGGCGTCGACTGGCCGCTGCATTCTCTTGGCCGATACTTGGGCATAGTGCTGATCGGCGCAGTATTCAGCCAGAGCGATAAACGGCTCGCGCTCGGGGTCTGCGTAAACTATCTTCTCAACACCGGCGGCGACTGCCTTGTCTATTAAGGCGCAGTGCACCGGATTAAGCTCGTCCCAAAAGCAGACATCGGCGGCGATAAGCACATCATAAGTGGCCAGCTCTGCCTCAGTAATGTCCTCAAATCGTTGTTTGCGGGTGGTAATCTCGGCTTGATTGGCTGCTGCATGTAGTTGCAAATAGGGGAAAACATCGGCATCGGCGTCAACCGCAGTGACCTCACAGCCAAATCGTTTGTTGAGATAAATCCCCGATAAGCCCCAGCCGCAGCCAATCTCTAACACCTTGTCGCTGGCTTGTAGTGGCTGTCGATTAAAATAAGCCATTAACAGGTAGCAGGCGTCCCACACCTTATCGCCATGAATTGTGGTCGGGTAATCCTGTTTCAGTTTCTTAATCCCCGGATGACTGGGGTTGAGTACTGTGATGCCAAAAACAGTTTGCTGATTGTGATGGCTGGTAATCGACATACGGGTGTGCTCGTCGCTGATGAATTATGGGTGGATTGTATACCTATCGGAAAAAAATTCTATTAGAGCTTAATGGCTAACTCGGGCACAATTCATTATTGCAAAATATGCGGTAAAATATTGGCACGAGAGATGGTAAAGGCAGGATTATGGATTGGTTAACGGTTGCATTAATTGCAGCCATGTCGCAGGGAATTTTGCTCTGCTTTATGATTGTGACATTGAATTTCGGCAACCGGAAAGCCAGCCCCTTATTGGCACTTTTGGTTGGCCTGAACACCATTCCGATGGCGCTGTATACCCTGTCTAAGGCGGATATTAGCCTGCCGCCGCTGTTCTATATTGCGCTGTTATTCTTGGCGTTAAAGGGGCCGGTGTTGTTTCTCTATGTAAGGGCATTAACCGAGGCCGATTTTCATCTTCAACGTAATCAGTGGCTGCACAGTTTAGCCTTGCTCCCGGCAGCAGTCGTATTTATTTTACTGTATCTGCAAAGTGGCAGTGAAAATACCAACCTGATTGGTTTTTTCGGGCAGCAACAGTTACCGATTTTTAATATTTTGGTCAACAGCGTTATTTTGGTTTACGCGGTGTTTTCATTGCTGAAACTGGAGGAGCACAATAAAAAAATCGAGCAGTCATTCTCGCTGGTCGATAGTCGAAACCTCAGTTGGCTGCGGGGCTTAATCGTTTTTATCATTATCGTTGCCGCCTTCCACTTTGGCTTGGATTTAGCCTATATTGCTGGCCTCGTCACCGTCGAGCCTAAATCTTATCTAGTGCTGTTTATGAACTTCGGCGTTATTTTATTTATCGCCATTGGCGGCATGCGTCAGCCGGTTATTTTTACTGACACCGTGCGGGGGGTGATGGCCGATAGTGAGAGCAAAAAGACCAACGATGAGGCGGGGATAGAGGCAAAAAAATACGCTAAGTCAGCCATGGATGAGAGCGTGTTAAGCGAGCTTTGGCGGCAACTGGAACAGCTGATGACCGAGCAGAAACCTTTTTTATCCGACGACTTAACCCTGCCGCAATTGGCCGAGTCAATGGCCCTCAGCCCCCACGATTTAAGTCAGTTAATCAATACTCAATCGGGGGCCAATTTCTACGAGTTGATTAACCGTTACCGTATCGAAGCCGCCAAGCAGCTGTTATCTGATGCCGATCAGCGACAGCGCAAAATGACCGACATCGCCGAGAGTGTCGGCTTTAAGAGTCAGTCGAGTTTTTATAATCAGTTTAAAAAGTACTGCCAAATGACCCCGCGACAGTTTAAACAAGCGACGGAAAAAACCACGCCTTAGCATGCCTTGATCGTCGGTGGTGTGGCTATTGAATATCAACCTTGATATAAATCGTGCCGGCCCCCGCCTGCTGCTGACCGTTGCGGTCGCCATAGCCGTGGCTTTGGCTCTGTTGTGAACCGCTGACCGAACCAACGGCAATCCACTGGCCCAGGCCGCCACTGACTCTGCTTTGTAATTGCTGGCTGTTGATGGTGCCACCCTGTAAGTGGTTACGCTGCTGATCAATTTCGATGGCGACGCTGTCGTCAATGACTCTGGCGGTGGCGTAAAAGCCACTACTCGCCTCAATCACATGAGTCTGGCCGTTAATCACCCGTTGCATGGCCACGGTTTGGCCAGTGGTGATATAGGCGGGGCTGCCCTCGGTGGCTCTGACGCCGTGACCACCGCCGGCACTGCCGCTATAGCTGCGCTGATTGATGGTGGTTGTGGTCGTCGTCGAGGAGCTATTGTGGCGGTCGGGCGAGGTCTCGATGGTTTGTTGGTAGTTGCTGCCGTTACCACCGCCATCGACTTTAACCGCAATCCACAGCTGCCTGCCGGTGGCATCCAGGGTTTTTAGCAGCGTTCGAATTTGGTCTATTTCTGTTGCGGTACCCTTAACAATCAGTTTGTTTTGAAAGTGATTAACCGAGCTCTGCGGTGAGATCACACCGCGCACAATGACGGCAACTTCCTCGGCGCTGACCTGGTTGAGCGTAAAGGTGACCATGTTGCGCTGGGCCACAGCGGTGGATGAGATTAGCAGGAGTAGTAGAAAGAAAAGCGTCTTATTCATTGCTCGTCCAACGGTTAGCTTCGGTTAAAACAGTATAGCTACTGGCAGCGATAGGGGTGGTCGGCAGAGACATAGGGCAGGATGTTGCAGATGTCTCGACTGCCGGCCTCGAACACGTAAACGGTATTACTGTCTTGATAATAGTGGGCAAAGTACAGTTGTTGGTTAACGGTGGACTCGATAATTTCGGTTGGAAAGCCCAGCGCCGAACGCAGGTCAAAGAGTGAGCCGCCCAGGGCTGGTGCTGGCTCGGCAAAGGCACTGCCGGCGAGTAACATCGTTGTCAGGAAGCAGGCAATCTTGCTCATATAAATCCTTGAATACCACTCTGGTTGTCGACAATAGGTCGCTGTTTGGCAGAGCAAAACAGTGGCCAATAAATAATTGTCGAAAATATTAACAGTTACTGGTCGCGAATATAAGTTTATATATTAATGTTTTATCTAAAAACTTAGTAGTGGATGGCAGAATCTCTGTGATCTACTTCCGTATTCTTGAGCTAACTGTTTGACAAAGTTGCATGATTTATAAGTGCCTGCCGGAATATATAAAAAGTAAGAATGGCTGGGTATAAAAATACCGACAGAGAAAACTCTGCCGGCAAAGCGTTTTGCCCGCGGGCAAATAACAGTATTGCATAGCCTAGGGGGTCACTATGCAAAGACCTGGTCTGTTAGCTGTTGGGTCGGCAGATGCCGAGCAGCCAGCGCTTGGGCACACAGTCATAGATCAGACGACCATTTTCGCCGTGCATCATATCGAGCGAGCGCAGCGCATGCTTGGGTGGCATACCACGGGCGGTGTCAGCCTGTAAATCGGCGGTGGCATTGGGGTAGCTGACCCAATCCTTTGGCGCTCTCCAGCCTGGTGGTGGCACCAGATTAGAGCGGGTGCCATTGACCGGGTAAAGCATCCGCCACTCGTGGATGTCTGCAGCCAGCTCCTGTACGACATCAGGGTTGGCCTCGGCGAGGTTGTTGTGCTCGTAGGGATCATCCTCTATATGAAACAAGTAGTTGGTGACATCGGCGGATAATAGGCCCTGCTCAATTTGTTGTACCAGCTTCCATTTCTCGTTAAAGGCAGTGGCACTGACCGAGCCGCGAATCGGCGTCTCGGAGGCAAACTTCACGGTGTCGTCAAGCATAATAGTCTTGCCTTCGGTGATCGCTGGCAGCATATTGCGGCCATCGAGCTTGAAGTGGGTGTTGGTCTCGACCGAGCTGGCGGCGGCCAGTGTCGGGAATACATCCATCACCGTAATAATGCTGTTGACCTCAGTCCCGGGCTTGATCTTCTCAGGCCAGCGGATAACCGTGGGGACGCGAATACCGCCCTCGAAGGTATCGCCCTTGCCGCCACGCAGCGGGAAGTTGTAAGCACCGGCACCGGCGTAGGTGGCACCGCCGTTATCACTGAAGAACATCACTATAGTGTTGTCGGCGATACCTTCTTTATCGAGGGTGTCGAGTATCTTATTAATCGATTGGTCCATGGCATCGACCATGGCCGCATAGATGGGGCGCGGGTTGTCCTGCATGGTAATAGCGGCAAGCATTTGGGTGCGATCGGAGTTCTTCGAGCGGCTCTTCTCGGTGTTATCGTTGAGACCCTCATACTTCTTGATCAGCGCCTCAGGTGCTTCCACCGGGGTGTGAGGTGCCAGGAAGGGCAAATAAAGGAAGAACGGCTTGGTCTTGTCTCGGTTTTCAATCCAGCGATTGGCTTCCGCCGCGAGTAGGTAGGTTTCATAACCCTGGTCATCGATGGTGACGCCGTTACGCTGAAAATCACGACCACCCTGGTTTTCAAACGGTGGGAAATACCCGACTTCAGTGTGCAGGTGTCCGTAGAAGTGATCGAAGCCACGGCTGTTGGGGGTAAAGGTTTCCTGGGCGTGACCCAGATGCCATTTACCGACCATGGCGGTTTGATAACCGGCAGCGGAGAACGCCTCCGGCATCATGGTTTCATCGGGGTGAACACCGTTGTTCGACCACGGCATAATCGTGGCGTAGACAATACCGAGCCGGATTGGATCGCGGCCGGTCATCAAGGCGGCGCGGGTCGGCGAACAGGTGGGCGCTGTATAGAAACGCCCCAACTCAGCACCTTCGTCGGCCAAGCGGTCGAGGGCAGGTGTTTCTATCGGTGCACCATGGAAGCCAACATCGGCCCAACCGAGATCATCGGCGACCATGACGATGACGTTTGGCTGCTCGGGGGCTGCCTGGGCGCTGGCGGCGATTAACGCCGACAGTGCCAGCGGGATTAACCGCAGTGTTTTATGCAATAACATCGGATAGCGCTTCCTTATTGTTGTGCTAGTTTGGCTTCGGTGATGGCGATACGGCTCTTTAACCAGCCTGTTTCGCTGAAGTTACTCCCCGTTTTATAGGCGTTTTCAAGCAGTTGCTGTAAGGCGGCCAAACGAACTGCCTCGGATTCGGCGGTGCTGCCAGATCCGCCCTCGGCCATTTCGACCAGGTGCAGCGCCTTAACCGGTTCCTGCTGCGCCAACTTCTGGCCGGCGCGGGCTAACAGCTTGTCGCTACCGCCAGCGAGTTCGGCGACATCAACGTACACCTCACGGGTCGGCACAGGGTAGAGCTCAGTGGTCGACTCGAAGTGGAACCAGGTGCTGTAGTTTTCCCAGATGCTGCGGACGTTCCAAGAAACCTTACCGTGGCCCTGGGTGAGACCTAGCTCCTCGGGTAATTGGATCTCTTCCATTAACTGCCATAACGACTTGCCTGCATTCATGCCGGCAACGGTTTCATCGTGGATGTAGCGGGTGACCTCGCGCATGGCGTATAGATCTTGCTGCAGTTGCTCTTCGCCGACAATCGGGTCGAAGTGGCTGGGCAGAATCAACTCTGGCTTGAGGGCAATCATGGTGTCGAGCGAGTTGATGTACTTGATGGGGTCGCGGAACTTCTCACCACGCAGGGTGAACAGATTCGGTACCATGGGGAATAATGGGCCAAACACGTCACCGGTAAACAGTGCCTGCTCGTTCTCTACCCACATCACGATATTGTCCTCACCCTCGGCCCCCGGAGTTGGCAATACCAGAAACTCGGTGTCGCCGAGAGTGAAGCGGTATTCGTCACCGTCGGCAATGGTAATGTCTGGCACGATGTCACCAAAGGCAAAAATAGAGCCGGCTTCCGGTGGGTGCTCAGGCATAAAGGTATACAGTAGGCGGTTGCGGCCCCAGAAATAGTTTTCGAGGTCTTTCAGGTAGCGCTGGCCCTCGATGAAGTTGCGGTGGGTGATGATTTTGGCGTCGGGGTACTCGTTGCGCCAGAAGTTGGTGGCGCCGATGTGATCCTGATGCGAGTGAGATAGCACGATGTATTTGAGCTCACCCGGTGCGGCCTCCTGCAGTAAGCGCTTCTGTTTGGCACCCTGGGTCGCCAAGCCGGCATCGAAGATGACGTTGCCTTCCGAGGTGGCGACTAAGAAGCTGTTGGCCACGCCCTTGGCGCGATAGATGTTGTTGCCGAAGGTATCGACCTCAATCTCAATGTGGTGTAGGCCTGAGACGGTTTTAACTCCGCCCTCTTCGTTGGCCTCGGTATTGCTGGCCATATAGCTATCGGCCAAGCCACCGACGATTTCGGCCTTGCGTTCTTCGATGACACGCTGGGTGGTTTCGTTGCCGAACAGTAAACCGACACCGATGCCAACGGCAACAGAGGCGGTAATAGTGGCAATCATTTTAACGGGGAAAGAGCTCATAGGGCACGACCATGTTGTGATTGTTGTTGGTTGAATTTGTTATGTTGGTATTACAGCAGAGTGGCGGTGGTTTATGCTATCGGCCGATGGATTTGCACAAAGGAAAACTATTTCTCCCTCGGGGAAATAAATTTAACCAATAAAATCAGAAGCTTGAAATAATTTGTAAGGCAGTAGAAATTGACGCCTCTGACACTGAGAGGGCGGTAAACAGGCCGATTATTCCTGCTCGCAGCAAAAAATGCTGGGTTGCGCAGAGCTGAAAATACGACGTCAGGGAGCGGCTGGCGGTGGTGATTGTGGTGGTTTTGCGAGGGCGACATAGGCTGGAAATATCACCAGGCAGTAACGCCTTATTTTGGAGGGGAAGCCAACAGCCGCCGATCCGTGTATCATCGGCGGCTAAAATAATGATAACGTGATTACCCCTCGGGTTTGCAGCGGCAAATCTCAGTAGGATTTATTGTCCAACGGGTTGATAACTTTGGAGTTCTCCGGTGAATCTACAATTTAGGCCATATACTGCCAGCGATGAAGAGGCCTGTATGGCGCTGTTTGATGCCAACTGTCCCGAATTCTTCGCTCTCAACGAGCGCAAAGATTACGTCGAGTTTCTCGCCGCCAAGCCGGCAGGCTACGAGTTGTGTCTAAAAAATGGCAGGATTGTCGGCGCCTTTGGCCTGTTCGGCCTCGGTGCTGCCCGTGGCTGTCTCGATTGGACACTGATTAGCCCCGCCTGCCAGGGCGGCGGCATCGGCTCGTCGGTGATGGAGCGGGTCATTGTTGAGGCCAAGGCGGCTCAGATTGCCGTCATCGATATTGCCACCAGTCACAAGGCCTATCGTTTCTTTGAGAAAAAAGGCGCGGTTAAGATTGGCGAACAACTCAATGGCTGGGGTCAGGGCATGCACCGCATCGACATGAAGTTAGCCGTGGGCGTCTAGCCAGGCCTGATGCCAGGGAGGCAGTATGATCGAAGTGGTTAACGCCAATAATATAGAGCAGGTGTTGCCGTTGGTACGCGCCTATCAACAGTTTTATCAGGTGGCGGATATCTGCGACGATAACAATCGCGCGTTCTTTTCGCAGTTTGGCGACACCAACCCCAGTGGTTGTCAGTTTCTGTGTCGTGATGGCGATAAGGTGGTCGGCTTTGCCACTGTTTACTTTACCTTCACCTCGACCCTTGCCAAAAAAGTTGCCGTACTCAACGATCTCTATACCCTAGAGGAATGCCGCGGCAAGGGTGTTGGGCGAGCATTGATCGAGCACTGTCGGCAGTTTGCCGGTGAGGCTGGTGCGGCACGGTTACAGTGGGTAACAGCGACGGATAACACTACGGCGAAAAAGCTCTACGACTCGCTAGACACCGCCAGCCGCGATTGGACGTTTTATACTTATAACACCTAACACATTACTCTAGACGCAGCTCCGTCAGTAACGCCCCGCTGCTCATCATTGTGCACGCCACTCTGTGCGCCCCATCACTCTGCACGCCACTCCGTCAGTCACACCCCGCTCCTGTCGCTGCGCTTTTTGAAGTCGCTGGCAATGACTGACTGCGCGGCTTAGGTTGGGTGTTTGAGGCTGGTGTAAAGACTACCGCGCTTGTTGAAAGGATTTTCCCAAACAATTGCCCCAAAATTGGGAATAGTTTTTACTAAATATTCACCCTAAATATTCCTAGATAGTTCTATAACTCTGATTCGACTCTATTATGAAGATTATTCAAATAATCATGCAACTGATCTTTCTCAAATGCTTGAGAGGTTGAAGCTGATAGCTTTAAGCCTATATGTTTTTCATCGGTATAGATCGTTGCATAAATATTAGCTCCGAAGCTTATAAGATTGGCGGGCGTTCTTGCTTGTACAAATGTAATTTTAGTTGCAGATTTAGGCGGTTCTACCGATACCCATGCTTCTTTATCATCAGATAAATCTTGGGCATCAACCCCAGCTAACACAAGAAGAAAAAAATCATCACCAGATAATCTCTTTGTTTCTGTCGTTTTAGATACCAATTTCGTGGTCCATTTAGATTTATTAATAGCGGATGTTACCGACTTCACTACGTCTTCATGAGATGAGTTAAATTGATAAGTGTAGCTTTCCGCAACTTCCTGTTTGCTTAGAGTTTCAATATTGTTCAAATTGGAGCAACCTGAGCAAAATATTACTAATGCGAAGATTACGTAATTATTTAAAGTTTTCATACTATATATTTTCTCTTTTATAATTATGAACTGGTTTTATCTATTAGATTAAACTATTAACCTGCTGAAAAAAATGGCTTATTTGTTTTTTTACATTGTTTCAGGCTTGTGCGGAAAGAGGCGGAATTACGCGTTTTGTTGTTTTTATACAAAGTGTTGGGTTAGATGTAAACGAAGATCCTAAACCTACAGGGAGGTATTCATGGCGTTCTCTGCGGTGGTATAGTTGGGCGATAGAGCCACTCAATCCACAATAAAAACGAACCACTATTTATGAGCCTTTGGAAAGAACTGTACGATATTGTCGCCAGTGAGCGCAGCCGCTTGCAGAGTAAAGATGCCAACAAGCAGGCAGTGTTGTTTGAGCTAAAAAGCAATTTGGATTTTTTGGCCGATGGCTTAAAGAATGATATCGCGGCGAATAAACTGGTGTTGGGC
The DNA here is from genome assembly GCF_923077115.1 of Sinobacterium norvegicum. Lineage (NCBI taxonomy): Bacteria > Pseudomonadati > Pseudomonadota > Gammaproteobacteria > Cellvibrionales > Spongiibacteraceae > Sinobacterium > Sinobacterium norvegicum. The sequence continues at coordinate 281,578 of NZ_CAKLPX010000004.1, forward strand.
TTGGAGTGCCAGGCCTTCGATCAGGGTATTACTCGTGGCTTTAGCTTAAACAGCTTGGCCAATAGGAAGGCGAGTGCTAAGACGGTGGCCGGCTTTGCTGAATTTAAAAAATACATCGGCAAGGATAGCGAGTATTTGATCAACAACGCCTATTTAAAAATTGCCTCGTTGAAAAAATTAGTGCAAGCAGATAATAAAAAAGACTACTCATTAAAAGTAAAATCACTGTTTCGTTTTTTAGTCTTCGTTGTTGTTCATATCGAGGGTAGTGTTTTGCAGGCTAAGAAAGGGAAGTGAATTTTTATTGTTGTTCTTAATTTTTAAACAAAAAAAATGGCAGGGTTTCCCCTGCCATCTAACCTACCCAATACTTACTGTGCAGTAAGAATATCGCTAATGCGGGTATAGTGCTCGCCATTGCCATTAATGCTGGCGGCAAAGTAGTTGTTAAACATCAGGTGCAAGGTGTTGTCAGTAACGTTAGCAAACTGAGTCCAGTTGCCTGTGGCGTCAGTAGACTTCATCTTTAGATGCATATTGTACTTCGGCGCACTGATACTATAAGTATCGTGGGTACCGACCAAGGTCCACTCAGGGTCTTCGAAGGTCCAGCTGTCCACGTTAACCACGCTTAGGACATCGCCAGAACAGTCAGCACCAGAGTAAGAGACGCTTTTATCAACACGTACACCGTCCTGAATAACCACCATACCGCGAGCGTTATCGACACGACACTCATCGTTTAGCCAAAGCCCATTCAGGCCTGGGTAATCAGTGCGATGACGGACGAACAAGCCACGAGGTTCTGGATCACCCTCTACAGCGTTGGCTAGCTGACCATCTTCCAAGGCGATAGTGTCTTGATCAACCGTGCCGTCTGGATGGGTATAAGTCACATTGTGAGACTCGTAGCCGCGTGAGTTGATAAAGGTATCGTTCACCTGCATATCCCAGTTTAAGGCAACCGATGGGTTGTTAACCAGTGAGGTATCGAAGTCTGCACACTGACCATCGGAGAAATGCTTGGTCATTAACGCCATGTTGTTACCGTGACGGAAAGTCAGGTTAAGCTGGTACGAGGTACCGTTATTACGCACGTGACAAACGCTGTCAAACTGACCGTTGTACTTGTTACCCTCGTTACGGTTAGTTTTGAAGGTTTGTAAGAAGGTAATCAAATCAGCTCTGTCTTCAGCAGAAAAACTACAACCGAACTCGTGACCCTTGTTAGAGAAAATAGGGTTGGCTGCTAAATGCTCTTCCATTGTTGGGTTGGGATTCTCAGCCGTCGGTATAACCGTGGCGTAGCTGGTGCGATCGGCCGCACAGCCCAACAGAGATTCTAGGCTATCGATAGAGCCATTGTGCAAATAGGTACGATCATCCCACAGTGAGATAAAGCGTGGCGCCTTAACCTTGCGAGTCACCTCACCGGTAACACCAGCAGGGAAACGCTCAGCAATCAGCGCAATACCGTTTTCCCAACCGCCGGCACCGTCAAAGGCATCGGGATCCCAAACAGGGTTGTAGATGTTGGCGTGTTCAGCTTCAACATTCACTTCTGCGTGTGCATACGGACGTGATGTTTCACCGCCTGGGCCGTTGTGACAGCTGGTACAGTTGCTATCGAAAATGGCTTCACCACGTTTTGCCGCTGCGGTATCGAAGCTACGATCTGTCGGTAGCGAAGGCTCGTCGATCGACTCCAGATAGCGAACCAATGGCAGGTAACGGTATTCTTTTACCCAGTAGTTATATTCATCACGGCTCTCAGGGGTATCGGGGTCGCTGACGGTCATGGTGATGAAACCGCGAATGAATTGAATCAGAGAGTAACCACCGCCGTTCCAGCCCAAGCCTTGTTGTTCATTAAAGCCGAACTGCTTGAGTACGTTTGGATCGGTAGGAATGGCGCCATTGTTCATCATGCGGGTCATCGCATGGACACCGTCATCCTGCATTGGGCGAACAAGGAAATCCTGCACACCAGGCCAGGTTGCCCAGTTAACCAATTGCTCTTCCGGGGTGGACTGGATAGAGGCGAGGTCTTCAGGTACAGAACCGGCTAAAATTACCGCATTTACGTCGTTAAGAAATGCATTCTTAGCAACGTCTTGGCCGTATTTCGCATTTGAATCGGCAACCGCTTGAGCCACGCTGGCCATTAAGCCATCGGGATCATGGGCTTCACCTGGAATACCCAATAAGGTCGACAAAGGCAGCTGACCTTGAGCCGCCGTCATGCGCGCATAATCAAAATCGGTAGAGGCAATACCGACGGCAAAATTACCATCGTCCATCTGCTTGAAGTGACAAGAGCTACAGGTGAATGAGTAAACTTTAATGGCGTCAGCAGGGTCGGCTGCATTGCCAAAATCACCACTACTGTGGGCAATGCCGACAGGTAGCTGGCGGGTGCCAATCTCTGGGTTTGATGCCGGTGCTGGAATTGTTGCCACGGCATTCGGGTCTTCATACATACCGAAGTTAGACATGCCTGGACCCATGAAGTCATCGAAGTACTGGAGCATCCAGTCAACCATAACCTGTGGCGCACCCGTGGTGTCGAAGTGGCCGTAGAAATATTGATACTTACCGCATGACAGCAGCGTTTGACGGTCGTAAGTATCAACAAAGTTGTCGATGATGTAGATTTCACGATCCGATAAATCGGCTAATGACGCCTCTTCATCGCTGATGCCGCTCAGTACATCGGCATTATCGATGAGGTATTGATCCAGGTCGGCTTGATATTGATCACAGGCAGGCTTGGTCACGTCCCACTCAATAACCGTTGCCAAATCAGGCCCCACGTCATTGGTGAAACCGTTATAGGATTGATAACCCGGCAGAACATCTGCGTGGGCGGTATTCCAACTGAGCAGTGCGGACACTGCTAGCAGGACAGGTGTTTTTTTTAACATGATGTAACCCCTAGTTTTTATTTTTTTAAAATGTCCCTCCTGTACCAGCTTTATGACTCAGGACATTGGTTTCCAGCATAAGTACTAATATCAACTGTGGTTCCTTCACTTAAGCACTTTTATGGAACAAGTAAGCCCCCAACCCTAATGCGTTGGAGGCTTTAACTAAAACTCCTTTACTAACTTTTTAACATTAGAAATCAGCAACAAGCTCTACACCGAAGTTACGCGGCGCATTGTATTGACCAAAGGCTGCGAAAGTTGGAATGACCACGACGCGGGCGTAGCGTTCATCACTCAAGTTACGGCCGTAGGCGCTGATTCTGTAGTTCTCAGCAACCGTCAGATCGATACTGGCGTTATGAATACCCATTGCCTCAACTTCACCGCGAGGGTCGTTGTCGATAACGGTTTGGTAGTCATCTGTCCAGCGATAGCTGTAGTGGAGGCCAAGCTCACCAAAACCAACATCCTGGTAATAATCGGCGCCTGCGGCAAAGGTATATTCAGGTGCGTTACGCAATTCTAAATCAGAGTTGTCGGTAGGCTCTTCAATAGCGCCACCGTCAATGTCTGCATAGAAGTCTTTAAAGCTGGCATCCAAATAACCGGCGTTGGCATAAACACTTAAGCTGTGTGTTAGCTGCGCCGTTGCTTCAAGTTCAACACCTTGAAGTACAGCATCTGCGGCATTTCGTATTACGGTGTTAGCGCTTTGGCCAGGCACAGAGACTATGACGTCCTCTTGCTTGTCTTGATAGTCGCCATAGAACAAGGTGCCGTTTAGACGTAAACGGTTATTCCACAGCTCAGTCTTTACACCGGCTTCCCAGCTGTTAACCGTCTCTGGGTCGTAACCGTCGGCATCAGGCACGGTTGAACGAGCGAAGTAACCACCGCTGCGGAAACCTTCCGAGTAGGAGACAAAGGCCATCACGTCATCGGTAAAGTTATACTGCAGAGCAACCCGTGGCGAGAAGTTGGTCCAGCTTTGGTCAAACTTTTCTTCAGGGCCATCTGGGGTAATAGGAGTACCGTCAGCCATCTTAATGCCAGCAGCATAAGTGGTGATTGTTTTCTCTTCATCGGTATAACGGCCACCCAGGTTTAGTATCAAGTCCTCGGTAATGTTCCAGTCGACGTTAGCAAACAGTGAGGTGGCGGTGTTGGTACCGGAGTTATCAAGGTGTTGAGTTGCTCCCGGTGGCATGCCAAACCAATCCCACATCTGGTAGCTGGTCTGATTCTGTTTATAATCAGAGTCCCAGTAGTAGGCACCAAAAGTAGCGAAGATGTTATCGGTCAGCTCACCAGAAGCACGGAACTCCTGGCTGAACTGGCTGTATTCGCTGCCGGTGTTGACATACATAAACTCAATTGAGTTTGCGTCATACTCGAGGCGGGCATCCTCATCGCGGCTTACCGCACCGGTAATAGACGTTAAGGTCCAGTCGGCGACGGTCCAGTTCATGGTCAATGCGGCAAAGTCATTGGTGGCAGAAGCGCTGTTAGGGCCATTGGTCGAGCTATGGTCTTCATCGCTGTTAGGATCTGACTCGGCACAACCTTCAGGCATTCCGGCAGTAAGCGCTGGAAGCATACATGCCAGCTCGCTCATTTCATTGAAGTTTGAGAAAGCACCCCAGTCAGAATCATCTTCGATACGTTCGAGTGTTAAAGCAATATCGAAGTTATCACCGATATCGAATGCCGCAGTGGCACCAAATTGCTGAAAATCAGTACCGCCAACATCACCACCATAGACGTCGTTTTCGATGTAGCCATCGCTTTCAGACTTGGTGGCAAAAAGTTTCAATCCACCGGCTTCGGTTAAAGGCAGGTTAACCACGGCCTTGGCTTCAAGCAGGCCAAAGTTATCGGCACCGACTTTGACCTTGGCGCCAAATTCTTTGGTTGGCTCGCTACGAACGATGTTAAGAGCACCACCGACGGTGTTCTTACCGAACAATGTGCCCTGGGGGCCACGGAGTACTTCAATACGCTCGATGTCGAAGTTGTCCATCAGCTGACCGGCGGCGGTACCGATGTAGACACCGTCTAGGATAACGCCGATCGGTGGATCCAAGCTCTTATCGGGTTCCTGGAAGCTAACACCACGAATAGAGATTGAGGCTGCACTACTGGCCGGCGTCATGTCGATAGACACGTTGGGCACGTAATTTTGTAGATCTTTTATATTTCGAACCGCTGAGTTATCCAGCTGAGTTGTAATAGCGGTAACCGATACCGCGACATCCTGCAAAGATTCCTCACGCTTACGCGCGGTGACGATCACCTCTTCAAGTGCAATTTCACCCTGCTGTGCGTAGGTGTTCGAAGAGAACGCCCCCACAGCAGACACAGCACTGGCCAAAGCCAGCATTGCTGAAATGTTATTTTTTATTTTTATCATTTCCATCTCCATACGAATTTCAAATACTACCGCTTGTTTAATGCATCTCCGGGTCGATTGATTGACCGCTGCTTTTACTTTTTTTGGAGACTCCCCCTTCCTGTTTTTTAATTCTGTCGGATGACAATACCACCAAACGATTAAAACAAACAGTACAGATTGTTTTATAGTAAAAGCAAAATTGTATAAATTGCAACCAGAAATTGAAAGAAGTTGTAATTTTTTTCGATTTTCGCGCAGCAATCAGGTGGGCAGGAGAAAAACCGGCAGCCAGAGCGAGCAGGCAGGCACAGGTGACGCCCACAGCTCCCTCTAGGCGGGCTGCCCAGAGGGGGGGGATAAAATAAACGGATCGGATCGAGTTTGAGAATTTTGCTTCAATCGAACCGGATAATGAGAATTGATGCTAACGTTTTTGCCAAATGAAAAAGCAGGTGGTCCTTTGTCGAGTGACAAAAACGCTTTGATTCACCCCCAATTAATCCATTTTGGCGATGACCTTACACTGATCGCTGGGGGTTTTAAGCGCCTCAAAGGCGTCGGGCAGGTCGTCCAAACTGACCACATCGGTAATCATCGGCGAGACGTCAATACGGCGATTAGCCAGCATTGCGATCGAGGTTTCAAAATCGTCTTTATCGTAGGCAATGGCAAATTGAATATTGAGTTCTTTGATTAAGCCAAAGAACGGCATAATCGCATCGGGCTTTTCGCAGACACCGACCGGAATAATTTTTCCGCCATAGGGGGCCATCTCAATACATTGCTGCAGCAGGCCTGGCGCGCCAACACACTCAAAGATAATATCAGGCGGTGCGCCTGCCACATCACAAAACTGTGTTAATAAATCTTCCGCTCCGGCGGTCAAATCGGGCTTGATGACGGCGGTGGCTCCCATCTTCTTGGCCAGCTCGGCCCGGCTGTCTGCTAATTCGCTGACGATGATGTCGCGGGCGCCAAAAAACTTAGCCCACAGTGCCGTGGTAAGGCCAATTGGGCCCGCTCCCATGATAAGAATACGGCTGCCAGCGGTGAGTTGCGCAACCCGAACGGCGTGCAAACTGACGGCCAGTGGCTCCACTAAGGTGGCTGTTTGTAGGTCTAGCTCATCGGGCAGAATCAAGGTCTCACGACTGCCGGTGGTGACAAACTCGGCAAAGCCGCCCTGATCGTCCACACCGGAAACTTTCTTATTGGCACATTGGAAAAATTTCCCCGAGGCACAGGGTAAACATTTGCCGCAGGCGATAAAGGGCATGGCGCAAACGCGATCACCGACCTTCCAGTTGCCTGATGATTCGCGGCCCACTTCGACAATTTCGCCGACATACTCATGACCTAATATCTGATCACAGCAAGCGGTGGTCAGGCCTTCTCGGGTGGCGTGTAAATCAGTGCCGCAGACGCCGCAATAGGAGACTTTTACCACCAGTTCTGATGACTCAGGAGCCGGATCGGCAACCTGTTCTACGTGTAAGGGTTGTCCAACTTCTTTGAATACCGCTGCTTTCATTGTGTTATCTCAGCCTCAATTTTTTATTATTACTTAGCGGTGTTTTTCCACCACTTCTGTGATCCACACTAGCCCACAGAAAATAAACAGTCAATTCTGATTGTTTTTGTTTTTTAGCTTTGATACCGTGATTTCAGTCACTGATTGAGTCATAACAATAACAACAGCCCGCGAACGGCATCGAAGTGGAACCGTTGCGGCATTTTTAGGAGAGCACTATGGACCTCGGACTATCTGGAAAAAAAGCCCTGATTACAGGTTCTACTCGCGGCATTGGCCGTGCCATCGCTAACTTGCTGGCTGACGAGGGCGTTGATTTAGCCATCTGTTCTCGCAACCAGGCAGAGGTTGACACTGCCGTCGCTGAACTCAGCGCCAAGGGCGTAAAAGTTACCGGTGCCGTTGTCGATGTAGCCGATAAGGCGTCATATCAGGCATGGGTTGCCAGCGCTGCTGATGAACTCGGCGGCTTAGATATCTTTGTACCCAATGTCAGCGCCGGCGGCGGTGATATGTCAGATGAAGGATGGATTAACGGCATTAACATCGATGTGTTAGGCACTACCCGCGGTATCGAAGCGGCCATGCCATACCTGGAAAAGTCATCGGCCGGCTCTGTCGTTATTATCTCCAGCACCGCTGGGGTGGAAACCTTTATGGGGCCGCAGCCCTACAATGCACTCAAGGGCGCCTTAGTCATCCACGGCAAACAGCTTAGCCAAGCTCTGGCTCCTCAGGGTATTCGCGTTAACTGTGTGTCACCGGGTCCTGTGTATATTGAGGGGGGTGCCTGGGAGTACATCAAAGAAAATATGGCCGATCTTTATAATGACACTGTTGCCCAAATTCCACAGGGTCGCATGGGCAGTGCAGAAGAGATTGCCAATACGGTTGCTTTCTTGGCCAGCCCAGCTGCCAGCCTGATTACCGGCGTCAACCTTGTCGCCGACGGTGGTTTCACCAAGCGCGTTCAGCTGTAAACAGTCACGGCCAGCGATAACAACAATGGCCCCGATAGCCAGGCTGGTAGCACACCAGCCTGGCCAGCCTCTTATTTAAAGTAAGGTATCAACCCATGTCAAAGAGCGATCGTATCGATGTGTATTTCATCGCCGGCGGCAAGTACCACAATATCGACTATGCGCGACTAGAAATCATGAAGTTACTGGCTGAGCAAAGCCAGATTAAAGTGCGAGTCAGTGAAGATTTCAGTGATATCGACGCCATCTGCGCCTCGGATTTTCTGATCACTTATACCTGCGATATCATTCCTACTGCCGAACAAACGGAACGCCTATGCGACTATATGCGCAGCGGCAAGAAATGGTTTGCATTGCATGGCACCAACTCAATTCTACGCTTCCTGACCAAAGAGGATGGCAGCTTTACGGTTGAGTGCCCAGAAGAGAACAAGCCTTTCATGGAAATGCTGGGCAGCCAATTTATGGCCCACCCACCTATTCAGGAATATCAAGTACAGGCGACCGAGCCCGATCACCCGCTGGTTAAAGATATTCCGACCTTTACCGTAGATGACGAACTGTACCTGTGTGAATTCCACGGTGAATACCAGACGTTACTTCACACCGAATGGTCTGAGCCGGTCGAGGAGTTTCTCTCCGACAGCTGGATGAAAGAAGACGCTATTCAGCCTGTCCTCTACATCCACCCCTATGGCAAGGGTCAGGTGCTGTATCTGACACTGGGACATTGTCGTGGAAAATATGACATGCAGCCGTTGATCGAGGAATACCCCGCCCCCGAACATGGCGCTTGGAAGACCGAAGAATTCTACGAGTTGCTCAGGCGTGGTATCGCTTGGGCGATGACCGACGAAACCCAAACAGACAGTTAATCAGTCGCAATAAATTTACAGGTTAAACCGATGAATTTAAATTTCACCGAGAGTGAACTTCAGTTTCAGGATGAAGTCAGACAGTTTCTCAATGATCACCTCCCTGCCCATATTGTTCAGGCCACCGGCAATAACAGTTCGGTGTTTGTCGACAAGGCTATTGCGCTAGAGTGGCAGGAGATCCTCGTTAAAAAAGGCTGGGCCGTGCCACAGTGGCCGGTAGAGCGAGGCGGCACAGATTGGACGCCTGCTGAAAAGTATATTTTCAGTAAAGAGTGTTATCTCGCTGGCGCCCCCATGCTCATTCCACTCGGGTTGCTGATGTTAGCGCCTGTTATTATGGCGTTTGGCACCGAAGAGCAAAAAGAAGAGTATCTACCGAAGATCCTCAGTGGCGAGCATTACTGGTGTCAAGGTTACTCTGAGCCTGGCTCTGGCTCTGACTTGGCCAGCTTGAAACTGAAGGCGGAATCCGACGGTGATGATTATATTCTCAACGGTTCTAAAATTTGGACTACCCACGCTCACTATGCCGACCATATCTTTTGCTTGGTGCGAACTGACAATAGCGAACGGCCACAAAAGGGAATCAGTTTCCTACTGATCGACATGAATACCCCAGGTGTTAAGGTCGACCCGATTATTACTATGGCCGGCGATCACGAAGTGAATCAGGTGTTTTTCCAGGACGTGCGAGTACCAAAGTCCAACCGTATTGGCGAGGAAAACAAGGGCTGGACCTACGCCAAGTATCTGTTGGAATTTGAGCGCGGCGGCGGCTTTTATTCACCCCGCATCACCTATGAACTCAATCACCTGAAATCATTAATCGGTGAACAAAAAGCGAAAAATCCAAGCTTTGACAGCAGCGGTAGCATCCAAGAGAAGGTTGCCCGTATCGAGATCAATCTTAAGGCATTGGAAATCACCGAGCTTCGCATTTTATCTGACGTTAGCAGTGGCGGTAACCCCGGCCCTGAGTCTTCTATCATGAAGGTTACGGCGGTGGATATTGAGCAGGCAGTCAGTGAATTGGCGGTGGAAGTCATCGGCTACGAAGGTGTGGCGATGACTCCGCCGGCAGATAACACCGGTTATCGTGAAGATTTCATTAGCTCAGTGGTGCCGAGTTATCTTAATACACGCGCAGCGTCTATTTTCGGTGGCTCACAGGAGGTTCAGCGAAATATCATCGCCAAGATGGTACTCGGTTTATAAACGACCGAAGTCGACAAAAAACGCCATAGCCGAAAGGCTATGGCGTTTTTTTTATGCGCTAAAAAAGCGCTGATATAATGTGTTAGTTGTTAAGAACTTGGCTGCGAGCACAAGACTAGCTCGCGGCCAACAGCCATCTTAGGCGGCGTTTTCAGCCGCTCTTTGTGCCGAGCGGGCAAACAGTTCGGCCTCACCAGAGGTCCAATGTACCGCCAATTTTGACCGGATTATCTTCCAGCCGGCATCGGTCTGTCGATAGTGATTAGTGTACTCTCCGACCAGACGAACGACATCGCCATCCAGTGCGTGTAAAAGCTCTGGGTGACTAAAGATCACGTGATCGGCATCGAGATAGACTCTACAGCAAGCCGTATCACCCTCGAGGCTGATACGATGGTTCGTCATCGTATGGCGAGTGATGTCAAAGCCATTGATAGCACTCTGCAATACCTTGACCCAATCGTCTGCCGACTGTAAAACATCAGGGGCTCCACCGGCGGCGCTCAGCTCACCGTAATCCAGTGCTACCTGGTCATCGAAGCAGGCGCGAACCATTGCCCAGTTCTTGCTATCAATACCTTCAGCGTAGGCATTACAGCTATCGATCAACGACTGCTGCAGTAATAATGCATTTGTATCAGACATGTTGTGTCATCCTATTCAGCGGTTAACCCGCGGCACCGGTCATGGGCACCGCGCCCTCAGTAATCGTGGTGGCATTGTCCACAACCATTTCTGCACCGTTGACGGCCTTGGATTCATCCGAGGCTAAAAACAGCACCATATTGGCCACATCATCCGGTTGACCAACCCAAATACCCGACATTTCTTCAGCAGTAACAGGGTCTATTTCGGCGAAGGTAGTCTGCATTTCGATCAGCATGGGGGTTTCCATATTGCCGGGATGAACCGAATTACAGCGAATACCGTAACCGGCCTGGGTGCTTAAGCAGGCAATAGATTTAGTCATGCCACGAATGGCGCTTTTGGAGGCTGCATAGGCGAACACCAAGGGGGCTCCCATAATAGAAGCCGTCGAACACATATTGATGATAGAGCCGCGACCCTTGGGCTTCATGACGCGCAGGGCGTGCTTACAGCCGAAAAAGGTGCCGTCTGTCCCCACGGCGTTCACTTTGCGCCAAAGGGCCTCTGTGGTGTCTTCAATGGTCGCCAACTCGGCAATACCGGCACAGTTTACTAACACGTCAAGTTGGCCGTGTTCGGATATGACCTGATCGGCCAGTGTCTGCCATGCTTGTTCTGAGGTTACATCCATACGGTAAAAGCTGGCCTGTGCGATATCGGCGGCGGCGGTATTACCCAGTGCTTCATTAATATCAACCATGATGACTGTGGCGCCCTCCAGGGATAAGCGCTTAGTAATTGCCAGGCCTAAGCCCGATGCTGCACCTGTGACTATCGCCACCTTGTTCGCTACTCTATCCATAATCCGTTCTACCTCTCTAGTGTAATTATTATTTTAGATAACTTAAGACAAACTGTATTTCGATTGCTGAATTTGATGATGTCGTCAATCTGTCTATCGTGCCATGACGACGGGCAAAGGCAAGCTATATACGCCGGAAAAACCCCGTCAAGCATTGCAAAAAAATCAAGCCGTGATAGCCTGACTAAGAAACAGTCAGTGCGTACGGTTTGTTTGATATTAAAGGAATATTAAGGGTGAGTAAACGTGCTGAGTAACACTAAATAAGATAATAAAGTTAAAACGTAAATCGAGTAGCAAACGGAGTGATAGCGGATGAGTTCTGAAAAAGTAGAAAACTACGACGACGTAACAATGTATGGCTTAACGGCCTCAAAAGAAGAGTTATTACTGCAGAAGCAAAATGAATTAACGTTTATCTGGAGCAATAAATCTGGCCACGGTGTTGGCGTGACAATGAGTTACATTTGGCGTAACGGTCGTATCTGGTGTACTGCGACTGAGCAGCGGGCGCGTATGAAGGCATTGGCCCGTGACCCCCGTTGCAGTGTGGTGATATCCAGTGCTGGCACCGACATCGATGTCAGCCAGTCAATTACCTTTAAAGGCACTGCAGTATTGCATCGCGATCAGGCGACCAAGGACTGGTTCTATCCTGATTTTTCACGCAGTGTGCACAGCCCTGCACCAACGCCGGAAGATTTTGCCAAGCTACTGGATACCGATTGCCGAATTATTATTGAGGTTGTACCAGAGAAATCGATCAAATTTGACGGTGGAAAAATGCGTGAAATGACAACTGCTGCCTTAGAAAACAGCTAGTACTTTTAGGGTGCTCGACAATGTTAAACATTGTCGAGCACTATAATTTTTACAAAAAAAAATTCAAACCAAAAAAGCCACCATCCTGACCAAGTTTAAGGATAGCGGCTGAAAAGACCTAAATGTAAAGCTATTCAGCGCCAGCCAAATGACCGACGCCTGTAACGATTTATGGCTCGATAACCACGCGAATTTCTTCCAGCCCGCGCAATAAAATATTAGGCATATACTCGAGATCCTCATCGGCTTCGGCAAGGCGGAAATTACTGCTATTGGCAAACAGTCTTTCCCAGGCAATCGTCATTTCTAATTTTGACAAATGCTGACCAATACAGACATGAGAACCGAAACCGAAGGCAATATGACGCTTAACATTCTTGCGTGTCACGTCGAACTTCAGAGGCTCGTCAAACATTTTTTCATCGTGGTTTGATGAGAAATATTTAAGTAGTACTGTTGAACCAGCAGGGATGGTAGTACCGCCAAGCTCGTAGTCGCTCTTACAAATACGCCACATATTTGATGTGGGTGATGCAATACGCAATGACTCGTCAACAAGATTGGGTATCAATGACAGATCTTCGCGAATCATTTTCTGTTGATCGGGGTTGAGGCAAAGCTGACGCATGCTTTCGGCCAGGGTCGCTGTCGTTGTTTCGTTACCGGCTACCATGAACTGCGTACAGTGCGAGAGTTGCTCTTCGATGGTTAATGGACGACCCTCGAAGGTGGCTTGCGAGATGAAGGTAATCAAGTCATCACGTGGGTTTTCTCTGCGGTCGTTCAACGCATCAACAAACCAATCGTATTCGTCTTTAAGGCCAGCATGGGCAGCTAATAAGGTTTCTTTGTCGCCAACTTGAGAGAGCGTGGTGACGTTATCGACAGTCCATTTAAACGCCTGATCGCGCATGCTTAATGGCATGCCTAAGACGTGCATAATAACGGAAAGTGGTAAAGGTCGAGTAAAGTTCTCAATGAAATTGAACGGCTCGTTTTTAGGCAGTGTTGAGAAAAGTGTATCTGCTAGGTCTTCAATCCATGGGCGATACTTAGCAACATTGTTAGCCAAGAAAAAAGATTTAAGCTCGTCGCGGTAGGTTTTATGCGCTGGGTCATCAATGGTCACCAACGTGCCTTTTCCCAGATCATAAGTGCGGGACATTGCCTCGGCAATATCTTCGTCCAGCTCTTGATTAGCACCCAGGGCCAGGGTGAATTCATTGGAGAAAACTTCCGGCGCCTTATGCGCTTCACGTACTAGATCGTAGGTGGATACGACATAGACACCAGACTCAGGATCCTGGTAGACAGGACTGGTATCACGTAATGTTTTGTCGTAGTGGTAAGGGCATTTAAGCGTTTCGCTGTCGAAGAGAGTCATCTCTGGCAGTGTTTTGTTATTATCTTTTGGTGAAATCACGAAAAATCTCCATAACTCGTTTTAAATGATTATGTTGCAGCACTAAAAACAGTCAGTTGTGATTGTTTTGATTTATTATGGCGCAACATTAAAAAACAGTCAACCCTGACTGTATTGTAATATGCAATTTATCTGTTTTTTTGCTGCCAATGAAGATGTTAGAGCACTGTACACTCAGTTATCGGCGCTAGGTATTGCCTTTGATACGGTGGAATCATCGGTAACTTTGGCTAAAAAATGCTGTACTCGGGCTAGTGCATCACCCTGGCTGAAGCGATAATCGCCATGGGTATAGCCGCGATAATGATAAAACTCTGAGGGGATATCATGTGCTAACAAAGCCTGGTGCATCAACTCACTGTGCAGCAGCGGTACCACCGGATCGTCATCGCCATGCAGTAATAATGCCGGTACCGATTGCTGATTTACATAGGCTATTGGATTGGTGCTGGCTGTCAGCGGATCACCGGCCACGGCCTGATGACCGAGGAGTCGGCCTATCGGTGAATCCTCATCTTGATAATCAATCAAGCCGTCGAAGTCGCCGACATTAAGAAAATCTGTTGGTGGATAAAAGGCAATCATTGCATGAATATGGTTTGATTGATTGTTGCACTCGCCCAAGCTGCCGTTGAGAAACTCATCATCGGCACTGGTACCGAGTATGCAGGCGGTGTGAGCACCCGCTGACATACCCCAGGCGATAAACTGTTCGGAGTTGATATTGAATCGCTTGGCGTTGGCACGTAACCAACGCACAGCAGCCTTGCACTCATGGGCTTGGACAGGCCATTGAGCGGCATCGCTAAGGCTATAGCTGACGCTGGCCAGGGCAAAGCCTCGTGACAGTTGCTTCAGCGCAGCGAGTTCAATGGATTCTCTGCTCCCCACCTGCCAACCGCCGCCGTGAAACCAGATGATTAATGGTGTGGCTTTATTGTCGCTGTTGTTCGGGAGAAATAAATCAAGCTTGAGGGGGAGGCCATCTCGTGTGGCATATTGATAGCTTTTAAAGGTGTGTTTGCGCCGTTCAGATTGCCCTTTAATAATACCGACAACCATCAACGTTAGAAATTTAATTTGACTGAATATCTTCACAACACACCCTACTGTTTCAATGTGATGGCCTGGCATAATCTATCCGTGATTCTAATAGCCAGTACTGACAAAGCCAGTACCGGCTTACCAAGAGATGTTAAGACTTAGACTTCTTGGCCTGGCACCTTGCCGGTATACGATGCTTGAGAAATCTTATCACCGTCAAACTTAATTGTTTTCTCCGGTACTAACTCTAAAACAACGCGTAGCGGGGTATCCAAGTGTACCATTGCAGCCTCAGGTGTCGGGGCTGGGTAGGGTGATATTACATCGGCCATGGCCGGGTAAAACCAATCTTTGGTGGCTTGATCTTCATGTATTTTAACCACGCCCTTATAGGTAATGGTTTTGCCTGCACCCATGTCGGTACCCATGCTTGAAATAACCACCGACGCACGCGGGTCACGGCGCAGCGCTTTAATTCTTGCCCGCTGACTGGTCGCCGTCAGCCAGATAGAACCGTCCTTGGCGACATAGTTCATGATGACGCCCAGGCCGTGGCCGGCTTTATTGGTCCAAATAAAATTACATTCGTTCTGCTTATCAAGCAGCTCTTGTTCACGTTCGTCAGATAATTCATAGACAGTAACGTCTTCATAACCCTGTGTTTTAGCCATGGTATTTTCCAATTATTATTATGTTCAGGGCGAGCAATTATTGGCTCGCCGCAGTCAAAAATGTGATTAACGAGATCTACACGCGCGGTAGATGTCCCATTTGTAAACCACCGGATAAGTCGATGACTTGGCCATTAATAAAGCCAGATCGTTTGTCATCCGCTAAAAACAATGCCGACTCTGCCATGTCATCCAGCGTTCCCATTCTGCCGGCTGGTGTTTCTCTCACGTGAGCTTGGATAATGGCATCCATGGTGAAAAGGTCACCGGTCATGTCGGTGTTAATCAGGCCAGCGGCTATCGAATTAAAGCGAATACGCTGTTGCTGATATTCCTGTGCTGCAACCTTGATGGCGTAATCGATACCCGCTCGAGCACCGGAGTAAGTCGCCATGCCTTCACCAGGAATACGGGCGGTGAGTGACGAGATGGTAATAACAGATCCGTCTTCCTTGATTGCCGCTGCTGCGTGTTTAAAGAACAGCAATGCACCGATAAAACTCACCTCTAGGGTGGGGCGAATAGACTCAGCGGTTAATTCGCTGATCATGCCCATTGAATAAATACCGGCCGAGTTCACCGCAATATCTACACCGCCGTAGACCTCAGTGGCGCGAGCAAATAATGCTTCAATTTGCGACTCATCACCCATATCACAGGATACTGCCAGGCCATTAATATCCGAGGCCAGTGTTTCAAGTTTCTCCTTTCGGCGAGCTGAAACAACGACATTGGCGCCTTCTTCTGCCAGACGTCGAGCGATGGCTGAGCCAAAGTTATGATCGCCTGAGGCGCCAACTACGACAGCTGTTTTTCCGTTTAACATTCCCATTATAATCTCCTACTGATTGGCATAGCACTGGCTACACTTTTCTATTTTTATTATTTAATGCACGTTGCCTTGTGCAATTTCATACCGCTGTACTCTCAAAATCAACCATTGAGCTTGTTGCCAAAACTGGCTGATTGTACTGCTACGCCAGACCTAAAGATCTTGCGATAATTTCTTTCATAATTTCCGAGGTGCCGCCAAAGATACGGGTAATTCTCGCATCACAGTAGGCCTGACTAATGGGGTACTCATCCATAAAGCCATAACCACCGAATAACTGCAGGCATTCATCGACAACACGGCCCTGCATTTCGCTGGAAAATAATTTTATTTTGGCTGCGTCTTCGGCACTGAGTTGATCGTCATTCAAGGCTTCGACACAGCGATCGATATAGACCTGACAAATATCTAACTCGGTGGCCATCTCGGCCATTTTGAATCGTGTATTTTGAAACTCTGCAACCGCTTGACCAAACGCCTGTCGTTCGTTGACATAGTCACGGGTCCAGTCAAAGGCCGACTGAGCAGAGGCATGGTTAATACACGATACAATCAGTCGCTCTTCGGCGAGACATTCCATCATATAGTTCAAGCCTCGACCTGGGTCGCCCAATAAATTAGCCTTGGGGATTGTCACGTCGTTGAAAAATAGCTCGGCGGTATCCTGAGATTTCAAACCCATTTTATTGAGATTGCGACCCCGTTCAAAGCCGGGCATATCGCGTTCGACGACTAACAAACCGATTTTCTCTTTACCTTCAACTTGAATCTTTGCCGCCACGATGACGTAATCGGCAAGTATGCCATTGGAGATAAATGTCTTGCTGCCGTTGAGTTTGTAGTGGTCACCACAGTCAACGGCGGTGGTCTTCATACCGCGAAGATCGCTGCCTGCGCCGGGTTCCGTCATGGCAATGGCGAGAATTTTCTCGCCGCTGATGCAACCGGGCAATAAGCGTGACTTCTGCTCGTCGTTACCAAACTTGTCGATATAGGGTGCGACCAGTGAACCATGCAAATGCAAGTAGAACCCGGTCTCACCGACACGGGCCATCTCTTCCATCATGATTTGAGAAAGACGAAAATCACGCAGACCTAAGCCGCCGTATTGTTCGTCTGCCCAATACAGTAGGAAGCCGTTTTCACCTGCCTTACGCCACACCTCGCGCGAGACGATACCATCCTCACGCCACTGCTCTTGATGCGGTACAACTTCTTTTTCGACAAAGCTGCGAAACGCATCGCGGAACATGGTGTGCTCTTCATTAAAACCTAAACGCTGCACAGTGAACTCTCCACTTGAATAGTTGAACTAGGCACACACATTAAAACTGTGTACCAGCTTCGGCCATTTGTAGTAATAACGCTGGCGGGGTGAATCTGTCGCCAAAGCGGTTTGCCAGATCCTGTGCGCGTTCAGCAAACTTTCTTACACCGACGCTGTTAACAAACTGCAGGTGACCACCGGTATAACGCGGGAAACCTAGGCCGAGAATGGAGCCAATATTGCAATCTTCTACGCTGCGCAAAACACCTTCTTCCAAACATCGAATGGCTTCAAGCGATTGACAGTACAGCAGGCGATCTTGGATATCTTGGTAAGAAATATCCTGTGTCTGCTGCGGCTGGATGTTACTAAGCTCTGGCCATAGGCGCTTGTTTTCACCCTGCGGATAGTCGTAATAACCACCGCCATGTGCGCGGCCCGAACGACCGTGTTCATTGACCATACGCTCCAGCCACTGGTAGGGCGCACGGTTGGTGTCATAGCTTTTACCGGCCTCTTCCAGCGCCAGTTTTGTCGCCTTTTTGATATCCAATAAAAGCTGCTGAGCGACTTCATCATTGGCGGCCAATGGTCCTACTGGCATGCCTGCTTGTTGTGCCAGGTTCTCGATCAGCGCTGGCTTAACGCCATCCTCAAGTAACCAACCGGCCTCATCCTGATAAATTTCATAGACGCGTGAGGTGTAGAACCCACGGCTGTCATTGACCACGATAGGTGTCTTGCGTAGCTGTTTAACGAAATCATAAGCCTTGGCCAGCGTTTCATCACTGGTCTGCTCGCCGCAGATAATTTCAACCAATGGCATTTTGTCCACCGGTGAGAAAAAGTGCAGGCCAATATAATGAGCTGGAGAGACACTGTGGGTGGCCAATTCGCTGATTGGCAGCGTCGAGGTATTGCTGGCAAATATTGTGGTGCTGTTTAACTGCTGTTGCGCCTCAGTCGTTACCTGATGCTTAAGCGCCTTGTT